>CAYGCR010000032.1:0-35628 GCA_964348415.1 uncultured Ignavibacteria bacterium | reverse complement strand
AGTTCGCCTTGGCAAACCACCTTTTTCTCCAAATGAGAACCACCAAGAAAGCCGGCACGGGTTACGCATTTGATCTCTTTGGGGCAAGTTTGAGTTCGGTTTTGGCTTCTGCCGTGCTGATCCCACTTCTGGGAATACCCGCGGCGTTGGCTATGATTCTGCTGATAAATCTCGTCTGTTTGTTCTTTTTGGCATTCTCCCTCAAAAGCTTTTGAGCTGAGTCCTGTTCGGTGGGACAGTCGGCCAGCCCTGCAAGATCCGAGGTCGAACCGCGGATTGACCGACGTGCAAACGGGAATTAGCTTACCGGGTCTGAAACTTTTTAGGCTCAACCGCTGTATAAGAAATGAACGTATTTGATGCGTACGAGGTTAAGGATATTATTAAGGAGGCAGAGCTGGAGGGCATAATCTCGGGATCCGCGTCAGCGGGGAGGAACGACACTCCGTAACACTAGGGCGGGATAAAGGTAGTCCTTCAAAGAAGAACTGGCGAAGGGTGGTGGTCCTCAGAAGTCATAATCGTAAGGTAAAACTGATCTTAGACCAGGAATCCGGCTGTTTGAATACTGCAGTATTTATGAAACTTAATGCATATTGTTCCTGCTGAGCTCTGCAGGTTCTCTGATGGCTGCCTCGCTTTCAGGATTAGCCCATTTAGTCCGCTACTTAACATTTTATGCTACAACGGCTTAAATGGTCCTATTTGAAGTCCTGGATCAGAAGCTTGGGCCTCAACTTGTGGTCTGATATTTGCTTGAAACCAGGATTGGAGAATTTCTTTCGCTTTCAGGGAGGCAACTGTAAACGTGAAGTGAGGCAGCATGGGCGTTCGTCCGTGGCAGCGTGTTTGATGTTGACAAAACGAGAATTTCTGTTAGATTAGCCTTTGGGTGTGAAATCTAAATTTGGAGGTTGAAGATGAGAGAACAGAAGAAATTCGGAGTCGTTGCCGTGGCGATGGCTCTGATTTCCGTGGCGATAATCTGGGCAGTGGGCCTGGGAGAGGCAACGGAGGAGATCAAGGGCACACCGGAAGATCAAAGCGCGTCGATCTATAGTTATGTAAAGCTTTTAGATAAGGTTGCTTTTTTCATAAATCAGAGGTACGTGGACTCAGTGGACGTCAAGGACATGACGTTCTCCGGGATCAGAGGGATGATCGAAACGCTTGATCCCTTTTCCTCCTTACAGGATGCCAAAGCTCATGGCCGACTTATGGAGATGACCGAGGGCAAGTATGAAGGCCTGGGCATGACCATCGCCAAAAGGGGCGATTGGATCACAGTTATTTCTCCCATAGAGGGAACACCGGCATATCGCATGGGAATCAGAGCAGGTGATAAGATCGTCAAGATCGACGGCCAATCCGCTAAAGGGATGAGCTCGGAGGAAGCCTCCAAGCTTATGAGAGGTGAACGGGGAACTACGGTAGTCCTCACCATAGAAAGAGAAGGTGTGGAGGAGCTTCTGGAGTACGAAGTTGAGCGAGCGATAATTGAGCTTACCAATGTTCCTTACCACGGAGTCATGGATGGGGGGATCGGGTACGTAAGACTCTCAAAGTTCTCCAAGGACTCTGGGAAGGAACTGAGGGAAGCTCTGGAAGATCTGAAGAGCAGAGGTATCAAAGGGATGATCTTTGATCTCAGAAGCAACGGCGGTGGACTTCTGGATCAGGCAGTGGAAACCGCCAATCTCTTTCTTGATCAGGACAAGCTCATCGTATATACACAGGGTCGAACTGAGGTCAAGAAGGAATTCTACGCCAGCGACGAGCCCGTCTTTCCTGACGGCCCCTTAGTGGTTCTGGTAAACGAGGGTACCGCATCGGCTTCAGAGATCGTCTCTGGAGCAGTCCAGGACTGGGATAGGGGAGTGATCATCGGCAATACCACTTTCGGGAAGGGATTGGTCCAGCAGATATACGGCATGCCAAATGACACCTACCTGAAGCTAACCATAGCCAAATATTACGTTCCCAGCGGAAGATGCATTCAGAAGCCGGAAAGAGCCAAGAGGCAGTTGGTCAGAGAAGAAGCGCAGGCAGAGGAAGAGGAGGAGCAAGCGGAGATCGTGGAAGCTGAAGAGAAGGAAGTCTTTTACACCAAGGGTGGAAGAAAGGTGTACGGAGGTGGTGGAATAGTCCCGGATATTGAGATTGACGTGCCCGACCTGAAGCCCATAGAGATCAACCTGGAAAGGCAGTCAATGTTCTTCAACTTCGCGGTTTCCTATGTCGCCAAACATCCTGACATTCCTCGGGATTTTGAGGTAAACCAGCATATGCTGGAGGAGTTCAGGCAATTCCTCAAAGACGAGGATTTCACCTACAAGTCCCGCCTGGAGCTGGATCTGGAACCTCTGAAAGATCGAATCCAGAAGCACGAGAAACCAGAGATGTTCTCCCAGACTGTGGCCGATTTGGAGCGACTGATTGAAGAAGACAAAGAGGACGATTTCGACGAAAGCATCGACTACATCAAGGAATCCCTGAAGAGAGATATCCTTAATAATCTATATGGTCAAAAGGCCTGGTACGAAGAAGTGCTGCTGAAGACTGATCCTTATATTAAAAAGGCGTACGAGATCCTAACCGACGAACGGGAATACGCCGCCTTGTTGAAAGAATAGCTGGAAGTTTCGACTCCAGACCAGCCGGAGAGAAGTGAGAAGCAAGCCCTGTTTTGCGGGCTTGCTTTTTTTGATTGGATCAGCGGACTACTTGAGCCGCGCCCAGATTCGCTCTTTTAAGCCTCATCCTCTCCTGATTCCGCGACCTCAGTACGTTTAAGTCCACTTGTCGAGCCGTGATAGCGTTTCTGCTGAGGTTCGCGGGAGCGTGCACACGTCTAAAGTTCGATGTACCCAAAGCAAAAGGGGAGTTAACGTACGTTCGTTCTGCTGCTTCCGGGAAATGGTTGGTAGGAGATTTTACTTGACATGGGGTGAATGTGGATGTAGATTGTAGTATAACTGCTGATAACTCACACTTACAGATAACCCTTCTAGTCAGGAGGTAAAAATGAGACGAGCAGTTCTTTTCCTGCTTGCTTTTGTCTCTGCTAGCCTTTTTCTCTCGTCCGCCTTGGTTAGTGCCTCTGGGACGGTTTTCAGCTTCGATTTTGATCCTTCGGATCTGATTTTCGAAAAGGTGGATAGTTATGACCGGGTAAGAATGGCGAATGCAAGATTTGAGGCAGAACCAGGCACTCCTTCTTTGCCGGTGCGGTTTGTGCAGATAGCCATTCCTGCCGACCTGGAGGTTGAGAAGGTGGAGGTGGTTCTCTCGGAGCATCAAGAATTGCCTGGAACGTATAAGCTCTATCCGGCTCAACGCTTCTACCCCGTCTCCAGTTTACCGACCAAAGGGGAGGAGGTAGAATTCGTGGAGCCTGATCCTGCGGTTTACGCTTTGAACACCGAGTATCCGGGCAAGTTGGCAGAGGTGACCAACAATGGTTTTCTCGGTGGTCAGCATATTGCGGGAGTGGCGCTTTACCCACTTCAATACGTTCCCGCCGAAGGAAGGCTGATTCTGTATACCCGGATCGAATTCAAACTTGTCTTCAGGTCAGCGTCCCATTCTCCCGCCCCGGTGAACAGACGATCAGCCAAGGCGGTTCGTTTTTATTCTGACCTGGCCAAAAGTATGGTAATCAACCCTGAGGACGTTCAACTCGATACCAAAGGTTTCTTGCCTCAGGATGAGGAGATAGACTATCTGATCATCACAGATGCTTCCTTTGTTCCGACGTTTCAAGAATTGGCTGATTGGAAAATCCTCAAAGGAATATCGACTGAGATAAAAGACGTCTCCTGGGTGCTTTCCAACTATCCAGGATCAGATGATCAGGAGAAGATAAGAAACTGTATCCGGGACTATTATGCCAACTACGGCACCAAATGGGTGCTATTGGGTGGCGATACTGACATAATACCTCACCGTTCAGCTCAAATGTCGAGTTACTCCGAGTTAATACCATGTGACCAATACTTTTCTGATCTGGACAGCAACTGGGATGCAAATGGAAACCAGATCTACGGGGAATGGGCAGATAGCGTGGATATGTATCCTGATGTATTTGTGGGAAGAGCACCCTCCAACGACATTTCTCAGGCTCAGACCTTCGTAAATAAATGTCTCCTCTATGAGACCAATCCGCCGACTGATTATCAAACCAAGATACTTTACGCAGCCGAGGTGTTGTGGCCTGGAACGGATGCTGCGGTTTTGAAGAACTACATAGACTCAAGTTTCGTCCCCGACTATTTCCAGGTGACCAAGTTGTACGAGACTTCGGGCAACCTGAACCGGGCGACCTTCAGGGCTGGATTAAACGAAGGTCAGAATATCATAAACCACAACGGGCACGGAAACTATGATGTATTTAGCATCGGCCCAGACCTATGGTATAGCTCAGATATGGATGCCCTGGTCAATGGGTTCCGCTACTCTTTGTTCTATACGTTCGGCTGCATCACCGCCGCCATCGACGTGGACTGCATCGCTGAACATTTTGTCAACAATCCCGACGGAGGAGGTTTCGCCTACTGCGGAAACACCCGCTACGGATGGGGACTGCCAGGATACCCGCTGGAGGGACCGGGAGCAGAGTTTGATATCGAATTCTTTCGTGCCCTTTTTCACAACGGCGATTACCAGGTAGGAAAGACATTGGGCAATTCAAAGTTGCCGTTTATTCCCATAGCACAGCAACCGAGTGGCGGCGGTCGCTATTATCGCTGGACAGTATACACCTTACTGCTGTTAGGCGACCCCACCCTGGAGCTATGGACAGACATACCTGCTGAGCTTTCTGTGAGCCATGCTTCGGTCTTTTTTGCGGGCATGAGTTATTTTGAGGTAAATGTGGTCCAGGATAGCGCTTTAGTCTCCTGCGTCAAAGGCGGGGAGATTCTGGGCACCGCGTACTCCACCGGCGGAAGCGCCACGGTTTACTTCGATTATCCCCTGGCGACTCTGGGAACCATGTGGGTGACCGTTACAAAGCGTGGTTACATACCCTGCCGGGATACGGTGATAGTTGTTCCCCCGGAGGGACCCTACGTGGTTTATCATTCTCATGAAATCGATGACTCCGGGGGAAACGGAAATGGCGCGGTGAATCCGGGCGAACTCATCTATGCGCCTATAACCGTTAAGAATATCGGAATAGAAACCGCCAACGGTGTCAGCGGAACTTTGCAGGAGGATGATGATTACGTGGCGGTGACAGATAGTGTAAAAAGTTTCGGAGACATGGATCCAGAAATGACCGCCCAGAGTATTGGCGATTATGTGTTCCAGGTCGACGCCTCCTGTCCGGACAGTCACGTGGTAAAGTTCACTTTAAAGACAACCGATGGTGAAAACTCCTGGCTCACGCACTTCTATCAGGTGGTAGCGGAAAATCGATTTGTGATTGCCGCGGTTCCTGATACGGTCATAGTGGAGAAGGGGGACTCGGCGGGCATTAAACTGATTCTCACCTCTTTGGGTGGATTGAACTCGCAGGTGGATTTGAGCCACTCGCCCTTACCACCAGAGGTAAGTGGGTTTCTGGATCCCGATTACCTGGTTCCCACAGACAGCTCATCTCTCAAACTGTATACCACGCCTGACGTGTATCCTGGGATTTATCCGATCACGGTTACTGCTGACGGGCAAGAGATCACCCAGGAGAAGGAGGTGGTATTGGGGGTTATGGCACCGTCCTACAGTGGGCCGGTGTGGCACGTATCCACTGCTGGTCACGACTCCGCGGGCAACGGAAGTGAGGAGTTTCCATTCGGAAGCATCCAGAGGGGCATTAAGAGTGCCACCGACGGCGACACGGTTCTGGTCGATATGGGTCGGTACAAGGAGAGAATCAACTTCCTTGGCAAGTCAATTCTGGTGGCCAGTCACTTCATTTTTGACGGGCTGGAATCTGCCATTGAGTCGACGGTGATCGACGCAGATTACACTGGGCCGGTGGTAAGTTTTCAATCGGGCGAGGACTCGAATTCCGTCATCCGAGGATTCACCTTAACCCGAGGTCTTGCCCTCAGCGGTGCTGGTGTTTTTTGCTACGGGTCTTCACCCACCATAGTCGAGAATTTCTTGGTGGAGAACAAGGCTGTCGGTACCAATGCCGGCTGTATCGCTGGGGAATTTGCACGTCCCAGGATCAGGATATTCAGGAATCTCATCCATAACAATTCCTGCCAGGTGGGTATTTATCTTGAGCTGGGCTCCAACGCTCAGGTGATCAACAATACCGTGTGTGATAATTCTTACTGCGGAATTCTCATCAGGAATCTTTGTTATGCGTTGGTTAAAAATAATATCATTTGTAATAATGGCGCATATGGCATGGGTAAATCGGAAAGCACGTACGATATCCTATATAATGACGTTTATGGCCACGAGCACAATTACTCGGACAACGTTGGAGACCAGACCGGGATTAATGGCAACATCTCAGCCGATCCGCTCTTTGCGGATACTGCCGCAGGTGATTATCATCTCACGCCCGGCTCACCCTGCATCGATGCGGGCGATCCCGCCGATTGGATTCCTGCCGGAGGGGGCGCCGCAATCGACATGGGGGCATTCGAGTATCAGGTCAGCGGACCCTGGGTGGTTTACCTTTCTCATGTAATCGATGATTACGCGGGAAACAACAACGGTGTGCTGAATCCGGGGGATGTCGTTGATATGCCTATTACGGTAAGGAATACCGGGACCCAGACAGCATACGGGGTAAGCGGGATATTGAGTGAGGAAGACGATTATGTCGTTGTCACCGGAAACACCCAATACTTTGGGGATCTTGAGCCGGAGATGACAACGGCGAGCAGTGGGGCCTACTCGTTTGAGGTCGATCCCTTCTGCCCTGACAGCCACCAGGTGACATTCCAGTTGGAGCTGACCGACGGGAGTTCAGTTTGGATCGACGACTTCGTTGAAATTGTGGCAGACACCGATTTTGCCTTAACAGCTGGTGAGGACACCGTTTGGGTATTCCCGGGTTACTCCGACCGTGTGGAAGTAATCCTGACCTCTCTTGGAGGATTCGCTTCGCAAGTGGAATTGACTCATTCCGAATTACCTCCCGGGGCTAGCGGCGTATTTGATCCGAATTCGCTCGTTCCTCCTGGCACCTCTATCTTCACAATAAATACCATACCCGATGTGCCCTGCGGGATTTATCCTGTAACCATTTCCGCTACCGGAGGCGGACTCAGCCATGTCACGCAATTTGAATGCTGGATACTTATGAACGGAGACGCCAATGGGGATGGGGAAGTTAACGTGGGGGATATCGTCTATCTGATAAACTACCTATTTAGAGGAGGGCTGCCTCCTGATCCACCAGAAGCAGGCGATGTCAACCGGGATGGACAGGTTAATATAGAGGATTTAGTATATTTGATCAACTATCTCTTCCGGGATGGGCCACATCCGGCTGGAGAAAGCACCAAACTCCAAGTCCCTTCACAGAAAAAAACGCAGGGCCAAGCTCCCGCTGCTTGGCTGTGGGTCTCAAAAGGAGCGGTTGCTGATACCAAAGGGTCAGTCCAAACTCTCATTCAAGGAACATTTGGGGTAGACCTTGGAGGAGTGCAGTTAACCATAGAATATGATTCCCAAGAGTCGGTCCTAACTCCTCTTTTGCCATCGCATCTGCAAGATTTACAGATTTTCTCTAGCCAGAAAGATGGACTTGTTAAGGTGGGAATTCTGGATATGAAAGGCAACGGTTACATTCCAGCCGGAAGCAGGCTGGATCTCCTTATACTTGAGTCAAAGAGTGCAAAACCAACCAACCTCAAAATCAAAGAGGCCATCCTTGCGGATCGGAAGGGTTCGGTCATTCCGGTGAAGATACTCACCGACGGGGAGAAGGAAGAGCTAAAACCGAAATCATTCACCCTTTTCCAAAATTATCCTAATCCCTTTAATCCGCAGACTCAGATAAAGTATGCAATACCCAGGGATTGTGATGTAAAGTTAACTATATACAACTTACTGGGACAAAAGGTAAGAATCCTGGTGGAGGAGCATCAGAGCGCAGGCTCTAAGAGGGTTCATTGGGACGGTGAGGATGAGCAAGGAGTTGAGGTGGCGAGCGGAATCTACTTCTACAAGATTCAGGCAGGAGAATTCGTGCAGACCAAGAAGATGTTGCTGTTAAAATAGCGAATTGAAGTTTTACCTGGCAGAGTTGGTGAGCCTTCAGGTTTAGTCAAGCAGGATGCGGGCTTAGTCAGGTTCAAGGAATGAACATTGCAGTAGAAGTGAGGTGCAGCCGTTAGCCTGGAAAACCAAACTGGTAAGGAGGTATGTGATGAGAAAGAACATTGGCTCTGTCCTCATGATTTGCTTTAGTCTCATTATCCTGCCTGCCGGAGCAAGTAATATTAGTGTGGCCAGAACAATCACATTTGACAGAAGCTGGGGACCACAAGGCTTCCATCTGGTGTCTGAGAAGGTGACCGGCATCGATATAGTCTACTCCATGGGCTCCGTGCGTATCGAGCAGATGGACATCGATGGGGAGGCGATGGATGTTGTGGCCATTCCGGGCGTCTTTCTGCCCAACGACGAAGGTGCTCCCAATCTCCCGGGGTTCGGAAGGTACATAGCCATCCCCCAGGGGGCAACGACACAGTTGGAGGTTGTGGAGACTCGCACACAGGTTCTCCAGGGCATAAACGTAGTCCCCGCTCCTCCGATTCCCAGGGAAGGCGACGATTCTCCTTTAGTCTACGCGAAGGACCCGACCATCTACACTAAGAACGAGTTCTATCCCGTCGAACCTGTAGTATTGTCAAGTCCCATGAAGATGCGCGGCGCAGACGTGGTTATCCTGGGAATCACCCCCTTTCAGTATAATCCTGTCTCCAAAGAACTGGTGGTTTATACTGACCTGCGGGTCAAAGTCTCCTTTGTAGGAGGCAATGGCCACTTTGGTGATGACAAGTATCGCAGTCGTTACTGGGAGCCGGTGCTCCGGGCCAACCTGGTGAATTACGCCTCCTTACCCCAAGTGGATTTTAGCCGGAGGCCTCTGTTCAAGGATGGCGGGTACGAGTACGTGATCATCGTGCCGGACGACCCCGACTTCATCGCTTGGGCTGATACCATCAAACACTGGCGTACCCTTCAGGGGATCTCCACCGGTGTCTTCACCCTCACTCAGACTGGTTCATCAGCTTCAGAGATTGAGAGCTGGATAGACAACGCTTATTATAGCTGGGCGATGGATGCCGTGTTGTTGCTCTCTGACTACCCGGGTTCAGGAAAGACTTACGGCATCCCCTCACCCGAGTGGAATGGCCACTGCCGTTCGGATAACATGTATGCTGACGTTAACGGAGATGATCTTCCCGATCTTAACATCGCCCGCATCACCGCTCAGGATGCTGCAGACTTAGAGGTGATGGTCACCAAGTTCCTGGATTATGAGCGCAATCCGTATACCGATCCTGGTTTCTACGATCACCCGGTTGTGGCTGGCGGCTGGCAGACGGATCGTTGGTTCATCCTCTGCAGCGAGGTCATCTACGGATTCTGGGCCAACATGTTGGGCAAAGATCCGGTACGTGAGTATGCCATCTATTCTGGAACCCCGGGCAGCATCTGGTCAACCAATCCCAACACCGACATGGTGGTGGACTATTTCGGGCCGAACGGATTGGGATACGTACCCGCAACGCCTGAGCATCTTACCGACTGGGGAGGCAATGCGGCCCGGCTGAACAATGACATCAACTCGGGTTGCTTTATCGTTCAGCACCGGGATCACGGTGGCTTAGATGGCTGGGGAGAGCCTTCCTACCATAACAGCGACTTAGACGGTTTGTCCAACACCATGTTCCCTTTCGTCTTTTCTATAAACTGCCTCACCGGCAAGTATGATGCAGACAATGAATGCTTCACCGAGAAGTTTCATCGTATCCAACACGGTGCTCTGGGATTGGTCGCCGCCAGCGAAGTCTCCTATTCTTTCGTTAACGATGTCTTTGTCTTTGGCATCTATGACGGAATGTGGCCGGAGTTTGACCCCGGGTATGCACCAGGAAACAACATTGGCTCCTCCAATCTGCGCCCTGGCTTCGCACAGGCTTCGGGGAAGTATTACTTGGAGGCTTCCAGTTGGCCATACAATCCAGAGGACAAGGAGGTGACGTACCACCTGTTTCACATGCACGGTGACGCCTTCACCACATTGTACTCAGAGGTGCCCCAGGCTCTCTCGGTGAGTCATGCCAGTGTGCTTTTCATGGGTCTCGACTACTTCCCCGTCACTGCTGATGATGGCTCGGTCATCGCCCTGACGGTTGACGGCGAGATCATTGGGCTGGCGGATGGAACCGGAGGAACTGTATATGTGCCCGTCCAGCCCCAGACAGTTCCTGGAACAATGGTGGTTACTGTTACCAAATTCAACCATTATCGTTATCAGCAGGACGTTCAGATCATTCCTCCGGAAGGACCGTTTGTCATCTACCATTCATCTGAGATTGACGATAGCCAAGGCAATAACAATGGTGTAGTCAATCCTGGTGAGACCATTCTCATGTCCATCACAGTTTGGAATATTGGGATAGAGGATGCCCAGAACGTCAGCGCCACCTTGCGAACAGAGGATCAGTGGATCCTGGTGACCGACAGCGTGCAGTCCTTCGGAGACATAGATTCCGGCATGACTGCGGTGAGTGTGGGCGATTACGTTTTCCAGACTGACGCTTACTGCCCCGACAGTCATGTGGTCAGGTTTGATCTGGAGGCGACCAACGGTGACACCTCTTGGGTGACCAGCTTCTTCCGGATGGTGGTGGAGCCAGATTTCGTGATAACGGCATCACCCGACACCGTTGTGGTGCCCCAGGGTGATTCAAGTTTCGTCAAATTGACCTTTACCTCACTGGGGGGATTCGGCTGGCTGGTGGATCTGACTCACACGGCGCTGCCAACCGGAGTGACCGGATTTTTGGATCCGGATCAATTGATTCCCCCGGACAGTTCGATTTTCCGGCTGTACGGGGCCCCGGATGCTTCTCCCGGTCTTCATTCCGTCACCATCACCGCAACCGGCGGTGGGATCAGTCGGGAAAAGGAACTGGTGCTGGGAATCGTTCCCCCTCCTTATTACGGACCCGTATGGCATGCCTCCCCTGAAGGTCACGACTTTATAGGTAACGGGAGCGAAGAGTTTCCCTTCCGCTCCATCCAGAAGTGTATAGACTGTGCCAGCAACGGCGATACGGTTTTGGCCGCAACCGGACTGTACACCGAGAACATCGATTTCACAGGCAAAGCCATCTTAGTAGCCAGTCACCTCATCTTCAATGGCCAGGAGTCCACCATCGAGTCGACCGTGATCGATGGAGATCGTAGGGGGAGTGTGGTGACCTGTTCCTCAGGCGAGGACTCAAACTCCGTTATCCGGGGTTTCACGTTAACCGGAGGCTACGCTACCTATGGTGGAGGGGTGTTCTGCATGAGTTCTTCGCCAACCATAGCCGAAAACTTTATACTGTGGAATGAATGTGTCCCGGGCAAGGGAGGACCGGCCATTTACTGTGGCTATGGATCAAATCCCGGAATACGCAGGAACGTGATCGCCAATTGTACCGGACCGGCGGCAGTCTTTTTGCATGTTGAGTGCCACGCCCAGGTAATCAACAACACCATTTGCGACAACAGCTGGGGTGGGATGTCCATTCAGGGTTCTTCCGACCCTCTGGTCAAGAACAATATCCTCTACAACAACTATTACTATGGCATCCATCTGGCAGGTGGTTCTCCAGCCATCTCGTACAATGACGTTTACGGATCGGACGACAACTATCTGGGAATCGATGATCAAACCGGGATTAATGGAAACATCTCAGAGGACCCGCTTTTTGCAGATCCATCCTCCGGGGATTATCATCTTACCGGTGGCTCTCCCTGCATCGACGCTGGAGACCCGGCGGATTCGGTTCCACCGGGAGGAGGTGATCGAATCGACATGGGGGCGCTAGAGCTTACAATCGAAGGTCCCTGGGTAGTCTACGGCGCGCATGAGATCGACGATTCAGCCGGGAACAACAATGGAGAGGTAAACCCAGGCGAAATCATCTCCATGCCTGTGATGGTGCTCAACAAGGGCACCCAGACGGCTTACGGCGTAACCGGAATACTTAGAACGACCGATAACTTGGTGGTGGTTACAGACAGCACCGAAAGCTTCGGAGATATCGCTCCTGGTGCGAGCGTCTGGAGTCAAGGAGATTATGTGTTTGAGGTTGATCCTTCCTGCCCGGACAGCCACGAGGTGGTGTTCACCCTGGAGACGTTTGATGGTCAGGCTTCATGGGTCAGCAAGTTTTCTGAGATGGTGGTGAGGACAGACTTTACTATGACCGCAGTCCCTGAGACGGCAGTAATAATCCAGGGTTACTCAGGCAGCATCCAGCTTATTCTCACTTCCCACGGTGGGTTCAACTCACCGGTAGACCTGAGCCATTCCACGCTTCCTGCCGAGGTGAGTGCCCAGTTTGATCCGGGGCAGGTTGTACCGACGGACACCAGTGATTTCAGCATATGGGTTGGTGCCGCGGCCACTCCGGGGGTTTATCCTATTACAGTCACGGCGGAGGGAGGAGACATTACCCACGAGAAGGAGGTAGTGCTGTGGATTGTGGAGCCGGGACGGATTTGGCATGTCTCAGTTGAGGGCGACGACGTGACAGGCAACGGAACGGAGCAGTTTCCCTTCCGTACCGTCCAGAAGGGGATTGACATGGCCGATGACAGGGACACGGTTCTGGCGTGCCCAGGTCGCTATGTAGAAAACATCGACTTCAACGGAAAGGCGATTTTGGTGGCCAGCCACTACATCCGCGACTATTCTGATTCTACCATCGATTCGACCATAATCGACGGAAATGGCTCCGGCAGTGTGGTTACCTTCCAGTCAGGAGAGGGATGGAACTCCGTTATCCAAGGATTTACCATCACAGGAGGCTACGCCACCTACGGCGGGGGGATCTATTGCATGAGTTCCTCGCCCACCATAGCCAACAACTTCATCCTGGAGAATGCCTGTGGAGCGGGAAACGGAGGCCCCGGTATTTACCTGGGCTATGGATCCAATGCCAGGATACTGCGAAACGTCGTAGCCCATTGTTCAGGGCCGTGCGCGATCTTTCTCTATATAGATTGCTATGCGCAGCTGATTAATAACACTATCAGTGATAACAGCTGGGGAGGAGTCTCAATTCAGGGTGACTCTTACGGTTATATCAAGAACAATATCGTCTATAACAACGCTGCGTACGGTGTGCAAGCTGGTTCGGGCTCCAGTGCCGACATAGTCTACAACGATGTCTTTGGACAGGACGACAACTATCTGGGAATACCGGATCAGACCGGGATCAATGGTAATATCTCGGCTGACCCGCTTTTCGTGAACCAACCAGCTGGTGACTATCATCTGGCCGAGGGATCGCCCTGCATCAACGCCGGAGACCCACTTGACCCGCCTCCTCCGGGCGGAGGCGCTCGAATCGACATGGGAGCATTTGAATACTGCATGGGGTTGATCGTGGGAGACGCCAACGGAGATGGGGATATCAACGCCGAGGATATCATTTACCTCATAAACTATTTATTCAGGGGAGGACCGCCTCCTTACATAATGGCAGCAGGCGACGCCAACGGCGATGGTGAGGTCAATGCCGGGGACATAGTATACCTGATTCAGTACCTGTTCCATGGGGGACCGCCTCCTGGTCAAAGAGGCTCCGACGTTGAAAGATTCCTGGCCAGAACAGCGCTTAATCGAGCTCCTGTCCGGCTGTGGCTGTCGAAGGAAGCAGTTCCCCCAGCCGAAGGAGGGGCAAACATCATAATACGAGCCTCTTTCGGAACGGATATTGCAGCAGTTCAATTAGCGATAGAATACGATGCGGAGGAATTGACCTTAGCTCCCACTCTGCCGCCTGATCTGCAAGCTCTGCAGATTTACCACTCCCAGAAAGGTGGTCTGCTGAAGGTTGGCGTTCTGGATTTGAGAGGGGAGAATTGGATTCCGGGGGGAGAGAAAGTGGATCTGCTCGTGCTTCAGGCAAACGGTACCAACTTAAGCAGCCTGAAGATAAAAGAGGCGATTCTGGTTGACCGAGAAGCTTACGTTTTGCCGGTGAAGATAGTTACAGAGGAAGAAGTTGCAGAGCAGCGCCCCCAGACATTTTCCCTGTCTGAAAACTATCCCAATCCTTTCAATGCGCAAACCCAGATAAACTATGCGCTGCCCAAAGACTGCAATGTAAAGGTGACTATATACAACTTACTGGGGCAAAGGGTAAGGGTGCTGGTGGACGAGCATCAGAGCGCAGGTTATAAGACGGTTCACTGGGACGGAAAGGATGAGCAAGGAGTTGAAGTGGCAAGCGGAGTCTACTTCTACAGGATTCAGGCTGAGGATTTCGTGCAGACCAAAAAGATGTTGTTGTTGAAGTAACGTATGGCGGGGGGGTAGGTGTGCAAGCCCTCCGGTTGCCAAACCTGAGGGCTTTGTTTTTCTCTCGGGTCTTCAACTACAGCTGCAGCAGTTCTCACTCTGAAGGCGAAAAATAAGAGCATTTCCTCATCTTGACACCGCCAACAGGTGTCTTGGAGTGAAGAGCATTTTTCTGATGGGGTCCACTTGATTTACGGGGAGAGGCTTGGTATTTTGTAAATTCTTTTGTGTAAAATTGTGCTTTGATAGCAGGTTTTTTGCTTGACATGGGCTGAATGTGGATGTAAATTGTAGTATAACTGCTGAAAACTCACACTTACTGATAACCCTTCTACTCAGGAGGTAAAAATGAGACGAGCAGTTCTTTTCCCGCTTGCCGTTGTCTCTGCCTGTCTTTTCCTCTTGCCCACCTTGGTTCCTGCCTCTGAAACGGTTTTCACTTTTGATTTTGATGCTTCGGATTTGGTTTTCGAAAAGGTGGATGGCTATGATCGGGTCAAGATGGCAGATGCAAGATTTCCGGCAGAACCCGGCACCCCTTCTTTGCCGGTTCGGTTTGTGCAGATAGCCATTCCTGCCGACCTGGAGGTTGAGCAGGTGGAGGTGGTTCTCTCGGAGCATCAACAATTGCCTGGAACGTACAAGCTCTATCCAGCTCAGCGCTTCTACCCGGTCTCCAGTTTACCAACCAAAGAGGAGGAGGTGGAATTCGTCGAGCCTGATCCTGCGGTTTACTCTTTGAGCACTGAATATCCGGGCGAGACAGCACGGGTGACCAACAATGGTTTTCTCGGTAGTCAGCATATCGCAGGAGTGGCGCTTTACCCACTTCAATACGTTCCCGCCGAAGGAACGCTGATTCTCTATACCCGGATCGAATTCAAACTTGTCTTCAGGTCAGCATCCCATTCTCCCGCCCCGGTCAATAGACGATCGCGCGGCACCGCTCAGTTCTACTCTAACTTAGCTAGGAGCGTTGTGATCAATCCTGAGGTGGTTCAACTGGAAGCCGAAGGACCCATGTCTCAGGATGAGGAAGTAGATTACCTGATCATCACCGATGACTCCATGGTCTCGATATTTCAAGAGCTAGCCGATTGGAAGACCAAGAGGGGGATCGCCACCCAAGTCAGAAGAATTGCCTGGGTGATTTCCAATTATGACGGATATGATGAACAGGAGAAGATCAGAAACTGCATCCGCGACTACTACTCGAACCGTGGGACCAAATGGGTTCTTCTGGGTGGAGACACTCCCATCATGCCTCATCGAGTGGCCCCCGTGATGGGAGAGTATATACCCTGTGACCTTTACTTCTCTGATCTGGACAGCAACTGGGACGCGAACGGAAATCACATCTACGGTGAATATGAAGATGAGGTGGACATGTATCCGGACGTGTTCGTGGGCAGAGCTCCCTCCAATGATCTGTCGCAGGCCCAGACCTTTGTAAACAAATGTCTCACCTACGAGACTGATCCGCCGACTGATTATCAGACGAAGATACTCTATGCGGCCGAGGTTTTGTGGCCGGAAACGGATGCTGCCGTGCTGAAGAACTACATAGACTCAAGTTTCGTCCCCGACTATTTCCAGGCCACCAAGTTGTACCAGACTTCGGGCAATCTGAACCGGGCGACCTTCGGGGCTGCATTAAACGAAGGTCAGAATATCATAAACCACAACGGGCACGGGAATTTCGATGTGATAAGCATTGGTCCGGAGGCCTGGTTCAGTTCGGACATGGACGCTCTGGTAAACGCACCCCGCCACTCTCTGTTTTACACCTACGGATGCATTACCGCTGCCATGGATATGGACTGCATAGGTGAACACTTTGTGAACAATCCCGACGGAGGAGGTTTCGCCTACTGCGGCAACACCCGTTACGGATGGGGAATGCCTGGAGCTCCGCTGGAGGGACCCGGTGCCGAGTTCGACATAGAGTTCTTCCGGGCTCTTTTTGACAGCGCCAATTATCAGGTGGGAAGAACTCTGGCGAATTCCAAGATACCTTTCATTCCCATCTCTCAAGATCCCTGGGGCGACGGACCCTATTATCGCTGGACCATGTACACCCTGTTGCTTCTGGGGGACCCTACCACAGAATTGTGGACAAATACGCCAGCCCAGCTCGCTGTAAGTCACGCTCCTGTCTTTTTCGCAGGCATGAGCTATTTTGAGGTGAACGTGGTTCAGGATGATGCTTTAGTTTCTTGCGTTAAAGACGGCGAGGTTTTGGGTACTGCGTACTCCAGCGGCGGAGGCGCCATGGTCTATTTCGATGCCCCGGTTTTAACCATGGGTACCATGCACGTGACGGTAACGAAGCATGATTACATTCCCTATCATGACACGGTGCTGGTGATACCGCCGGAGGGACCTTACGTCATTTATTACTCACACGAGACCGATGACTCTCAAGGGAACAACAACGGCGTGGTAAATCCGGATGAGACCATCTTAATGCCTATAACGGTCAAGAATATCGGCGTGGAGGATGCTCTGAACGTCAGTGCCACCTTGCGAACCGATGATAGCTGGATCCTGGTTACTGATAGCGTAAAGAGTTTTGGTGACATAGATTCGGGCATGACTGCGGTGAGTTTGGGCGACTACGTTTTCCAGACTGATGCTTCCTGTCCGGACAGCCACCTGGTGAGATTCGACCTGGAAGCCACTAACGGCGAGACTTCCTGGGTGACCAGCTTCTTCCAGATGGTGGTGGAGCCCGATTTCTTGATGGCTACAATTCCCGACACGGTGGTGGTGCGTCAGGGGGATTCGGCTTTCGTCAAGGTGATATTGACCTCCCTAGGGGGGTTCAACTGGCAGGTAGATTTGACCCACAGCTCCTTACCATCTGATGTGAGCGGAATTCTGGATCCGGACCAGCTGGTTCCAACCGACAGCTCGGTTTTCAGACTATATGCTGAACCTTATGCGACTCCCCAAGTTTACCCTATCATAATTAGTGCTACTGGAGGTGACATTACCCGCGAGAGGGAGATAGTCTTGGGTGTGGCGCCCCCACCACACTGCGGGCCGGTGTGGTATGTGTCGACCAGCGGGCACGATTTGATCGGCAACGGCAGCCAGGAATTTCCATTCCGGACAATTCAGAAGGGCATCGACGTTGCCACGGATGGAGACACAGTCTTGGTTGAGAACGGCAGATATGTGGAGAATATCAACTTCTCCGGCAAGGCTATCCTGGTCGCCAGTCGGTTTATCTTCGATGGAAGTGGATATACCATCCAATCGACCATCATCGACGGAGACAGTTCCGGGAGCGCGGTGACCTTCGATTCCCAAGAGGATTCCAATTCCGTGGTTCGGGGTTTCACCTTGACCCGAGGTTATGCCACCTACGGTGGAGGGATCTGTTGTTTGAATTCTTCACCCACCATAGCTGAGAACTTCATCGTGGACAACGCTTGTGGTCGAGGAAGAGGAGGCGCTGGCATTTATCTCGGCTATGGGTCGAATGCCAAAGTATATAGAAACGTGGTAGCTCACTGTTGGGGGCCGTGCGCGATCTTCCTCCATGTGGATTGCAATGCCCAGCTGATCAATAACACTATCAGTGATAACGAGTGGGGAGGGGTCTCCGTCCAGGGTGACTCCTACGGTTATGTCAAAAACAACATCGTTTACAATAACGCCCCCTACGGTATACACGCTGCTGTAGGCGGCGGTGCCGACATAGCCTACAATGATGTTTTTGGACAGGATGAAAACTATGCCGGGATACCTGACCAGACAGGAATCAACGGGAACATCTCGGCTGATCCGCTTTTTGCAGATCCATCCTCCGGGGATTATCATCTCACCGATGGTTCTCCCTGCATCGACGCTGGAGACCCGGCGGATTCGGTTCCACCGGGAGGAGGTGATCGAATCGACATGGGGGCGCTAGAGCTTACAATCGAAGGTCCCTGGGTAGTCTACGGCGCGCATGAGATCGACGATTCAGCCGGGAACAACAATGGAGAGGTAAACCCAGGCGAAATCATCTCCATGCCTGTGATGGTGCTCAACAAGGGCACCCAGACGGCTTACGGCGTAACCGGAATACTTAGAACGACCGATAACTTGGTGGTGGTTACAGACAGCACCGAAAGCTTCGGAGATATCGCTCCTGGTGCGAGCGTCTGGAGTCAAGGAGATTATGTGTTTGAGGTTGATCCTTCCTGCCCGGACAGCCACGAGGTGGTGTTCACCCTGGAGACGTTTGATGGTCAGGCTTCATGGGTCAGCAAGTTTTCTGAGATGGTGGTGAGGACAGACTTTACTATGACCGCAGTCCCTGAGACGGCAGTAATAATCCAGGGTTACTCAGGCAGCATCCAGCTTATTCTCACTTCCCACGGTGGGTTCAACTCACCGGTAGACCTGAGCCATTCCACGCTTCCTGCCGAGGTGAGTGCCCAGTTTGATCCGGGGCAGGTTGTACCGACGGACACCAGTGATTTCAGCATATGGGTTGGTGCCGCGGCCACTCCGGGGGTTTATCCTATTACAGTCACGGCGGAGGGAGGAGACATTACCCACGAGAAGGAGGTAGTGCTGTGGATTGTGGAGCCGGGACGGATTTGGCATGTCTCAGTTGAGGGCGACGACGTGACAGGCAACGGAACGGAGCAGTTTCCCTTCCGTACCGTCCAGAAGGGGATTGACATGGCCGATGACAGGGACACGGTTCTGGCGTGCCCAGGTCGCTATGTAGAAAACATCGACTTCAACGGAAAGGCGATTTTGGTGGCCAGCCACTACATCCGCGACTATTCTGATTCTACCATCGATTCGACCATAATCGACGGAAATGGCTCCGGCAGTGTGGTTACCTTCCAGTCAGGAGAGGGATGGAACTCCGTTATCCAAGGATTTACCATCACAGGAGGCTACGCCACCTACGGCGGGGGGATCTATTGCATGAGTTCCTCGCCCACCATAGCCAACAACTTCATCCTGGAGAATGCCTGTGGAGCGGGAAACGGAGGCCCCGGTATTTACCTGGGCTATGGATCCAATGCCAGGATACTGCGAAACGTCGTAGCCCATTGTTCAGGGCCGTGCGCGATCTTTCTCTATATAGATTGCTATGCGCAGCTGATTAATAACACTATCAGTGATAACAGCTGGGGAGGAGTCTCAATTCAGGGTGACTCTTACGGTTATATCAAGAACAATATCGTCTATAACAACGCTGCGTACGGTGTGCAAGCTGGTTCGGGCTCCAGTGCCGACATAGTCTACAACGATGTCTTTGGACAGGACGACAACTATCTGGGAATACCGGATCAGACCGGGATCAATGGTAATATCTCGGCTGACCCGCTTTTCGTGAACCAACCAGCTGGTGACTATCATCTGGCCGAGGGATCGCCCTGCATCAACGCCGGAGACCCACTTGACCCGCCTCCTCCGGGCGGAGGCGCTCGAATCGACATGGGAGCATTTGAATACTGCATGGGGTTGATCGTGGGAGACGCCAACGGAGATGGGGATATCAACGCCGAGGATATCATTTACCTCATAAACTATTTATTCAGGGGAGGACCGCCTCCTTACATAATGGCAGCAGGCGACGCCAACGGCGATGGTGAGGTCAATGCCGGGGACATAGTATACCTGATTCAGTACCTGTTCCATGGGGGACCGCCTCCTGGTCAAAGAGGCTCCGACGTTGAAAGATTCCTGGCCAGAACAGCGCTTAATCGAGCTCCTGTCCGGCTGTGGCTGTCGAAGGAAGCAGTTCCCCCAGCCGAAGGAGGGGCAAACATCATAATACGAGCCTCTTTCGGAACGGATATTGCAGCAGTTCAATTAGCGATAGAATACGATGCGGAGGAATTGACCTTAGCTCCCACTCTGCCGCCTGATCTGCAAGCTCTGCAGATTTACCACTCCCAGAAAGGTGGTCTGCTGAAGGTTGGCGTTCTGGATTTGAGAGGGGAGAATTGGATTCCGGGGGGAGAGAAAGTGGATCTGCTCGTGCTTCAGGCAAACGGTACCAACTTAAGCAGCCTGAAGATAAAAGAGGCGATTCTGGTTGACCGAGAAGCTTACGTTTTGCCGGTGAAGATAGTTACAGAGGAAGAAGTTGCAGAGCAGCGCCCCCAGACATTTTCCCTGTCTGAAAACTATCCCAATCCTTTCAATGCGCAAACCCAGATAAACTATGCGCTGCCCAAAGACTGCAATGTAAAGGTGACTATATACAACTTACTGGGGCAAAGGGTAAAAACCTTGGTGGATGAGCATCAGAGCGCAGGTTATAAGACGGTTCATTGGGAGGGAAAGGATGAGCGAGGAGTTGAAGTGGCGAGCGGAGTCTACTTCTACAGGATTCAGGCTGAGGAGTTCGTGCAGACCAAAAAGATGTTGTTGTTGAAGTAGTCTATGGCGGGTGGTGAGTATACAAACCCTCCGGTTGCCAAATCGGGGGGTTTTGTTTTTTCGCGAGGCTTCAGATTGGAGTTCCGGTCATCTACTCTTCATGCGCCAGGATAGGAGTAGGAACGTCACCTGATGTTGAAACCGCCGCCGGCTGCTCTGGTTTAAGGTGCATTTTTTCGATGCCAAACCTCGGTTTTTTGGACAAAGCTTTCCTAAATGGCTTGACAGTTATTGCGAAAAGCGTTTAATTGGAGCAGGCTGGCCGAGCCTGGAAAGAGTTGCAATGAGTCCAAGATTAGTTAACATACCTATATTCTTAGTTTCCCTGTACCTGCTGGTGGCTGGATGTGAAAAGATGAATCCCGACGGCGTGACCAGAACAGTACTCGAAAACGGGATGACGGTGTTGGTCAAGGAACGGCATTCGGCTCCGATCGTGGCCATCAATACCTGGGTCAACACCGGGTACTTTAATGAACCGGACAGCTTGACCGGCATCTCTCACCTTTTTGAGCACATGTTTTTCAAAGGTACCAAGAAAAGAGAACTTGGGCAGCTAAGGGGGGAGACCAAGAGGCTGGGAGGTTACCTCAATGGCGGGACTATCTATGAATATACTCACTATTATACTGTCCTGCCCAGCAGGTTCGTCCAGCAGGGTCTGGAGCTTCAGTCGGACGCTCTGTGGAACTCGGTGATCGATTCGGCTGAACTGGAGAGAGAAAAAAAGGTGGTAATTCAGGAAGTAAAAAGGAAGCTGGACAATCCGGATGCTTTAGCATGGGAAAAATTGATGGAGCTGGCCTTCGATCAACATCCCATCAGGCGCTGGAGGATGGGGACGCCTGAGCAGCTGGAAAGCTGGAGCAGAGAGCACTTAGAAAACTATTTCAAGAGCTTCTACCGGCCCGACAACATCATTCTGGCGATTGTCGGAGATGTCAGTACAGAGGATGTACTGGAAGGCGTGAGGAGATACTATGGAAGTGTTAGCATGGATCAGACCCAGAAGCGCGGGATGCCAGAGGAGCCCATACAGGAAAAGCTGAAGTACTTGCAGATGAGCGGCGACATAACCCAGACTTATCTCAAGATAGGATTTCATATTCCAGGACAACTGGACCAAGACTTCTTCGCTCTGGACGTGCTGGCTCACATCATGGGATACGGTCGCAGCTCACGTCTAAGCCGGGCCTTGATCGAAGAGGAGAAATTGGTTACCTCCGTAAAATCCGAAGCTTATGCATTGAAGGATTTCGGGGTGTTTCTCATCGAGGCTGAGTTGGAAGCGAAGGATCTCCCAGAAGCCGAACTTGAGATCTTCCGGCAGATTGAAAGGATAGCAGCCGGCGATCTTTCCGAGCATGAACTTGCCAAGGCCAAAAACGTGATTAGATTCTTTTATCTTTCTTCAATTGAGACAGCCAGAGGCCTCTCCAACAATCTGGCTTCATTCGAGGCATACGGAGATTATCGATTGGGAGAGCGATACCTGGATTACGTGGACCTGGTGAGCACCCAGGATGTTCAAAGGGTTGCTGCAAAATACCTGGTTTTAGAAAGAGCCAACGTACTTGAGTATAGGCCTCAAAGCGAATCTGATGAGGCTCTTACTGGGATGGAGATGAGGCAGACAATCGTGAAGGGGTTGGAGAACCACAGGACTGAAGAAGAAGCCGTGTCCATGAAGACAGTCACTTCCCTGGAGAGAAGACCATCTTCGGGGTCCGTGGAATTTAGGGCGAGAAAAGAAACTCTTTCCTGCGGAGCCACCTTGATCACCAGGGAGAATCATTCCCTGCCATTGGTCTCGGTGGGACTTTATCTGAAAGGAGGCAGGGCTTCCGAAACCAGAGAGAACTGCGGAATAACCAGGCTTACCTTAAGTGCCGGCCTGAAGGGGACTGAAAATCGAAGCTCAGAAGAGATATTCAACGGCCTGGAAATGCTGGGGGCCTCGGTGGAGTCGCAGGTGGAAGCTGATTACTTTGGCTATCTGCTTAAACTTGTGTCAGAGAACTTAGAACCTGTGCTTGACATAATAGCGGATGTGATAAGGAATCCTGTTTTTGATCCGGAGGAGCTGGACAAGGAAAAGAGAATCCTGCTGGCAAAGATAGAGAAAAACAGAGACAACATGAGAGACTATCCCATTCAGCTTTTCTATCAAGCGATCTTTGCTCAGCACCCATACGGCTTGAGCAGCTTAGGTGAAGAGGATGCCATAAAGAATCTGCATCGATCGCTGGTGAGGGAGTGGCACCAAAAGCACTTTTCGACGCACGATATGATCATGGTGGCTGTAGGCGACTTTGAATCGGCGGACTTGAAGCAAAAATTGGAAAAGCTATTTGCGAATTTCAAAAAGGAGAAGGAGGCAGGACCCGAAAGTCCACCTGCCCATTCCGAAATTGGCGGAGCTCCGTTAGTGGAAAGTCGTCAGAAAGCGCAGACCGCGCAGGCCCTAGGGTTTGTCACCTGTGCATACGGAGAGGAGGATCTGTATGCGCTCAAGGTATTACAGGCTGTTGCCTCCGGAACAGGCGGAAGGTTTTTTCACCAACTCAGGGAAAAGAGAGGTTTGGCCTATACTGTATATGGAGTCAACGATTCCTGGAACCAAGCCGGGGTCTTCTACGCTTACATAGCCACCTCACCCGGAAACGAAGAGTTGGCCAGGGAGGATCTTCTAAGCCAATTCTACAAATTCAAGACAGACACGATAACAGACGAGGAACTTGAGACAGCTAAAAACTACATCGGTGGAATGTACGATATATTTCTGGAGACCAATTCCGCTTTGGTAAAGCAGTATGCCAAAGCCGAGTTTCTGGGACGCGGGGTCGAGGGGGTGGAGCGATATCCGCAGAGAATAGCCGAAGTTACCAAAGAACAGGTCAAGGAAGTTGCCGCTAAATACTTTCGTCCTAAATCCCTCGCCGTAGGCGTGATCAGAGGCGCCAAATAGGATTCGCATAGGGAAAGGAAGGTTCGCCCTTTTTGGATATGTTAGACCCGGGACAATCAACTGCCGAAGCCAGAATGTGAGGCAGGAAGGTTTCTGGTCAGAAGCTTTGAGACGAGCTACACATCGGCCGAACGGTCGGCGACGGGTGGGAGTCGAAAAACGTGAATGCCAATCCCGGCAATATGTCCATATAATTAAAGAGACAGATCAAAAATGTTGAACAGGAAAAGCAAGGGCAGAAATTCGAGAAGAGCCGATCCTGCGCCTCCCACGGGTTTGGTGTACCATCCAGATTATCTTAAGCACGACTCCGGAAGGTGCCATCCTGAAAATGCGGAGAGGCTTTCTTCCCTGCTGGCTCATCTGGAGAAAAAGGGCCTTCTGTCGAAATTAGAGAGTATTCAGCCCTACCCGGCCCCGGTGGAATGGCTGGAGACTGTACACGATGCCTCCTATATCGAGAGAGTGGAGAGCATTTGCAGAAACGGCGGGGGAATGCTGGATCCGGACACCTACGCAGGTTCCGAGTCTTACAAAATAGCCCTCTTGGCAGTGGGGGGAATTTTGGCGGCGGTGGACGGGGTAATGAGCAGAAGGATCAAAAACGCCTTCTGCGCCGTAAGGCCACCGGGACATCATGCGGAAAGAGACAAAGCCATGGGGTTTTGCATCTTCAATAATGTGGCAGTGGGCGCTAGGTACGCCCAAGAGAAGTTCGGTCAGAAAAAGGTCCTGATAGTAGACTGGGACGTACATCACGGGAATGGGACCCAAAGCATCTTCCTGGAGGACCCCTCGGTGTTTTACTTCAGCATTCATCAGTTTCCATTCTACCCGGGGTCAGGAAGCGAGAATGAGACGGGTGAGGGAGACGGTGAAGGATTTACCTTCAATATGCCGATGTTTGCGGGCAGCGGCGACTTAGAATACACCGAGGCTTTCCAGAACATATTCTATCCTCTGGCCAGGAAATTCTCTCCTGAGTTTATCTTTGTCTCGGCCGGTTTCGATGGCCACCAGGATGATCCTTTGGCCTCGATAAATCTGTCAGAGGCAGGATACAAAAAGATGACCGAAGTCGTTACAAAACTGGCCTCCGAATGTTGCGAGGATCGTTTGGTTTCGGTTTTAGAAGGGGGATACAATCTGAAATCCCTGTCAAGCTCCGCAGAAAAGCACATCCGAGCCTTGATCGGCTGTAAATGAGAGAACCGCCGCAGTAGAAGAGAAACCGAAGGTTCGCCTTCGGTGAGAAAAGTGAATCCACCTTAACTGTCCAAAAGAGATTTTTCTCCTAGTTCCGAGGCTCCTCTTCAATCGAGATGATGCATTTGTCTTCCTCTTCCAAATTGCTCATCGGTTTGCTTCTCTCGTTTTTCCTCCTATGGGTGGATTTGTGCTTGCCGAAAGAGCAACACGTGCCCCAAGTGGCCAGTTACCAGATAGACGTAACACTCGACACGCAGGAAAAGAAGCTTCGGGGAGATGAACGCTTGACCTTCGTTAACACCTCAAAGATGAGCGTAGATACGCTTTTTCTTCATCTCTACCCGAATGCGTTCCAGAGTGATACAACCACCCTGATGAAGGAAAGTTTGTTCCCTGATAGAGTTAAGAAGAAGGAGAAATATCGCGGGTTCATGGAGATCCAAGGGGTGGGCATAAAGGGGGGAATGGATTTAACGAATCAAAAAATCATTGAAGAGACAATTATGAAATTACCTCTGCCGCATCCGTTGCCTCCACAGAAAAGTATTCAACTTGAAATTAAGTTTATGGTCAAGCTGCCTCAGGTCTTCGTGCGGATGGGTTATTCCGGAGTGGACTTCATGATCGGACAGTGGTTTCCTAAGATGGCGGTTTTGGAAGAGGACGGGAGCTGGAATGCCCATCAGTATCACTTCAGTAGCGAGTTCTTCGCCGATTTCGGGACATACGACGTATCCATCACGGTTCCACCGGAATACTTGATAGCTGCCACTGGCCATAAGCTGGAGGCACGAGAAAATCCTGACTCCACCAAGACCTTCGTGTTTCGTGCTGAGGACGTACACGATTTCGCCTGGGCGGCCAGCCCCAATTATGAAGTCTCTAAAAGAATAGCAGATGGGATTGAGCTGAGCTTCTACTACAAGAGTGAACATGAAGACGCGGTTGAGAGAATTATGAATGACGCCGAGTTCGCTTTAAAGTATTACAACTCCAGCTTTGGCAAGTATCCATACGGTCATTTGAATATAGTAGACGCGAAGATCGGCGTGGCAGGGGGTGCCATGGAATATCCCACGCTTGTGACCATCCGGCCCTCGGGCCTGCCGCCGGACAAGATACGTGCAGACGCAATGATCCTTTTCCACGAGATTGCGCACCAGTGGTGGTATGGCGTGGTGGCGTCCAATGAGTTCGAGGAGGCCTGGCTGGATGAGGGATTTGCCGTCTACTCAGGCAGGGCAGCGTTGGAAAAGAGATTCGGAAAAGATGCCAACATCATAGACCTCTGGAAAATCAAAATGAGTGCCCTGGATTATGCCAGATTCGGCAATCTTCTGGATCTGCAAAGCGACCCAGTTGTCAAAAACTCCTGGGAGTTTCGGAATTATGTCAGCCATCACTCCAAAGTTTACCTCAAAGCTTCATTGATTCTGGAAACCTTAAAAAACTATATAGGAGAGGAGATGATGGATCAGGTTCTAAAAGAGTACTTTCGACGGCACAAATTCGGACATCCAAAAACTTCAGACTTCGTTCAGGCAGTCAACCGGGTCTCAGGAGAAGATTTTACCTTTTTCTTTCAACAGTTGCTTTATGGAACCGGATTCTGTGACTATGAGGTCACCAGCATTGAAAGTGTTCCAGTGGAAGGCGGAAATGGAGAGGAGGAATACAAAGTTGAAGTCCAGCTAAGAAGATTGGGCGAAGTGATCATACCGGTGGACCTGGAAATCGAGCTGGAGGATGGGGAGAAGATAAGGGGAGCCTGGGACGGGAAAGAGAGGTGGTATAAGACAGAAATCCAAACCAATTCCGAGATAAAATCAGCCGTCATCGATCCGGAGAACAAAATTGTGCTGGACATCAATTTCAATAACAACAGCTTGACTGCCAGATCTAACGATTCGGTCATGATGAAATTATCGTCTGAGTGTCTTTTCTGGTTAGAGAATCTGATGCATCTGATAACATGTTTCTAAAGCTAAAACCAAGAATCCGTGAGAGCGAACTGCAGCCGACGATTCCGGGACAAGCGGATTTGTTGCATGCTCTCGCCGGCGGAGCCCCCTCTGGGACTTACGAATTGCTGAGCTGCGTCTCTGCAGGCAGGGCTTGAATGGGTGTAATCATGTTCCTTTTACGTTCGTTTACAGAAGGGATCAGTAACGTTTGGGCAAACAGGTTCCTGATTGGATTGATGTACCTTTTCAAACTTGGCTCCTCCCTTGTATTGCTCTTTCCGTTGTATGTCATGTTTTCAGCAAGCTTTGGCAGAAACGTGAAGGCTTCAAATCTGCTCAGCGGGTTTGACCTTTCTCTTGTTATTGATTTTGTTTACTGCTGGAGGAAAACTCTGCCGATCTACTTGGCTACGTTGGTTCTGGTCTGCGTTATCGTGGTTCTTGCATTTATTTTTCTTTCTGGGGGATTTTGGGGAATTTTGCGTGATGGCGCTAAAAAAAGAGAGGAAAGTCCTGTGATGGAGAGGTTCTTTGGCTACTGCGGGAAATACTTCTGGGGGATGTTCAAAATAGCGATCCTGTTATCAGTTTTCTATTTCTTTGCTTTTTTCATCTTTTTGTTCTGCTCTGTGATTCTCGATGCCGTGGCGGGAAAAGTCTCTCTGTGGGAGTTGACCTCTGCACGGATGCTGGGCCAGTTCCTGATAGGCCTTCTTTTGTTTTTCTTTGTAAATATGGTAGGTGACTACCTCAGAATCTCTCTTATTGAAAACCCTGCTAAGCGATTCTTTCGAATAGTAGGCAGAGCTATCAAATTTGTGTTGACAAACGCTACCAGGACTTTAAGTTTGTATTATTCTTTGAGCTTGGTTTCAGCAGCGGCGATTTTCATCTATCTGGAACTCACTGAGGCCATGAGTGCGATGCCCCCAACCGGTATTTTGATTCTGATTACTTTTCTGATCCAGCAAGGCTTGGTCATATTTAGTTCTTTTTACAGACTGGTGTATTATTCTTCTCAGCTGGTTTTGTTCGATAGTCTTTCGAGGGCAGAAGCCTATGCAACTTAGACCACATTCGCTGCCAGGGTGTGAGGAGCGTTACTGATTCAAGGTTTACCGACAGAATAGAAACGAACAGTCTTCACCACAAAGGGGAAAGGAGCTAAAGATGGGAAACGAAGGTAAGGTAACCATTAAATGGCTGGGGCACAGTTCCTTTTTGATTGCGCTTGACGATAAGCTGAAGATTGTAACCGATCCATTTGACAGCAGCGTGGGTTATCCCATGCCGGACGAGAGTGCAGACGTATGTATGGTTTCCCACGATCACTTCGATCACAACTGTGTTTCCGTTATCAAGGGGAATCCGCAGGTGGTTAAGGGCGCCGGTGAAAAGGAGGCCAAAGGGATAAAGTTCAAAGGAGTGGGCTCGTTCCACGACGAAAAGGGGGGAAGCCAAAGGGGTGAAAACACCATCTGGACCTTCGAACTCGGAGGCGTCAAGTTTGCTCACGTGGGGGATCTTGGAACCGGCCTCACCGACTCCCAGAAGAAGGAAATCGGAGGAGTAGACGTACTTTTCGTGCCCACAGGCGGATTCTACACGATTGATGCTGCAGCCGCTTCCCAGGTTGTCAACGGTCTAAACCCGAAGGTGGTCATTCCCATGCACTACAAGACCGCCTTTCTAGGGGACAATTTTCCCCTTTCAAAAGTGGATGATTTCCTTAAAGGGAAGAAGAACGTGGTTAAGGTAGAGGGGAACTCTGTGAGCTTCACCAGGGACAGCCTGCCGGATAAGACCACCACATACGTCCTGGAATACAAAAGATAATTACAGCGGTCCGAAGCAGGGGAGAGGATGTCGTTCCTAGGGCAGACGAAACCCGTAAAGCCAAGACACGGGCGACCTCAATGGTCGCCCTTTAGTCAATGAGGTCGACTCGGGAGCCCAGCTCACTTGGCAGCCGGAAATTGGCGTTCTGAATTTCATATCGGGAAGGATCGAACATGCCACTTAGACTTGAAAATATGAACTGGATGGAATTTGGCGAACTGGTTCCCAAGAAAATCAAAACAGCTTTGCTTCCGGTGGGAACTATCGAGGCTCATGGTGTGGCGAATCTGGGTACGGATGTCTCCATTCCCGTGTTCATATGTGAGAAGATTGCCGATGAACTGAAAGCTATTATCGCTCCGCCAGTGTACTACGGCGTAACCAGAAGCTTGTACGCCTATCCCGGTTCTCTCACTATCAGTTCATCAACTTTTGAAAGTTATGTCGGCGAGATAATGCTTTCCCTGGGGGAAAAGAGCTTTTCCAGGATCCTGGTGATAAACGGGCATGGCGGGCACTTCAGCGAGTTGAAGAATGCCGCCTTCAGGGTTCACCGTGAGAAAAAGGCGAAGGTAGCGGTGATTCACTGGTGGATTATGTGTGAAGAGCTGACCAAAGAGTTTTTCGGTCAAGCGGGTGGACATGCGGGTTTGGATGAGAATGCGGCGATTCTGGCGGTCGATCCCAAATTAGTCAAGAAGGCGAAATATACAAAAGACATGGTGTTCCTGATGAAGAATGGAATGCATTGCCTTCCCGCTCCCGGCCCTATTCTGATTCATAGGAAGAACCAAGGTCTTCCGGAGTTCGATCAGAAAAAAGCAAAAGCGTATATGAGCAAGGTAGTCAGTAAGATCAAGGAGGAGATTCTGGATCTGTCCGCCAGATGGGATAGGCTCGAAGGCTGATCCGTGCAGCAGCATCGACCAGCGTGTACGAGGCACCCGATGGTGAAACTAATCACGCTGGACACCAGCCCTGCCGAAGTCAGTTTTCTTCGATTCTTCAAAAATCAAGCACGGAAGACCGTCCGCACCAGGATTTATCTTGACCTAAATCTGAACCTCATATTAAGGAGACAGCAGAAATGAACGTTTTCGATGCAATAAAATTGCGAAGGAGCATCAGGGCTTATCAGGATAAGCCCGTTGAAGAAGAGAAACTTGAGCGGGTTCTTCAAGCAGGCAGATTAGCTCCATCCGCCAAGAATCGTCAGGAGTGGAGGTATGTGGTGGTCAAGGATAAGGAGCTTCGGAGAAAGATGGCAGTAGCCTCAAACAATCAATATTTCGTTGCCGAAGCGCCAGTAGTCATTGTGGGCTGCGCTACCATGGTGGATTACGTCCTCTCCGGCGGACAGCCAGCTTATACCATTGACGTGGCCATCTCCATGGACCACATGACTCTTCAAGCGGTGGAGGAGGGACTGGGAACCTGCTGGATCGGATCATTCAAGGAAGATGAGGTCAAGAGGATTTTGAACATCCCCAGGGAGATGAGAGTGGTGGAGATCATGCCATTGGGCTATCCCAAGTTCCTTCCCGACCCCAAGCCCAGAAAAAAACTCGACGAGATCGTGTTCTATGACAAATACAAATAGTCATCTGCACAAAAACATCACGGAGGCGAACAATATTTGTGCAGATTCCTGACGAAGGACCTCATCCTAATCTTTAGCCTATTTCAATATGTTGTTGTTCCATTGCCACTTACCCCTCGGCAAGTGGCTCTCTTTTTGATGGCATAAATGTTGCTCTGCCTGTTTCCGTGGGAGCTTGTTAGTGGTGTAAGAAGTAAGAGACGAGTGTCTTTTAGTTCAAAGGAAGCCGTGATTGTATGATTAAGAATGCGGGAGTTTGCCCCCTCTTTTTGATTGACTAACGGTAACGAATTGGTTAGATTTGCTCAACATTGATGAGTAGTGGGGTCATCAAAAGGAGGAGGGAAAAGATGACACATAGGACGGTTAAACTGATACCGGTGTTTTTGTTCATGCTAAGTACTTACGTATTCGCACAGGAGAACCAGATGCTTGCCCAGTCATCCCGGGTTCGTCGGCTTGAACCCAGGAGATTGGTTAATTGCCCCACAGCCGGGCTTTTGCCCCGGGCAAGCTTTGACTTCGACATCAGGATATTTCCCAAGGGAGGAGTAATATTGGGGCTTGACGTCGGCTTGATGAAGCGATTCATGGTGGGGATGTCGTTTGGCGGGGAGAACGTGATCGGCGAGGGAGAGGCGCATTGGAATCCCAGAATTGAATTTGCCGCCAAATACAGAGTGATCAACGAAAGCTGGTCTCTTCCTGCTTTGGTCATCGGCTACGATTCTCAAGGTGACGGCGCTTATGACGATAGTTTAGACAGATATGCCTACAAGTCGAAGGGATTCTACGGGGTCATAAGCAAAGGCTACGCCATGGGAGATGTTCCCTTTGGGCTTCACGCTGGGGGCAACTACAGCCTGGAGAACGATGATCAGGACAAAGACATCTCGGTCTTCTTTGGGGCGGATGTTAGACTTGGGGACAATCTCGCGTTGGTGGCAGAATACGATCTGGGCACAAATGATGATAAGGCAGAAGAGCTTTTTGGACAAGGATACGGGTATCTCAACGTTGGAGTGCAGTGGATTTTCTCGGAACGGTTGTTTTTGCAGTTTAACTTGAAGAATCTGTTGCTCAACCGAAAAGACGTGAGTACCTGGGAAAGAGGTTTCAGGATAGTGTATTTTGAGTCTTTCTGACCGTGCCGGAGGCAAGCTTGCAGTAGATTTAACGGCCATTGTTAGCAAAAAAATCGTGTCTTTTAGGAACTGCTTGAGTTGTTATGTTCGACTGGATGGCACGTAGATAGTATGATTGGAGACAGTTGACCTGCATGGAAGTGGGCTGTAAACTTTTAGTGAGGTGAGAATAGAAGATGAGAAGAAAGATCGTTCTCCTCGGGGTCCTTCTGACAACATTGGCCATAATAGGTATTGGGTGCTATACCGTACTCACTCATCCGCGAGTTGAAGGGGAAGAGGGGGAGGTAATCGAGCACACCGGACGTTACTACAGGGAGCATTGTACGGACTGCCACGGCGACTATCACAGTTATCCATATGGATTCTACTACGGGTACTATCCCGACTACTACTGGAGCTATCCGCGCTGGGGACGCTACTATGCCTATCCCTGGTGGTGGGATCGGTACTGGTGGGACGACGATCACTACTACTACCATGACGAAGAGCATGTACCCACCACTACAGAGAAGGCGGAAAGACGAAGGGGGCTTGAGCCTCCTTATGTGCGACCCCCAGGCACGCCGGGGACGCCGTTTAGTCCTCCGGCTCCGGTAAAGGCACAAGAACCGCAGGGGATAAAAGATAAGCCCAAGGCTAGGCCGATCGATAAGGCGCAAGACCAAAAGGCAGAAGAAAAACCTGAAGAGAAAAAGCCTAAAAGACGGAGAACAGAATGAAGCGGGCTGAGAAACCTTGGTGTAATTCCCCGATTAACAGCTTTAAGGAGGATTCCAAAACCAGTGGCCGAATCGAGGCGAGAAGCATGCTAAAGAAATCAATCCTTTTTTCACTATTCGTTTTGTGTTTTATCCTTTGGCACCCGCTGAGAGCTTTCTCTCAGGGGTACGACGTGGTGGACGAGGCCACCGCGGGTAATTTCTACGTTGTAGGCGCGAGGGCGCTTGGTATGGGAGGAGCGCACGTGGCCGTAGCCACGGATGCCACCGCTTTGGTGTACAATCCTGCGGGGCTGGCACGAGTCACCAGGATCGAGTTGTCCGGCGGTCTGACGCATCAGAGAGTAAGCAGCGACACAAGACTGGGGTTCTATCCTTCGTTCGACGGAAATGTCCAGAACAACACTCGCTTCAGTTCTGCCAACGCGGTCTTTCCAGTCCCAACCTACCGGGGAAGCTTGGTCTTCGCTCTGGGAGTCAATAGGGTGAAAAGCTTCGATAAGACCATGCAATTTTTGGCTGAGACCGTAGACGAGAGCCAGACAGCAATTGAGTCAGAGTCCGGCGGAATCTACCTGTGGTCATTCGGTGGAGCCTTAGATGTCTCTCCAAACGTCTCGGTCGGCGCCGCGCTGAATCTGTGGACTGGAAAGGACAATTACACGTGGCTTTACGAGTCCAGAATCCAGTCGTCGCTGACCATCATCGACGACGCGATCAAGGACGAGTATTCCGGGTTCAACGCCAAGTTCGGAGTCCGAGTTCAACCTAACAAGTATCTTGTGTTGGGTGGGACAATCGATTCACCGGTAACCTATACAATCGAGGAAGACTGGACTCAGGTTACCGAGACAGTTGACGGGAGTCAATTCGACTACGGCAGTTCCGAATACAAGATATCCTTGCCCTTCAGCTTAGGGGCGGGGATGGCGTTTCACCTGAATAATCTTATCCTGGCTGGAGACATAAACTATACTGACTGGACCCAGATGGAATACAAGAGACTTGAGAATCTGGCCGAGGCCAATCGGCAGATCAAAGAGACGTATACCGATGCTTTGAGATTTCACCTGGGTGCAGAGTACCTCATCCCGCAGGTCAGTACCAGTCTGAGGGCTGGTTTTTACCAGAATCCGTTGCCTTACAAATCCCATTGGGTGGAGAAACAACGGAACTTCTTCACTGCCGGGGCTGGATTCTTGATCGATCAAGTTATGACTCTGGACGTCGCCTGGGCGTATGGATCGTGGGAGTTGAAAAACGTCAGCCCAGATCTTGCAGAAAAATACACCGCCAATCAAGTCTTCGTAAGCGTTGCATATAGACTCTAGTCACGAGCCAAGCGACCCTTCCTTTGCTATTTTCCTTACTCGTTGCGCGAGTTCAGATCTTGCGCATGTGGCCTGTTCCAGATAAGCTTAACATCTTAGCTGGCTTTTAGTTGCCCCATCTTTAGGTTCAAAACTTTTCTTCCGCCATGCCGTAGTTAAATTGAGGCACAAGAAGGTGTCGTCGCTGAAGTTCCGCTGCTGTCGTACCAAACCAAGGAACTTTTCAGTGCCTTGATTGTATATTCCTCATGAGAAGGAGAAAGAGAGTGCCGACTCCAGAACAGGTGCCGGGCGCAAATTGGCAGGCTGACGACAAGGAGCTCCTGGGAATGGTGAAGGCGGGGAATACGGCTGCCTTCTCCGCCCTGGTGGATCGGTACAAGATCAAATTGTTCAATCTGATCTATCGAATGCTCCAAAACAAGGAGGAGGCCGAAGATCTGTTGCAGGAGACCTTCTTGAGAGTGTTTAAGGAAAGAGACAGCTATGATCCGAGCTATGCTTTCTCCACCTGGATTTACACCATAGCCTTGAACCTCTGTCGAAATGAGTTGAAACGGAAGAAGAGATTTAAGTTTTTTGGTATGGATTTGATCAAAGATGACCGCCGGTATGCTGTGGAGACGAAAGGAAATGAAAACTGCCTGAGTTCCACCCTGGAGAAAGCTATTGCCTCTCTGCCGCCTAAGTATCGCACGGTGTTTTTGTTGAGAGAGGTAAATGAGCTTTCGTATGAGGAAATGTCCGAATCGCTGGGCGTACCGCTGGGAACCGTTAAATCAAGGGTTAACCGTGCAAGGCTGATGTTGAGGAGGAAACTTAAGCCAAGAATAGAGGAACAGTATGAACTGCCGAAAAGTTCGCCGATACCTATTTGGCTACTCTAAGCAGGAGCTTTCTCCCGACCAGATGCAGGAGATAAAAGCTCATCTGGACGGCTGTGCCAAGTGCGCCAGAGAAGCAGAAGAGATCGAAAGCATAACACTTCTGCTGAAGGATGATCTGGAGACTTTTGTCCCCTCGGCTGACTTCAATGAGAAGCTTCTTGCGAAGATTCAAACCCTCTCCTACGACGTTCAGGTGGGTGAGGAAAGAAGCTGGTGGTGGAAGCTGCTGCATGAGTTCTTCCCCTCGCTCAGATTAAGATGGGCTCTAGCGGGTGCAGCCGCAACTGTAATTCTGGCTTGGGCCGTCATCCTTATACAGAAGCCGGCCCGGATTCAGCCGGGATACGTGGCCGAAAACGGCTCGGAACGGGAGAGCGAAGCGCTCGTCAGTCCGCAAGATTTCAGTGATTCGGCTTATCAAGATCTCTTAAGACGGCTGGCAGGAACATCGGCGCAGACCGAGGGGAGAGCTTTTGTCATCGACAATTTCAGCTTTTCGCTCAAAGCTGGAGAGGATGGAAGGATTCGACCAGAGGATCTATACAAGAGATTCATTATCGAGAGAAGGCCGTACATGACCACAGGGAGAACGGGAAGTCACTACGTGCTTCCTGTAGTGTCTACTCAGCCAGTTTCTGAGAAAGTAGACTACTGATGTACCGTTACGTTCGATTCTAACGTTCTTAGAGAGCGTCAAAGTGGAGTTCTTTAAAGTGACAAAAGGGAGTGAGACATGAAATCCAAGTGTTCAGTTTTGATCTCATGGTTGATGTTCTGCGCATTTCTTTTTAGTGCAATTGAACCGGGTTTCGCCCAGCGCAGGGTCTTATCCTCACTGGAGGACGACATAACCAGCCTGGTGGAGTCGGTAAAGCCGTGTCTGGTGACCATCGAAACCGAGGCCCAAACTAAGAAGAAGAAAAGGACCCCTTCTACTTTCGTGGGATCGGGAATCATCTATACTTCCGACGGGTATATTCTTACCTCTGCCAGCGTGGTGGGTAGCAGAAAAATCTTCAAGGTGACCTTGCCGGATCAGAAATCGCTGAAGGGCAAGC
>CAYGCR010000031.1:0-36374 GCA_964348415.1 uncultured Ignavibacteria bacterium | reverse complement strand
CGTAGCTCAACATTTCCGCTGATTCTTTTTCGGGCTTTTCCACAGTCCTCATCTGAAGCTTCATGCCGCACTTGGGACACTTGCCGGCCTGCTCCGATATCACCTCGGAATGCATGGGGCAGAAGTACTCATCTTGAAGCTGAGCAAAATCGTAATATTCGTTCTTGCTCATCACGCGCTTTTCCAGATCCTTGCCGCAGCATTTGCCTGCTTTGGGGAAGACGCACGGTTTCGGACATTCCTTGTGAGCGCATGCGTAGACTTCATAATGGTCTGTTTTCACCAGTTTCATGCCGCAATCGGGACATTTGCCGGACTTCTCTGCCTTAACCTCCGGGTGCATGGGGCAGGTGTATTGCTCCACCTTAGAAAAGGCTTCCAAGCTCAAAACCTTACCTGCATCCGACTTGTGTTCCTGCTTCCCAGACTCGGATGCTGCTTTCATCATGGGACAAGTATGTCCGCTTGATTTGTACTTGCAGGCTTTGGTGCACCCACTGCCCCCGCAAGCCAATACCCCCTGAGCACTGACGAAAAACATGAAAGATAGAAAACAGAACAAACCTACGATCACAGTCCGATTTCTCTTCTTGAACGTGTAGAACATCATTCCTCCCTTATTTCAATTAAAACCTCTGTCTTGAGCCTTCTTCTGGTCCCAAAAGGACCAATACTGCCAAGATCCACCAGATTCATGAGTTGCCCAATGGTTAGTTTCTGGGCTTTGATCACCTCCTCGGAATCTTATCGGGTACGCTTCTCGTGAACATCTTCTTTTTCCTGTTCCTATCGCATTCTCAAGGGTATTGCTGGCGGGATCTTTAAGTCGAATTCACTTGACACGCACAAGCTCAATCAGTCTCTGCCGTTATGTTTCGGAATCACTTTGGTTCTCGACTTGCTGATGCGGTCGCTGCAGGCCAAGAGTATTTACATATAGATACTCCTCTTTCAGAGAAATATTAGAGGCCAACTTCACCTTTTTCCCCCGTACGGATCTTCACCGCCTCCTCCACCGGGGACACAAAGACCATTCCATGGCCCTTGAAGCCTGTGCGTGCCTTCTCTGAAATGACCGCCACCAGACGATCCACGTCCTCATTTGCGCAAACCGCTTCTACCTTCGCCATGGCCGGGTACAGCTTAGCGATATCCTGTGTTCCCGCAAAGTAATTGGGTCAAAGCCGTAGCCCACAGGATGCACTCTGGTTACGTGATTCCGGGTGCCCCGGCCTCCTCCAGCGCCGCGATGGTTCTTTGCACGACGTCTGTTCTTATGTATGCCTTTATCTCTTTCATGTTCGCTCCCACAGACAAGAGTTATATCTTTTCGAGCTGTTCGTTCTCTTGCTGTCTCCTCCAAGATCATACTCACAAGCAGCTTCTAACCATCATTCCACAATCAGCCTGCCTTTCATCATTCCCATTCCACAGGTGAAGATGTATTCGCCCCGCTTCTCAGGGATAAACTCCACCGGAGTGGTGCGGAAGGCGGGAAGCGGTCTCCTTACGTTGAAATCGCCGAATACTATGGTGTCGGAACACTCGGCGGTCTCGTCACGATAGAAATTGATTCTTACCGGCAATCCCCTCTTCACCACGATCACGTCGGGAGAATAGCCACCCTTGACCACCACCTTTACCTCTTGAATCCCACTGTCCTCCATGCTTGCTCGACTGGGCTTTCCTTTTGAGAAAAAGAAATACCAGTTGACCAAGATAATTAGCAAAACGCCGAGGACTGTAACCAAGATTTGTGCTTGCATGAAACCAACCTCGCCTTAAGACGTGAACTTAAACCTTCGCAATCTAAGCGAATTGGATACCACCGAAACTGAACTGAAGGCCATGGCAGCCGAGGCAATGATGGGATTCAAGAGAATGCCAAAGAAAGGATAAAGGACTCCGGCAGCGACGGGAATGCCAGCGGTGTTGTAGAAGAATGCCCAGAAAAGATTCTGTTTTATCGTCTTGATAGTCCGTTTGCTCAATTCAATAGCTGCCACCACGCCCTGAAGATCCCCCTTGATCAGGGTGATGTCCGAGGCTTCCATCGCGACGTCTGTTCCGGTTCCGATGGCAATCCCCACGTCCGCCTGGGCCAGAGCCGGGGCATCGTTTATCCCGTCACCGACCATGGCCACCACCTTGCCCTCCGATTGCAGCCTCTTCACTTCCCGCACCTTATCCTCAGGAAGCACCTCTGAGAGGACCTTGTCAATTCCCACGTTCCTGGCAATCGCTTGGGCGGTCCTTTTATTATCGCCGGTAAGCATCACCGCTTGCAGACCAAGCCTGTGAAGATTCTCTACCGCCTCTTTGGAGTTTTCCTTCAAGGTATCCGCCACCGCAATGATTCCGGCAGCCTTCCCATTAATGGCCACGTACATGGGAGTCTTTCCATCGTTAGCCAATCTCTCCGATTCAGATTCTAGGCTGCCTAAATCTATTCTCCGGTTGCGCATCAGTTTCAGGTTTCCCAGGATCACCTCACGGTCGTTGACCTTCGCTTCTATTCCGTGTCCGGCAATGGCATTGAAATCCTCGGGATCGACGAGCCGAATGCCATCATCGGCGGCCTTCCTAACGATGGCCTCCCCCAGGGGATGTTCCGAGCCCTTCTCGGCGCTGGCTGCGTGCTCCAGGATATTCTTCTGGGTGAAGTCGTATGCCGAGACTATATCAGTTACCTCGGGCTGCCCCTTGGTTAAAGTTCCAGTCTTGTCAAAGACTACCGTGGTGAGCCTGTGCGCCGTCTCCAGGCTTTCTCCTCCTTTGATTAGAACTCCATGTTCGGCTCCCTTTCCGGTTCCCACCATAATCGCGGTGGGAGTGGCCAGCCCCAAGGCGCAAGGACAGGCAATGATCATAACCGCCACGAAATTCAAAAGTGCAAAAGTCAAGGCCGGGTTCGGCCCGAAGTTGAACCAGATTACAAAAGTCGCGATGGCAATCGAGATGACGATGGGGACAAAGTAGCCAGAGATCACGTCGGCCAATCTCTGTATGGGGGCTTTTGATCCCTGTGCATCCTGAACCAGCTTTATGATTTGGGCCAGAGCAGTGTCCTTCCCTACCTTGGTCGCCTCGAACCTGAAAGAGCCGGTCTTGTTTATGGTGGCACCGATGACCTCATCTCCTTGGGTCTTCACCACCGGCATGCTCTCTCCGGTTATCATCGATTCGTCCACCGAGGATTTGCCCTCGTTGATGATTCCATCCACCGGAATCTTCTCGCCGGGTCTGACCACCACCACATCTCCCGCCAAAACCTCTTCCACCGGGATATCTATCTCCTTTTCATCTCTGATGACCCGAGCGGTTTTTGGCTGCAGCCCCATTAGCTTTCGTATGGCCTCGGAGGTTTGACCCTTGGCTCTGGCTTCCAGAAGTCTTCCCAAAACAATCAGAGTAATGATAATCGTGGAGGTGTCGAAGTATACCTTTGGTTCCATCCCTCCTCTGATAAACAGGCTGGGGAATACGGTAGCCGCCACGCTATATAGATAAGCCGCAGATGTTCCCACGGCTATGAGAGTATTCATATCTGCATTTCTATGGATGAAAGCCCCCCACGCACCCCGATAAAACTGCCAGCCAACCCAAAACTGAACCGGGGTTGCCAGAATCCATAACACCACAAAGCTTCGCAAAGTCCCTGGGACCCCGGGGATCCATTCGGAGGAGCCAATGAATATGAGCAGACTCAATATCAGACCGATCGAGAACTTCTTCTTTAGCTTTTTATATTCTTTCTCCCTTTGGACCCTCTCCAGATCCTCCACCTCCTCTTCCCCGGGGACATCCATCAACTTGTAGCCAGTCGACTCGATCGCCTTTTTGATCTCATCCAAGCGAGTTTCTGATGGCAGATATTCAACCTTGGCCTTCTCTGTGCCTAGATTTACCACCGCCTGGGTTATACCTTTGGTGGCAAGAAGAGCTTTCTCGATCTTCTGAACGCACGAGGCGCAGTCCATACCCAGGATGGACACTTCCATGGAGGCAACACCTACGTCATAGCCGCTCTTGCGGATAGCGGAGATGAAATCATGTGATGTTATTTGCCCCGGGTCATATGCAATCGTGGCCCGGGAGGTGGCGAAGTTGACCGAAGCTTTTTGCACACCTTGCAGCCCAGAGAGACCTTTTTGGATTGTCTGAGCACAACTAGCGCAGGTCATCCCGACTATGGGAAGATCCACTCTTTCAGTGGTCTTGACCTCAGCTTGGCCGCCAGGCTGCAATGCTTCTGTCCTCGAGTCGACTTTTGACTGCACATACTTTTCCGGGGCTTGATCAAACTTCTCCTTGCACCCCTTCGAGCAAAAATAGTATTCCTTGCCGTTATAAACGGAAACTCCTGCGGCATGCTCTTTTTCTATTTCCATTCCGCAAACTAAATCCCGGGGCATTGGCTTTCTCCTCACGGCTTCAGAAAATTACTCCGTTTCCAAGTACTGATTTTGCCGTCAGGGAAGGAATTATCTTCCTCCCCTGACAGCTGTTTTGAATCCCGAGGACTAAGTGCACATGGGTAGCTGGACCTTCTTCCCGGTAGTGCTACTCAGTCTCCATTTCCTCCATCCTCTTTTGCATCATCTCCATCTCGCCCATGGCCTTCTGCATGTTCTCGCTCATCATCATCATGTGCTGGTGCATCCCCTCCATGCGCTTCTTCATCGCCTCGTCCTTCATCATCTCTGGATTGTCCATCATGGACTCCATGTGCTCCATCATGTTCATCATATTCTGCGACATGTTGTGCATCATCATACCCATGCCCTTCATGTCCATCATGCCCATGCAGCCCTTGCTCATCTTCTGGCCCATCATGGTGTCCATGTTCTTCATCATCCCCTCGCACTGTGCCATCATCTTCTTCATGTTTCCCTTCATTTCCCCCATCGTGCCCTTCTCCTGCATCATGCCTTTCTGTGCCTGGGATAGACCAAAGGACGCCGCCAAAGCGACCAAGGCGAGGAAGAGGGAGATGGCCCCGATTTTCCTCCAGTTTGCTTTCATCATTTCACCTCCTTTCCAGGTTTACCTTTTCCGCAATCTTGTCCTTGTTTATCCCGAAACCCAGGATGACCTCATCGTCGATGACAATGGTTGGCGTTGCCATCCGACCATACTTTTTCACCAATTCTTCTCTGAATTTCGGGTCGGCCACATTTTTGTCTTCAAACTCGACTCCATTCTCCGAAAAGAACCTTTTCGCTGCATCGCAGTCTACTCACGTTGGAGCCGAGTAAAGCGTCACGTTCATTTTCGCCTCCTGGTTTGAGGTTGAACAGAATCGCAGGAGTGCTCAGAATCCTGTCAGATCCCTTTTCTTTTGCTCGAACTCCTCCTTATCAATCTCTCCCTTGGCATATCTCTTTTTGAGCACGTCAAGAGCGCTTTCTTCTCTTGGCAGTGACTCCCTGCCCCCTCTTCCCTGCCCGACCAGCCACCTGATCAGGAAGATTATCCCGACAACGACAATGATCCAGAAGATCATCATTCCCCATCCTCCGCATCCCCACATCACTCCTTCGTGTCCCCACATTCTCACCCTCCTGTTCTGGAGTTTCTGCTAAACGTACATTTTCCATTGGAGCCGTGTCTCGATTTCCGGCACTCAGAAGCTGTATTTGGCCCTGAGCTGCAACCGACGATTATCCTTCAATAAGCCAAAAAACGAGTCTCCTGGACCATCCAGCAGGTCAAGGGTGGCATCGAGCTCCAACCCGTCAGCCACCGACCACTCGAAACCGGGCCGTAGCCACCAGTCGTCTGTCTCAAAGTTGACCACCGCCTGAAACAGAAGCTTGCTATAATTGCCTAAGCTGAGGTCAACCTTACTCATTAGCGTTTTGCGGTACACGTGGTTAAAGTCGGTAATGCGGTAAACGGTATTTCTGTCTGGTACTTGTACCTCCTGCACCCATTGCAACAGGACAAAAAGGTCTTTTTCAGGCATCACATCCCGAAAAGTGTAGTCCAGGCCCACGACATATTGGAGGTAGGGATCATCTATGGCCGGGTCTTTGCCGTGCCAATCATCAGTCAGGTAATAGGCGAGTTCGCCTCGTGCGCCGATTGATCCAAAGGTAGTTGCGAAATCGGCCCCTATCGCCCTTCGTCTGTGGTATCTGGGCTCGAACGTGACATAAGCTGCCGTATCCGTGGAGTCGATGACGGTGCTCGTGTGTATCGAGGGCAAGTCATCGAATCCATCAAACCAGCTGACCGAGAAGTCCCAACCCCGAGCAAGACCAGACGCCTTCACTGCATACTGCGTGTTCTTGGCACTCTCGTCGGGGAGTACCGGCGAGGCGTTGACATATTTTGCCTGCAGCATCGGCTGTCCGCGTTCAGGAAACGCAGGATTTGGAATCAAGGCAGGCATCTCCGGCCACCACCGCGAGTCGATACCCGGCAGGGCGCTTTCCGTAAAAGTAGGAACAAAAACTCCTTCGAAAGTCCAATTGCCCAAGTAATAGTTCACTCGCCCGGAGAGCATCCCTATTTTCTCGTCCTCAGTGTCCAGCGCGTCAGAAAAATCCCAGGCTGAAAGATTATCTGTTGGATTGAACCCATCCGCCCGACCCCAGGCGAAGATCTGCTTGCCTAGCCTGATATCAAAGTCTCCTTTATAAAGATTGATGTAAGCTTCGTCCAGATAAATTCTATCGCGACCAGGATCGGCCTGATCATTCCGAATTTCGACTGATCCAAAGATATCTGCTTCTCCGTGCACCTTATGGAACAGCTCTAACTGCAGAATACCCTGGTTCCGCGCGTTTGCCTTGGTTTCGGTTTTGTTCTTTAAATACACGATATTATCGTATTCCAGAAAACCGCCAAGCCGCGTCTCTCCGAAGGTCGAAGCTGCAAAAGATAAAATAAGGAACAACCCGACAATGGCTCTGAGGCACTTGCTTTTATCGTGCCCGCTTGAGATATCTCTCCGTAAAGTACTCATCCTTAACACCCCGGTCTATTTCATAATCCGAGTACTCAACCAACGACTTATCACCTTTTCTAACATCTTCCATGGTCCAAACATACGCCCTCCACTTGTCTGTACCCGGAACCTGGCGTATGTCTGTGGCTCGCAATACCTTGCTGTAAGCACCCTCTTTGTCGTAATATTTCACCTGAATCAATAAGTGGTGTGTTTTGTCTACCCATAGCATTCGCTTGCTGTACGCGGTCTCTTTGATCTTTTTCGCGTCAGTCGGGATAGCCTCTATAACCCAGGCTTCCACACCATCGAGCGTGTCCGATGCTACCAGCTTATAACTGTAAGCGTTCAGATCCTCAGTATCCATGTCTTCGTAGGTGAATTCCGAGCCTACGAATTTGTCCGTCTTGTCGCTGCCGGCAATGCGCCGGGTTTTGCGCAAGGCGGGAAGATAGAGCCAGTTGTCATCATCTCGGTCGCTGTATTCGATTGACAGAAATCCGGTCCCCGCAACATCCCCCGGTGACAGAAAACGGAGCAGCATCTTCCGGTTGTCTTCAGCATCGGTTTTACTCGCAAAGGTAAGCTGCCGTTCTCGCTTCCCGCCACTTGCGTTGATTAAGGTCATCTTCAGATCAGCTGAACTGTCCTTTGTTCGGTCTTGAGCCTTGTATCTCTCCATTATCTCCCGCCCGGTTGGCTCTTCCGCCGGAACTGATCCGGCTATGAGCAGAACCAGGACTGCGCTAATAATGGTGGTGATGATACTCTTCATCTCTTACCTCCTCTCTTGTTCCCATACTTTGACATCGGTTTCCTCTTCTGATGCAGGTATTTCCTTTTCCATTATTGAATCCGACTCTTTTCCCTTCCTGCTGATGGAATATACTATTCCAGTTAGCAGTACCATGGTCAGAGCCGCACTCAGAACCATGTTAGCTGCGACCAGCCAGCCCAAGTTTATGACAGGCCAGAAACTGGATAGCAACAGCACCGAAAATCCCATAGCCACTGCCACAGAGTTGAAGACTATTGCCCGGCCTGAGGTACGGAAGGTCTCTCCGATGGCTTCATGAGAAGCTATTCCTTGGTTCCGCAGCGAGCGGTATCGCGACAGGAAATGCACACTGTAATCCACGCCGATTCCCAACACGATGCTGGCTACAATCGCCATCGCAGCGTCAAGATAGACTCCGACAGTGCTCATAGCCCCGAATACCAACAGTACGGTCAAAGCCAGGGGCAGTACTCCAATCAAGCCGTACTTAAGTGAGCGAAAGCCCAGCATCAGCAGCGCGAGAACCACCACCAAAGCGATACCTAAGCTCCTAAGCTGACCGGGAATAATCAGACTGTCCCCTACGAGGCACAGGGTGGCGCACCCAGCATAGGTTACTTCAACGTCGCTGCCGAAATTCTGCTTTGTGAAAGTCTCAGCTTTTTGCTTTACCTTTCGCATTAGAGGGCTGTCATCGGTCTGCAACAAGGCTATGATGTTGGCTTTACTGTAGTCGTAATCTGCCAGCTTCTCCAGGTAAGTTCCTCCGGCATTTTCGTATAAAAGCATATATTGGGAAATAAGATCTTTACCATCCACCTGTACCTGGCGCCTGACCTCAACTTCCTCCCCGTCTCGCTCCACCCATTCTGTTTCGATAGCTGTCTCCACCAGGTGGGGAATCCGGTTGAAGGCTGGGTCACTATCGTTCATAACCAGGTTCATGCGCCTGACATAGTCAGCCAGGGAGCTTGAGTATCCTACAATGTCCATCGATTCCAGGCTGTCCTGCAGCGCGGCTATCTTGCCGAGGACTTGCGGGTTCTTAAGGCCGTCTTTTGTCTTCGTATCGACGACTATGTTCATCACCTCCGTGCCCCCGAACTTCGCGTTTAGCATCTGGCTGGCCTGGTAGATTTCACTGTGCTCCTTGAACAGTCCCGCCATCCTACTCCCTACTTTCAATTGAGTCAGGGTCAGCACGCTCAGAACCCCCAGGACTACGGCTGTCACAAACACCCAGCGTCGGCGCTGGATAGCAAAATTCGCCAGCCCGGTCAGCACACGGCTGAGTCCACCCTGATCGACCTTGGCTCCACCGAAATGCGGCTCGGGCGGCTTCATCAACTTCAGTGCCGCCGGAATGAAGACCAGTGAAAATATCATAGCCGCAAACACGCCGACCGAGGTGAAGATGCCGAAATCCCGGATCGACCGGATACCCGAGGAAGCCAGGGAGGCGAAGCCGGCCATGGTGGTCAGAGAGGTAAAGACGACCGGGACGGTCAGCTGTTGCATGGTCTTTAATATGGCCCGCTCCCGGTTCCTGAGCTTAATCCACACAAGTTTGTACTCGGTTATTATGTGAATGCCATCTGCAATGCCGATGGCTATGAGCATTATAGGCATCATGGACACTATCAAGGTTATGGGCCGCCCCACAATTCCCATAATGCCCAAGGTCCACACCAGGGACACCAGTACCACGGAAAGCGGAATGAAGACGCCCTTTAGCATCCTGAAGGAGAGATACATGACAATTATAACCAGAAGGATAACCAGGGGCGTCAGCTTGGACAGGTCTTGGCTCATGGCATTCGAGACATAAACGTTGACCATGGGCACACCGGCCAGCCGGATCTGCTCCGGCCCCGTGTAAGGTTGCACCAGTGACTGCAGGTTGTTGAAGACGGTGTGGGCCACGTCCAGATAGTCGTCATACCAGAAAGACAATTCCACCAGGATAGCAGTGGCCGTGCTATCCTCCGAGACCAGACCGGTGACGAACATCTCATTCTCGAACACCGTTGCTGCCAGCTGGTTTAAAGCTTCCTCGGTCTGGGGCACCGTCTCCATGGGAGGATCCACTTTCAGCCCCCATTCGGTGCTGGTGATATTGTCAGCCTCGGCCAGGCTGAGAACATCGCTAACTGGCGACAGCTTGATTTGCAAAAGGTTCAAAAACGAGAGGAAACGCGGGTCCACGGCTTCATCGCTCTTGGCTTCGACCAGGAGATTGTTGACTGGCCCACGGTCTGCCAGGTTGAGTCCCTCGGACAGAATGCTCAGAATCTGCTCCCGGTAGGATCCGCCCAACTCGTCGCCCCACTTTTTCAGCACCCGTTCGTCCTTCGCCTCAGCGACGGTCATCTGCCAGATCGAATCGCTGATATCCTTCACCTTCTGGAGTGAAGTCGGATTGAAAATCCCCTGCTCGTTGATCACACCAATCATGATGTTTTCGCGGCTGTTAAAAACGTGCTTGATCTCCATGTCCTGCAACACGGCCGGATGTCTCTCCGGCAGCAACTCCATAATGGAGTTGTTCAGTTCCACTTTGCTCATCTGCCAGCCGAAGAACAGAGTGATCAGCACTATGGCCCCAATCACCATTTTGGGCCGTCTAAGGATTGCCTGGTAGAATTTCATTTGGTTTGCCTCCTGTTCTTAGATTAACACCTGGTAATCCATCCCAGATACTTCTGGGAAGAGTCAGCGCCAGAACTTTCCCCTGAGCTCTAGATTTATTCTAATAGCATCTCCGGATCCGCTGATTCTAACCATACTAATTTAGAACACCCTACCCCTGTGTCAATGCGAATGTATAGCGTAGCGATTACGGGGATGCGATACGCAGACCTGCTCACTTGGAGGTTGGACCTCCTGCAACAAGAATGTCATCCCCTCACCTAGCTATTATGAGGAGCGATGAAGTCTAATTCACTCATTCTTCCTCAAGTGTCTGGGGTGGCCCAACTTTCCCACAAGATAAACATCTTATGCCTCAGCCCCGTAAAGCCTCTCATCCTCTTTTAATCCGGTTATGTAAATTCTGTCATCCTTGGTCTCAAGGTTATAGGGTGGCAACGGTCTGGGAGGAGGGCCTGAAATCACCTTCCCATTCTCATCAAAAACTCCTGCATGGCAACGACAGAAAAAGATCTGCTTATCCTGTTGCCATTCCGCGATACAACCCAGATGGGTACAGATGGCTGACAACGCTCTATAATTTCCTTTTTTGTCCTGAATCACCCATACCGGTTTGCTTCCGAAAACCACCTGTTTTCCTGCTCCTCGTGGGATTTCGTCCACTGAGGCAACCAGTTGAGCTTCAGTGGGCGAGGCAGGGGCTGACTTTGGCGGAGTAATAAATCTAATTACGCTCCAGACCGCTGCAAGGGCACTTATAAAAATCGCTCCGCCCAAAAGCCAGGTGACAAAATCTCGCCTAGTAGTCAATTTAGTCGTTCTTTCAGCCTGGTCGATTATGTTTACCTTATTCATCTTCTGACCTCTCATCAGTGCCGACGCAAAATCCCCGCGGCGACCTTCTTGTCGATGGAGTCGATGTGAATCTGCGCCCAATTAGCTTCCGACTTTTCCCCTGTCAAGTTTTTCCCACCCGGCCAGCCAAAACTGTCACCATCAGACGGGTCCGCCGGCTGCACACCATCTATCTTCGTCTGGTGCTTTTTACGTTGTGCACATGTTTCTCAGGATTTCTTTCAAAGTCAGCCTGGCAACGTGGGCAACAGGGATAATAGAGTTCGCCCTTGTAGTGAATCTTGATCTTGGCCTTGTTAGGGTTCGTTCTCGTTTTACAAACCGGACAGTAAAGCATTTTAGCCTCCCGTCTTTTGCCAAAAGCGGGTCTACACAGGATCCCAGCCTAAGTTATCTGTCAATGACATGCCTTTCCCGTGTCATCCTCTTCTCGGGTGTGATGGCCCGGGCTGCGGGACCGGTCACCATGGGAGTGACCACCACAGCAGCCCATTCCTCCTTTTCTCATAAGGAGCATAAGGAGTCCGAATATGGCTATGGCCACTATTATTTCGATCATCGTGATCACCTCTCTTAGTTCCATCAGTGTCCTTCACATGCACCTCTTCTCCGACCTAGCTTCTTTACCCGGGCAGGGAAATTCAGGTTCCCTGCCTCGGGCAAGCTCCTCATCCACAGCATCCGCTTTGTTTCTCCTCCTCAATGTATCTGTGAGGAGATTCCTCGAACTTCTCTTTGCAGGCAGCAGAACAAAAGTGGTAAGTCTTGCCCTCGAAGTCGACACTTGCTGCTGCCTTGTTTTCGTCCACCTGCATCCCGCAGACCGGATCTTTAGCCATCTCGCACCTCCGTTTTTAGCGTTTTCTGAATTTTCTCAGCAATTCGATGATTTCTTTGATTTTCTTTTCTCTGTCCCGGCGGCTTCCTTTGGACAGACTCTCACTGACACAGCCCTCAAGATGGCTGGTGAGGATGTTCTCTTCCACTCTCATTATCGCCCCTATTACGGCGGAGAGTTGGGTGAGAATGTCAACGCAGTACCTTCCTTCTTTGATCATGCTCTGGATTCCCTGGATCTGCCCTTCTATCTTTCTCAACCGCTCTAATTCCTCCGTGTGACTGGGCGAATAACCGTTCATGGTAACCTCCTTTCACTGAGGTATACGGTACCCCCCTACGGTATATTTGCCCATCCCAACTTTTTTCCACCTTTTCTCCTCAAGCGAGCCTCTCCTTTGCTTTTATCATCAAGTACTAATTCACCGCCGTTCAACCCATTTGAGATTACTGTGCCCTATGTGGAGTTGGTCTTTTCTCTTGCGCCCTGTTGTTCCCACAAACTTTCTGGAATGTTTTTCAAACTTCGCCGGACCCGCACGGCAACAAGGACGATAGATCTCACCCTCACGATGAACCTTGTCCTATGCTCGGTTAACGTTCATTCTCGTCTGACAACCGGCATCGTGGCGCATGGCTGGTTAACCGAACCTTCAGGCAGACACACGGCCATAAATGTCTTAATCCTTTTTGTCTTTCTGTTTCCTCGCGTGCTTCTCTGGTTCTTCCTCGAATTTAGATTTGCACAACGGACAGCAGGCCAGGTATTCTTCCTCCTCATATTTCAAGGTTAAATAAGCTTTCTGCTTGTTGATTCGAAGATTGCAGACTGCACACCTATCCATGGAAACGCACCTCCTCTCCCCGAATATTAGAGTGCAGCATTCCCTTTCTCCCCTGTCCGGATTCTAACCGCTGTTTCGACGGGGGAGACAAAGATCATTCCGTCACCCTTAGAACCGGTATAAGAGCTTCCACTTATTACCTCCACCAGGCGGTCGACATCCTCGTCAGAACAAACCACCTCCAGCTTTGTTATATCCCAATAGCGTTGGGTGGCTCTTTCACCTGTGGTGAAGTAGTTGGCATCAAATCCATATCCCACCGGATGCACCGTCGTTACCGTGATTCCCGGCGCCTTTGCCTCCTCCAAGGCCTTTACCGTCTGCTCCAGGGCGCTTGTTCGGATATAAGCTGTTATCTCCTTCATCTGACTCTCCTTTCGAAGTCCAGTTTGCTGATATTAGCAGCGAGTTTTGGGCTCTTGCTCGTTTTCCTCTTTGCGTCTCAAGCGTCTTCTGGCAAGCTAACTCCCAGTTGCAGGGCCAAAATCTAAGTTAGTATCAGCCATTCAGAGCTAATTCTGTTCGACCTCCAAAACTCCCTTCCCTTCTTGCGCACTTGACTTAGCTTTCTGCCAGTACGACCTCAGCCGTCTCCAGCCAGCGAAGAACATGGGAACTCTCGTCATATAATCCCTATAGGCCTCTCCAAATCTCGCTAAGAGGATCTTCTCTTCTTTCCTGGAAAGACGATAGTAGAGAAAAACAATGATAGGGAACAGAACGAGAGTTGGAATGGTGGGCCAGTGGATTAGCTGACCGAATATTGCCAAAAAGATTCCTGAATATTGAGGGTGCCGTACCAGGCCGTAGATACCATCGGTTACCAGTCCTTGTTCTTGGCGAGCCTTGTAAATCCTTCTCCAGCCAGCTATGAGTAGGCTAATTCCTGCAATGACAAAGACATAGCCCAAGTGCATTTCCAGCAAGGCCAACCACTCGCCACCTCCCAACAGGGTGCTCCACAGGTGGCCTTTTATATGAAGCAGGGGAATTTCAATTCCGAGAGCCGAGGTCAGCACATACACGGTCAGAGGAAACCCGTACATCTCAGCATACAGTGCGATAATAAAGGCTTGAAGAAATCCCGCGTTCCTCCATTCTTTCCAGCCTTTCGGCGCCACATACCTGTAGACTATCCAGAATCCAATCAACATCATGATAATAGCCAAACCCCAGGTTCCTCCCAAAGTGGACACAGCGGTCTGTTTCATTTGTTTCACCTCCAGGTATTGTCTTAAGGGTCTGTGTCAAATTAGACTCGGCAAATCCCTCAGATCTGCCCTTGGTTTTCGTAAATGAGCTGCGTGATCTAACTGCGTTGTTGAACGGCTGGTCATTGTGATCGACCCAGAGGGGATACGCTACTCGGGTAGGGTATGTTTGAATTCATCCAATTTTCTCCTTAAATTTCCGCGTGAACCTAATTCTGTCTCGTGGCAACTTCTTTTCTCACCCGCCGACCAACTGTCTAGAACGAACGGTTCCGCTAACGCGACATCATCGATTTTCGTTTTCTGCTTTTTGAGTCCCCCGCATATTTGTCAGGATTTTTTTCAAACTCGGCCTAGCAAAGCGGACAGCAGGGATAATAGAGTTCGCCCTTGTAGTGAACCTTGATCTTAGCCTTATTGGGGTTCGTTTTGATTCTGCAAACCGGGCAGTAAATCATTTCTCTCCTCCTGTGTTTCGCTTGAAACACGTTTACATGGGGTCTCTCTAAATCATCTTTCAATGACAGGCCTTTCCGTCGCGGTCTTTTTCTCCGGTGTCGCGGCCATGGGAGCTGGTCCGGTCACCATGGGAGTGACCCCCACAACAGCCCATTCCTCCTTTTCTCATAAGGAATAAGAGGAGTCCAAATATAGCCGAGGCTGCTATTGTTTCGCCCGTTGCGACCTCCTCGCCTTTAGGCGCGGGTGCCTATCCGGTTGTTTCTTTGATTAACTTCTAAGGAGTCTCAAAAGTACTTCTCGTCGATTAAGACTTTTATCTCCTCCAGACTCTTCCCCTGCGCATACCATTTGAAGGCATCCCGGCCTTCATCATTGCATTCCCTTCACGTGGGTGGACATCCTCCCCTGTAACACTCATCCAGGGTCATGGTACAACAGGCACAGGGAATTTCAGAAACGATGTCCGGAATTTCTTTCAACATGAACCTGTATAGCTTGAGACCATCCGGAGGAACCGTTAGTTGCGACAGACGCGTTCTTCGGTCGTCGAGGTCGGCGCCACTCTGGGACAGGTACAGTTCCGGGACGAAGATCGCGAGTAGTGCTAAAAGGGCCACCGCCGCGTTTAGCTTCCACCCCTTTTGCTTCTTGGAACTCTTCCCTCTTTCTTTTCCTCCAGCCACCTCAGGCATGGCTTGCTCCTTTCCTTTATGTCTTCACGGACCCACGAGGGACATGATCTGCTCTCCTCTGAAGGGAAGGCCGTCCCCGGCCCTACCCTCACTCAACGGTCAGTTGCCTTCCTTCTCCTTCATGTGCATTTGATGCTCGGATTCACCTGCGCTTTTTTCCACGAATTTGCCGTTCACGGTCATCCCGGTCAAATCTCCACACTTGTACATCTCGGAACCATAGTAGGGGTTGCCGATCTGGTCGTGCTCCTGAAGCCAGCTTCGCTTGACCATGTCGCAGTGGAAACTGTAAGCGTCGCCTGAGAATCCAAATTTCTTGACGTAGGTCAACACCGCTTCAGATAAAGGACCAAAGCCCTCTCTTGCGGCTTTCAGATCGTCAAACTCCAGAGCTTTTGAGGCATTCTGCATCTCGTCAAGAGCCTTGATCAAACTGCCCAGGCGATCGGACATTTCCTGGGCGTGCTTGGCCGCGCCGTCTGTCTTATCATGTGCCAAGAGATCTCGGATGGCGAAATAGTGCGCTAAGATGTCTGCAATCTCGTCTGATGCAGCTGCCTTTTCCACAGTCTTGCCCTTTGAGGGTTCTTGCTCGGATTTCTCGTCTGCTAATGCCGGGGCTGAGAAAGTCCCCAGAAGCATCAGCATTAAGGCAAAAATAACGGTCAGTTTGGCTTGTTTGATCATCTTTGTCCTCTGCGTTTGGGGGTTCACGGCTCAGCGACTTCCTTTTAACTCAGATTGCACCTCTTGGTAAAGAATCCCGGCGAAGGCGAGGCTCGGGCCGGATAGACACTGTTGTTCGGTTTGGCGTCCATGAGGTTGTACCTCCTTATAAGCTCCTGCTATCAAAACATGAGTCGAGATCCGACAAGTAGGCCCACGTTTCGTTCGAGCTGAGACCCTCTCCGTTGCTGCCAGACCGGGATCTGAGCCAGCGCCTCCAAAATCAGCCACGACATGGAGCATTTGAACCCGGGCGAAAGATAGAAAACAGATTCTCCGGTATTCGGTTTCTTCTGTCCATTCAGTCGATCGGGCCCAACGTCTTTGTAGGACAATTCAAATACCGGGGCTAATGCTACGTGTGCCTTCTCTCCCAAACTGAGCTGATGCGCCAGAGCTCCATCAAGGGACAGCTCATCGCCGGGATTCACATCATCCTCTCTCTGATCAGCAAAGCCATTCCAAGCAAGAGCTAAGTTGAAGTCCGCTGCCCAGGGACCGGTACGGCCCGACAGATATAATCCGACATTTAGATTCCAGGTCTCCGCCGTAAACGAATCATCTCCCGTGGGCAACTCCAATCCGAGGGTCGGCGCAATTCCGAGAGTGTAGCGAGACGTATTGCGACGGTATGCCTTGTACTTGGCAAGAATGAACAGATCGCCGAATCCAGTGTTTCTATTCCTGGCGCCCATCACGGTCATCTCCTGATGCATCACCATTTGCCTGGCCATGATGGTCAGATTCGGCCTGAGCCCGTATGCTAAGACCACTGGAAAAGCCAGACGGCTCATTTCTCTGCCCATGCCCGTGGGGTCGCCGCTGCGCTGCATATAGCGCAGTTGGGTTCTGACAATCCAGCGATCTTGTGCCGGGGTAAGTCCGGCGTCAACGCTGATTCCTCCGGCAAGAGTGTTTGCCGCAAGTAAAGCCTGCGTGCAAAGCACACCCACCGCAATGATCACAGATGAGCTTCTCATTCTTCGTCCTTCCTGCGATATTACTGCTTGCGTTTGCCCGGGGTGAAATTTGCTCGTCGGACTGCGTCGTAGATCTCCTCATCATCTAATTCACTCCCTGGTCGCACGGTTACCGTCAAGTGTTGCTCCTTCCAGTTGGCCTCGGCGGCCTCCACGGCCGGGATTTTCTTAACCAGCTTTTCAACTGCCCCGTGACAGCCAGGACAGTCCATTCCAAAGACCTCATATATTCTGATGTCGGACTTATCCTGGGTCGCTTCGATGAATCTCCCGTCCTGAACCGTCCCGGTCATCTCTCCGCATTCGAACATATCCGAGCCATAGTAGGGATTACCAGTCTGGTCATGTTCCTGCAGCCAGCCCTTGTCCACCATGGAACAGTAGAAACTATAAGCCTCCCCGGAGAATCCGAACTCTTTCACGTAGTTCAGCACCGCATCAGACAATGGGCCAAAGCCCTCTCTCGCTTTTTTCAGATCGTCGGCCTTCAGGCCGTCCGACGCAGTCTGAATAGCCTGGAGGGCTCTGATCAGTCCGTCCAAGCGCTGAGTCATCTGCTTGGCTTCCTTGGCTGCTCCTTGCTCCTTGTCATGTGCAAGAAGATCCCGCATGGCAAAATAATGTTCAAGGATCTCTGACATCTCATCCGATGCAGTCACTTTTGCCACGGTTTTACCTTTTGACGGTTCCTCCTCGGATTTCCGATCTGCTAAAACAACGGTCGCAAAAGCTTCCAGACTCAATACTCCTATGGTAAACACGACGGCCAGTCTAATGTGCTTCTTCATCTTATCCCTCCGAGTCACTCAGATTCTGTATCCTCTGTTCTTGGTACCTCTTTCAGACCCCAGCTCTTGACAATCGCATATATGGCCGGAATTATCACCAGAGTCAAAATAGTGGAGCTTATCAGCCCACCGATCATGGGGGATGCCATACGCTTCATCACCTGAGAGCCGGTACCGTGGCCGATCAGCAGAGGAAGAAGACCGATCATGGTGGTGGTCACGGTCATAAGCTTTGGTCTCACCCTTTCGACGGCTCCCTCCATTATGGCGGAATGTAAACCAGACATGGTGCCAAGCTTGCCTTCCGCCCGGTAACGGCTATAGGCCTCGTCCAGGTATACCAGCATCACCACGCCCGTCTCCGCCGCTAACCCGACCAGCGCGATGAATCCGACGTACACGGCAACACTGGTGTTAAAGCCGAAGATGTAAAGCAGCCAGACTCCCCCCACAACGGCAAAAGGCAAGGAGAGCATAACTATAAGACTGTTGGTCATGTTCTTGAAATGAAAGAACAAAAGCAAGAATATTATTATGATCGTGATGGGTATGACGATGCGGAAACGCTCGGCTGCTGCCTGCATATATTCGTATTGCCCGCTCCAGATCATGTTATATCCGGTGGGCATGTCCACCTCTTCCGCTACCACGCGCTGAGCTCTCTTAACGTATGTTCCCACGTCGATATCCCTTATATCCACGTAAACCCAGGCGGTGCGCCGGGCGTTTTCGCTCTTGATGGCGGCAGGTCCCTTCTTGATCTGTATGTCAGCAACCTGAGCGATAGGGATTTGTGCTCCCTGTGGCGTAGGTATCAGCACCCTCTCCAAGCTGGCCAAGTCGTCGCGCAGCTCCCGGGGATAACGTACGTTGACCGGATAACGCTGGAGTCCCTCCACGGTATAGGTCACGTTCATCCCCCCTACTGCAGACATGATCACATCCTGAACGTCTCCCACGGTCAGTCCGTAGCGCGCCGCCTCCTCTCTCCTTATTTCGAAATCCAGGTAGTTACCTCCAACTACTCTTTCTGAATAAGCCGAAAGCGTACCCGGTATTCTTCTGACAGCCGCCTCGATCCGTTCGCCCAAGGCCGAGAGGGTATCCAAGTTTGGGCCCATGATCTTGATTCCCACAGGCGTTTTGATGCCCGTGGCCAGCATGTCGATTCTGGTCTTGATCGGCATGGTCCAGGCATTGGTCAGTCCGGGGAACTGGATAGCCCTGTCCAACTCCTCCACCAACTTTTCCGGCGTCATTCCCGGACGCCACTCTTTTTCGGGTTTCAGCATGATGGTGGTCTCGATCATGGTCAAAGGAGCAGGATCGGTGGCGGTCTCTGCGCGGCCGATCTTCCCGAATACCGACTCCACCTCAGGGAATGAGGCGATTATCTTGTCCGTCTGCTGCAGAAGCTCCTTGGCCTTGGTGATGGATATACCGGGAAAGGTTGTGGGCATGTAAAGCAGATCCCCCTCGTAAAGCGGAGGCATGAATTCTGAACCCAACTTCGTCGCTGGATATAGAGTTACGGCCAGTACAAAAACAGCCGCCAAGATGGTGAGCCACTTGAAACGCAGCACCAGTTTGATCACAGGCATGTAAAGCGATATGAAAAAGCGGGAGATGGGATTTTTCTCCTCCGGACGAAGCTTTCCTTTAATCACCGCCACCATCAGAGCCGGGATCACTGTGATCGAAAGCACTGCCGAAGCGGCCATGGCGAAAGTTTTGGTATAAGCCAAAGGCTTGAAAAGCCTTCCTGACTGCTCTCCCAGGACAAAGACCGGCAGGAAGGAAACGGTGATAATCAGAAGGGAATAGAAAAGCGCCGGCCCCACCTCCTTGGCCGCATCCGTTATGATCTGCCGGTGCTCCTTTCTGCCCTTATCACGCTCCATGTGCTTATGGGCGTTTTCCACCATCACCACAGACGCATCCACCATCACTCCGATGGCTATGGCGATCCCGCCCAAAGACATGATGTTGGCGTTTATGCCCAGCGAGTTCATGAGTATGAATGAGATTAAGACCCCGGAGGGCAAGGTGAAGATGGCCACTAGGGCGCTACGGGCATGGAGCAAGAAGAGTATGCAGATTAAGGCCACCACGATCATCTCCTCGATCAGCTTTTCTTCTAAATTGTCTATGGCCCGATATATCAGACCGGAGCGATCATAAACAGGCTTGATCTTGACCCCGGGGGGAAGACCGGGTTTTAACTCTTCCATCTTCTCCTTCACATTCTTGATGACCTCCAGTGCATTCTCGCCCCAGCGCATTACGACTACACCGCCAACCACCTCCCCTTTACCGTCTCTCTCCGCGATCCCTCGTCGAAGCTCCGGGCCCATTTTCACGTCTGCCACACTCCGCAAGTAGATGGGCGTGCCCTCCTGGTTTGCACCCAAGGGTATATCTTTGATGTCCTGAATCGATCTGATGTACCCCAGCCCGCGCACCATGAATTCCGTTTCAGCCATCTCCACCAAGCGACCTCCCACGTCCCGGTTGGACCTCTGGATGGCCATCTTGACCCGGGAAAGGGGGATTCCGTAGGCTACCAGCTTATTGGGATCAACCTCCACCTGATATTGCTTGACGTATCCGCCGATGGAGGCTACTTCAGCCACGCCCGGAACGGCAGTCAGTTCATACTTGAGATACCAATCTTGAATGCTTCTAAGATCCGAAAGATCAAGCTTTCCGCTCTCGTCTTCCAAGATGTATTCATATACCCAGCCCACTCCGGTGGCATCCGGTCCCAACTGGGGTGCAACTCCCTGGGGCAAGCGTCCGGAGACGAAGTTCAGATATTCCAACACTCGAGAACGAGCCCAGTACAGGTCGGTTCCATCCTCGAAGATTATGTAGACCAAGGAGAAGTTGAAAAACGAATACCCCCTGACCACTCTTGCGTAGGGCACGGATAGCATTGCCGTCGACAGAGGATAGGTGACCTGATCTTCAACCACCTGCGGTCCCTGGCCCGGATATTCCGTTATGATTATGACCTGCACATCCGAAAGGTCGGGAATAGCGTCTAAAGCCATGTTTTGCATGGCATACACGCCGGCCAGGAACACGAATATTCCTAAAAGGAAGATGATGAACTTATTTTTGATCGAGTATTCGATGATCCTTTGAATCATGGCTATTTGCCCCTCTCCTTCTGCTCAGCTTCAGCCTTCGATTCTAGCTTTATCAGCCTCATGCCGCACTCCGGGCAGTCGCCGGGCTGATTGGAAAGGACATGGTGATGCTCCTCCATGGGACAGGTGTAAACTGCTCTGCCTGTTTGAGTGATAGGAACCAAGTCCATCTCGCATTCAGGACACTTTCCCGGGCCCACTTGGAGAATGTGGCTGTGCTCGTCCATCGGACAGGTGTACACCTCGTCGGCGTAACTCGCCTTTTTCCCAGGAGTCAGATTCAGGTTCGTCACTGCCCCGTGCGGATGTTCACCTGGCTTTTCTTCCTTCACCCTCTCTGAGACGGGCTTTGCGTGCTCCTGGCGTTCTTTTGCTCCCACTGTCTGGGCAACTGGGTGAACGTGCGTTTCAGTCTCTGGCAGAACATCCATCTTGGCCTTAATCATCTTTTGAATTGCTTCTTGAGTTTTGCTTTCGCTGTCCAACATGAACTGGCCTGAGACCACTATGATTTCACCGCGCAAAAGCCCTTTTTTGACCTCAACCACATTTCCCTCGCCACTTATTCCCGTGGTTATCTCTCTGGGGGCATATTTCCCCTCCCCCATATCCACGAAGACTATTTCTCGCTTCCCCGAGCGAATGACCGCTTCCTCCGGGATCAGAACTCTTTGACCTGACAACTCGGATTCAATCATCACGTCGGCGTACATCTCCGGCTTAAGCCTGTATCCCGGGTTGGGGAACTCCAGACGAAGCTTCACGTCCCGCGTTTTCTGATCAAGATAGGGATAAATATAGGTAACCTTGCCCTCGAAGAATTCGCCCGGCAGATAGGGCAAGCTCATCCGGGCTTTCTGTCCCCGTTTCACATATGGAAGCTCATATTCGTAGATGTGAACCAGCACCCAGACCGCAGAGATATCCGCAATCCGGAAGAGATCCGACCCTACCTTGATGTGGGCTCCCTCGACAGCGTTCTTGTGAATTACCACTCCGGTGGCAGGTGCATAAAGGGTAAGAGTCTTCTTGATCTCTCCGTTTTGCTCTAAATTCTCAACCTGGCTTTGGTCGATGTCCCAGTATTCCAGTCTTTTCCGCGTGGAGTTCAGAAGCTCCAAAGCCCCCTTTCGGGCTTCCTCGTAGGGACTATCTTTGAGTGTGTGATAGTTCTTCAATGCGGCCAGATACTCCTCCTGAGTGCTGACCAGATCCGGCGAGTATATCTCCAGAAGCGGTTGTCCTTTCCTCACTGTCTCTCCGGTCGTGTTCACGTGAAGTTTTTCGATCCAGCCCGTGATCTTGGCGTTGATGATATGGAGCTTCGTCTCATCATAGTCTATATGTCCGACCGTTCGAATTGTTCTGGTGAGCTCTCCGGTCCCAACCGAAGCAGTGCGCAAACCCATATTCTGGACCGTGACCGGGTCGATGGTGATGGCGCCCTCTGCGATTTCATCCTCGTATACCGGAACCAGATCCATTCCCATGGGTGACTTACCAGGTTTGTCCGAGATGTAAGTGGGGTCCATCGGCGCCCGCCAATATTTTATCTTCCGCTCTCCCTCAGGAACGGCCATTTCAGCAGAGGCCGTTTTAATCGGAGTTAGTTTCATCCCACAGATGGGACAGTTGCCCGGCTCATCCCGAATTATGTCCGGGTGCATGCCACAAGAATAGAGTTGTTTGCCCGCGACTTCCCCGGCTTCAACCATCTGGTCGGGACCGGAGGGCTTCTTTCCAATCAACCATCCTGCCAAAATGCCTATCACCAGCGCGGCAATTACGGGCAAGATGATCACCCATGGTTTTGATTTGATTTCTCGCATAGCTCACTCTCCTTTCACCAGTAAAGGTCTTCCTACCGTCTCCTCCAGTTTGGCGATAGTCATAAAATAGGAACTCAGCGCTTGATGGTAAGCGATCTCGTAATTGTAAAGGGTGACTTCGTTGCTTAGCAACGTAACAAAATCCACCTTGTCCACCTGGTAGCCTGACTTAGCAGATTCAAGAGATTGCCGAGCCTGAGGCAAAATGGCGGTTTGGTAAAGCTCTATCTCTTCTCGGAACTTATCCAGAGAGTAAAAGAGCCTGGAAACGCCGAATTTTGTTTTGTTTTTCATGCTTTCGTATTTTTGACCGGCTGACTCCCACTCCAGCCTCGTCTCTTGAACTTTCTTCTTCTGCTTTGACCAGAAGTACAAGGGGATACTTATCCCTGCGGAAGCCGAGAAGAAATCCACACCCTTGACCGGATCCATTCTCACCTCATCCCGGATTCGGTAGCTGACCGAGAGGGAGAGATCGGGCCAATACTCCCGATGGGCTAACCGGTAAGACGATTTAGCTGCCTTAACCAGGAAGTCCATCCCTTGCAAGGAGGGGTTCGAGGTAAGTGCCATATTCTGTAGTTCTTCCTCCGAATGGTCCAACTCACGAAAGCGGAGCTCTTCGGGTTTTCCCAAGGAATCTTGAGGATTGCGATTAAGCAGGACGTTGATCCTTGCCTGGACGATTCTTTTCATCTCCCCCAGTGAGATAAGTTTATCTGTCATCTTGGATACCTCCACCTGAGCTTTGAGCACATCCTGCTGCAATCCTTTTCCCACTGAGTACCTTGTGGAGGCTATTTTTGCAAAGTCCTGAAGCAGCACTTTGTTCTTTTGCGTTATCTCGATCGACTTCTGCAGCAAATAGAGTTGATAATAATTCTGCTTCAGTTCGCTTATCACAAAGTCTTTGGCAGACTCATAGTCCTTGGTAGCCTTCTCGGCCAGATTCCGGGCAGCGCTCTTTTTAAGCCCCAGCTTTCCCGGAAATGGAATGTTTTGGGTTACCGTGAATTCAATCCCGCTCATGGGAGTTCGGTTCATAGACCAAGAATCGGTGGGCACGTTGGAAACGGTTGCCTTGGCCACGGGGTCGGGCCAAGTACCGACCTGGGGCACCCTGGCCTCAAAGGCCTCATACCTGAGCTTGGCTGCACCTATGTCCGGATTGACCCTTAGAGCCTCAGCCATCAATGAATCCAGGATTAGCTCCTGCGCCGAACTCGACCCTGATGCAGGTATGAGCAGGCCAAACCAAATGGCCAGCCCACACCGAAGTAGAATTGTTCTCAATTTAACCTCCTAAAGCAAAAGTACAGAGATTTACCACCCCCAGAATTGGCAACTAACTATTGCCGTAGGGACTGTCGATTTGACGAACTAAAGATATGGTTCGTCCCCGCGAAGTGCAAGCAGTTAATTGCGCCTGGATTTTGCTTTAGGAGCTAAATGAGAAAAGATGAATGAAGAATGTAAAGAGGACGATCTCCGCTGGCGCGGTCAGGAGCTTCAAGCGGTGAACCGCCAAGCTGTCCTTGAAAGTCTTCGGCATTGTCGCCGATTCGTGCGGCAGGCAGAAGGGTTACCGGTCTGGTATCGTTCTGGAAAACAATTATGGGTGAGGATTTATCCTTCTGACTTTGCTCGCTTATCTGGCAGGAGCACTCGTCCTTTTCAGCATCGTTGATGGACCGAGATGGTCCTGAGTCCGGGCAGCAACAGCAGCAGGTCTGTTGCGATGCCTCCGCTCTCTCACACGGTTGCGCTGAGAGCGGCGGAACCAGTAAGAGAGATATTATCAGAAGCGATATCAGTCGTGCCAGTATTTTTCTTCTCACGTCCATAAGCTGTCCTCAGCTCAGGAAACTGCGTTTGAATTTCCAAATATTTTGAAGTTAATACGACAAAACCTATCCTGTTTGTTTGATGCTTTGTTTGCAACCTGATTTCATTCTGCACGTTTTGTTGGCCCCGTAAAGAGTCTTAGCCTTCTTCCTGATCACGTTAGCAATGATCGCTGGCACTCCGGGAAGTGTAATGATAAAAAAGGAGCAGGTGTCTGAATAAAGGGGGTTAAAAGGGGGGCAATAAGGGAAACCCAGACACCCGCTCCGGGGCTTGAAAAATCTTTTTCCCCGTTTCTTACATCATATGAATCATCGGGTGGGAGGTGGTCCTCCGCGAAAAAGATAACTAATTAAATACACCACGTCCCCTGAATTTATTTGACCGTCCCCGTCGGCATCACCTGCCGCCAATGGGGAAGGGGGATTCCCCTCTCTGAAAAGATAGTTGATCAAAAAGATCACGTCGCTGGCAGTTATTTGGCCGTCTCCGTTGGCATCTCCCTGCACGAAGGTACCTGTCACCACCGCCATCTCCACGTTGCTCCAGGCTCCCCACTGCTGCTGCTCATCCTTGGCCCTGACCTTATAATAATACGTCCCGCTCCCCTGTCCGGAGATCTGATAGAATGTATCTACGATGGCGTCGGATAACGAAACAATGTTCTGGTATCTCTCGAACGGAAAGATATCGTCGGCATACAATCCTGGCTCATTTACGTAGCCGTCGGTCACGTAACGGAGACGGAGATATATCTCCTCTCCCAGGTAGTCACCCAGATCGAATCTTCCTTCTACCCAGCCATTGGAAAACCCGGTGATTCCATTGCCCAGGTTGTTTCCGTGAGGATTGTAGTTGGTGGTGATGTTTCCGGGAATGGAGAAGAAGATGCTCCCTCCGTCAGTTGAGATCTCCACGTAGGCGTAATCCCAATCAGTCTCGATTTCGTACCAGCACCAGATCTTCAGGGTATCCCCGGGTTGAACGTTGATGCCGTTCACCGCGGTGACTTTGTTATTTAACCTATCATCCCGGCCGGAAAAAAAGCTGTGCGTGGGTGAGTGGTATCTGCTTGTCGACACAGAGAACCCATCCAGCTCCCAATCCTGGTAATCGCCCTCCACGTCATAAACGGTCCTCTGAAATCCGGTCATCTCCAGCAATTCAAAGGCAGTGGCCGCATTCAAGGTATCATCATGAGACCACGAGACGGTATAGTCTGAAGAAACGGAACCTATGGATGCCAAAACCGGCGAAATTGGCGGAAGGATGCTGTGGGGATTGCCAGCCAGCTCCGCAAATAGGAGATTGGCTGGAAGCTCAAGCTCACACAGAGGTAATATCCTCCAGGAAGGCGGCCAGAACCCGTCATCCTGAGTCCCGATCTCCGGACTTATGGCGATTATGCCTGCCTCTCCGTATTCCCAATCGATGCTCCCTCCATTCACCGGGTAGAGACATTCCCAAGGTGTACCTGCGGTATGACCGTTCAATACCGCCAAGGATTCGGCAATCGCAGAGAAAAGGCTGTGATCAGGAGTATAGAACCGGTCGTATCCCCAGGGATAAAGAAGCCACATGCCGAAGGTATGATTGTCCAAGCACATCACGAAGTCTCTGCCGTTGATGAAGTCTCTTATCACCTGGGTGGAGGGCTCGGAAAAGGGTGCTGATCCCCGATAGGTCTCGTCTTCGCAGAAAGGGCTGGAGCCATCGTTATCGTAGCCCCACATGTATCCGTAGTTCCTGTTCAAGTCGACTCCCCAATCTCCCCCTCCGCAGTTCCGCCGATTTTTCCTCCACATTCCGCCACCGCCTGGATAGGTGTACTCGTTATAGCAGTATCCTTCGGGATTAACAACGGGAACAAACCACAGCTCCCGGTTGTCCACCAGATAGGTGGCCAAAGAATCCGTCCCGTAATTGTCCAGAAGATGCCACATGAAGTACAAAAGCACCTCCATGCCCGCTGGCTCCCGGGCATGAATTAAGCTGTTATAAAAGACCTCTGGCTCGTTTTCATCCACCTCCGGATTATCCGAAATCTTGAAAGCCCAGATGACGCTGTCTTCCAGGCTGTGACCGATATCCATCTTGGCCGTGGTGATGGAAGGATAAAGCGCGTGCATGGAGTCCAAAGCCACCATCACCTCGCTGTAAGTATGATATCCGCCCATATCCTTGGCCTTGTCCAGTCTGCTCTGATAGAACCCCACGAGATCTTCATGCACTATCTCTACATCATATCCCCGGGATCGAAGCAGGTCGACTTCATCCTTGTCGGTTATGATATCGATGTACCGCCCGTACTCAACATATGCTATATCGAGCTGCAATTGGACAATTTCTTTCATTTGAGCTTTATCAGGCAGATGAATCCTTGCCTGCATTATCTGTTGTTGTGCGGAAACATAGGAGAAGACAGAGGCGGCACAAAACAGAATCAGCACCACCGATAAAATTCGTGAGATCTTCACTGCTCCCTCCATTCCGTCTGGGTTGATTCTGAGTCTTCCAAGCCGATAAACAACTCAAGCTTTCCGCGACCAAGAGTGGGCAAGCGTCTTGGAAGCCGTGCTACTACAAAACGAAGAAATCTATGTAAATGAAGTATTGACTTTCCTTATTTTAATATAACTATCTTCTGGGATTTGTCAATCAAAACCTTTGTCTAATGTTCGAGCAAAAATCATCCTGATCAGCTTTCTACAAATCGTTTCTGTTCCCAGCACAAGCGGATGTTCACTCAGCCTCTTGCCCCCGAAAAGGCGATCCCCCTAATCTTACCCTGCAGCCGATTCCTCTGCAGAAAATGGTCTCATCAATAACAGTCACCCGGCCGGCCCGGCTGACCCTCCGGCAAGCCATGCGTGCGTCTTCTGGCGAGACAGCCAGTCAGCTGCAATTGGCTCAGCTTCTATTTTTCTTCCTCTTCCTTCTGTTCTACAGGCTTTTCCGGCTCTTTCTTCTCTTCCACCTTCTCGGTGGAGGAAGCCATGGGGATTCCGCCCTTTATCAACGCCCTGGAATTATCAAACGCAGGAAAGATGCCTTTCACGTCGGGAGTAACGAACTTCAGCACATTATGAGGGTAGACCCAGGCCGTGTCCATCAGCACGTCTTCAAACTTCGAGCTTGTCTTAACGGTGAAATATATCTTTGCCACCTCCCCATCCCCCTTTTTCATCGGCGGCTTGGAGCCACTCATGTCGGGAATCAAGCCGATCAACACCGTCTGCCTGGTGGTATCCACAAGCCGGGTTCTCATATCGAAATACTGGCTTCTGGTTTCCCAGAATACCACCGAGTCGCACTTTATTGGGCTTTTGCCATTCCCGTATCGAAACGGCAAGGTCATGGCTGCCAGATCCTCATCGTTGAACACGGATACGGATGCCATCACCTGGTTGCTCTTTTCATCCTGCATTACAACAATCCGGCAGGTATCCGGCTTGCCGAAGGTATCTTTCTGGGCAAAAGAAGAAGATGAGCAGAAGACGATGCACAGCAAGACCACAGCGATCGGCCATGACGCATGGACGCAAGGGCGGGTTCCTTTCATCACTTCCTCCATTCTTGAGTGGTTTTAAGCTCAGCCTTCCAATCTCGATACCGTGCTTGCAAAACGTTTCTCCTCTGTTAGATTATATCCTCTCGCATCGCGCAGAACTCTCCGCACATGGTGCATTTCTTGGCATCTGATCCGATATCTCCCCTTTTCTTTTTTGCTGTTTCCGGGTCCAGGCTCAAACTGATCACGCGATCCCAATCGAAACTTTTTCTGGCCTGCGAGATAAGACTGTCCTGTTGCTCTGCTTTCGCCACCCCTTTGGCGATATCTGCGGCGTGGGCAGCGATCTTAGAGGCAATGATCCCCTGCCTCACATCCTCCAGATCCGGCAGGCCCAGATGCTCGGAGGGAGTGACGTAACAAAGGAAATCCGCCCCGGCGGATGCCGCTACCGCTCCACCGATAGCTGAAACTATATGATCGTAACCCGGAGCGCAATCTATCACCAGGGGGCCCAGAACGTAAAAGGGCGCTTGATGGCAGAGTTTCTTCTCCAGCAACACATTGGCTTCGATCTCGTGAATGGGGATATGGCCGGGACCTTCCACCATGGCCTTTACTCCCCTGTCTCTGGCCCTGTCCACCAGTTCTCCCAACACCAGAAGTTCCTCCACCTGAGTGCGATCGGTCGAATCGGCAATACTTCCCGGCCTGAGACCGTCTCCCAGGCTCAAGGTGGCATTATACTCTTTGGTCATGTCCAGGAGATGGTCATAGTACTCGTACAACGGGTTTTCCTTGTTGTTGTGTTTCATCCATTTGTATAGAAAGGACCCTCCCCGGCTGACGATACCGGTAGCTCTCTTTTTCTTCTCGATTATGGGAAAGGCTCTTCTGGTCAACCCGCAATGAACGGTAAGAAAATCGACGCCCGATTTGAGATGGTCCTCGATCACGGAGAAGAGGAAATCCTTAGTCATCTCCACAAGGGTTTTTCCGCCTTGGGCCAGCATGCACACGGTCTCATATATGGGTACCGTTCCCACCGGGATTTTGGCTTCTTTCAGAACCTCAAGCCGCAGGTCGTGAATCTCCCCTCCGGTGGACAGATCCATCACTGTATCCGCCCCCAGCTCCATCGAAAGCTTGACCTTCTTGAGCTCCAGATCGAAATCTATCCTGTCCGGCGAGGTGCCCAAGTTCACGTTTATCTTGGTTTTCAGACCCTTGCCAATTCCGACAGGTTTGGCCCACTTGTGCAGCCTGTTTTTCAGAATTACGATGGTTCCGTTTTCGACCCCCTCCCTTACTAAGGCTGGGTCGATCCCTTCCTGTTTTGCCACCGTCCGGATGTCTTCGTCTACTTTGCTCGCGGCCATCTTGTGTCTCTTACTGAACTCGAGTTGTGTGGAAAAAGGTTGAGTTTCAGTGAATCGAGATAACGCGGTCTGAGCCAGAGCTCAAACTCTTCTGATCAACTCTATCTATTTCCGAGGCTTAAGATTAGAAAACCTGCGTTTTGATATCCCTTGTTGGGATATCAGACGCAAGCCATTTTAAACAAGCTTAATACAACCTATCGGTTTTGTCAAGCAATTATTTACGCCGTCAAACCTTATTGCCATACGGCATTAGGCCACTTACCGTTGGGAAACCGTAACCTCCACAAAACTACGGCCTTTTGCGCGCGATAGGAAAAGGTAACAGGAAACGGACAGGGTTGCGACGGATTTAGCTTGACAATTGGATTAGGTGTGGTAAATTTGTTATGTAGCCCGACAAAGCTCGATAAGAAATGTTGGATTAGGGAGAATGCCGAAAACGGCATTCTCTGGAGCAAATTCAAAAACCGCCGAATGGAATCATGAGAAAGTGGCTATGGCCATTGCCGGCAGCGGTAATATTCCTTGGATTTGGAGTTCTTGCGCAGGCTCAATGTCCTGAACAGCCATACGACAATGGAGTCTGCGACACACTTTACGCTATTTGTCATGACTCAGCGAGAGTCGGCCCGCCACCTTGGGAGGTTCACGTCTCCCTCTTGGTGACTCACGATGTAGTTTATCCCTCTATCGATTCAATAGCTGCTTTCCATATCCCGATTGCGTTTTCCCACAGCAACCCGGCGGCTTATTGTAGCTTACCCTATTGGAGGAATAATAGCTATCTGTATCCGTATCCCACAGACAACAGCATCTTCCGTCATTTCGGAGGAATGCAAAACCGCATGATGAGCCTGTCTGAAGAGGGCAACGGAGGAGAGTGGGATACTAGAGTATTCTATCTGTTTCAGGAGGCTTCTCCTTCCACATTTATGCTAAGTATGTTCCCTACCGGTGCTCAAGACCAACTATGGTGGGAAGGAAGCATGACGTTATTGTCTACAACGACTTTTCTGGTGGAAGATACCATGACTATTTGCTTTGATACCACCTTTACTCAAATTGGCGGCATTTGTTTTACCAGATCAGATGCCGGGTTTTACGTTCCTCGGGACAACATGCCCTATTGTGTGAGCATCCGGGTTTATGAGTACGGAGATGCCAACGGCGACGCCCAGGTAAATGTCTCGGATGCTTTATACATGTTGAACTACCTGTTTCGGCACGGGCCGCCGCCGGTCTCCTTCGAAGCTGGCGACGCCAACTGCGATAATGATCAAGGAGCTCTGGACGTGGTCTTCCTGCTAAACTACCTCTTTCGATCCGGGCCTGCTCCCGGATGCCCGTAAGTAGAAGCTAGAAAAATGAGGAAACATCTGCTAGTTTTCGCAACGGGGCTAATCTTTTTCGGATTAACTGCGTTTGCCCGGTCCCAGTGTCCTGAGGACCCAAACGACAGCGGGGTCTGCGATACATTCTACGTCGAAGTCTATCCTGACGATCAGGTGAACCTGCCCGATTCATTCTTTCTTGTGCGCGTTCCCTTTTACGTAACTCACGATGTTCCCGACCCGCAAATAGACTCCATCTCCGCCTTTGTCATATTCTTGTGTTACCAGCACACCAATCCCGACAAGTATTGCAGTTTGACCAACTATTGGAATAACGTGAGCCTCCCTCCTTTCCCTGGGACTGACAGAAGCGTCTTCCGCCATTTCATAGAAGGGGAAGACACCCTCATACACAACTGGATGATGGACCTATCCCAACAGGATCTGTTGCTGGAATGGGACACCCGGGCGTTGAACCTGGACGGAACTTCTCATTTTTGGTTTGCGCTTTATCCAACTGGTTCAGAGGATCAGAGGTTTGGAGAAGGAAGTCGCGTACTTTTGGCAACTATGACTTTTAAAGTTCAAGACACGACAACTATCTGTATCGATAGCTGTTTCGCTCCTATACCCATAGGCCCCCTCAAATTCACCCGATCAGATGCCTGCTCTTACGTCCCGCGGCATAACATGCCCTATTGCTTTAGCGTCCAGGTATCGGATCGCGGGGACGCCAACGGAGACGGCCAGGTAAATGTTTCGGATGCCTTATACATGTTGAACTACCTTTTTCGGCACGGCCCACCCCCGGTTTCCTTTGAAGCCGGCGACGCCAATTGTGATGATGACCATGGGGCGATGGACGTGATCTTCCTGCTAAACTACCTCTTTCGAGGTGGGCCCGCTCCCGGATGCCCCTAAATGGGAGATAGCGAAATGAAAAAATACCTCCTGCTCCGACGAGCGATGGTCTTATTCCTCACAACTTTTGCTGTGGCCAGTTTAACACGTGGAGCCACCATCTACGTGGATGACGACAACGCAACAGGCCCATGGGACGGGACTATGGAACATCCATATCAGTATATTCAAGATGCCGTAAATAATGCAAGTTCTGGTGACACAGTTTACGTTTTCGCCGGAACCTATTTTGAGAATGTGATTGTAGACAGGAGGATCAATCTGGTCAGTGAAGACTCACACAGCACGATGATTGACGCCGGTGGAGATGGAAGTTGTATCCACATTACCGCTGACTACGTTAATGTAAGCGATTTCATAATCCGTAATGGCGGGACAGTGTATCCAAATGCAGGGATATATGTGGATCATTCAGATTCCACCACCATTTCTGGAAGCACTATCACAAACAATCGCTTACATGGTATTCTACTATCCGGTTCGTCCGAAAATGATATATCTGGGAATGTAGTTACAGAAAACAACGATGTTGGTGTCTATCTGAAAGGCAGCTCTAACAATAATGCAGTATCACAGAATACCATTTCATATAACTCCTGGGGGCTTGATGTAGATCGGTCGGATGACAACGTTATATCCGGAAACGCCGTCATACATAATCATGAATATGGCCTCATGCTGTATTATTCTAATAACAACAGCATATATCACAATGATGTTATCAATAAAGCCTGGAATGCCACTGACAAATGGTATTCCACAAATAACTGGGACCACGGCTATCCCTCAGGTGGGAACTACTGGGGTGATTACACAGGCAGTGACAACTTTTCAGGTCCCGAACAGAATATGCCAGGCAGCGATGGCATTGGTGATACACCCTACGATAATATTCCGGGAGGGAATAATCAGGATAATTATCCATTGATGACTGCGGTTCTTGGATTATATGCAGATCCACGTGGGCCATATACTGGAAATGTTGGTGAAGTTATACAGTTCACTGGTTCTGCGCACGGAGGCGTTCCATACTATGATTGGCACTGGGACTTTGGAGATGGTAACGCTTCAAATCAACAGAACCCAACCCATTCATATGACAGCCCAGGATTTTATATCGTGGTACTAACAGTTGTTGATAGTGATGACTCTGTTGCTAGTGGTTATGTTACAGTGAGAGTTTTTCACCCATCCCAATCTTATGTCTGGGTTGATGATGATTTCGATGAATCTACCCCCGGTTGGGGACATGATCATTTCGACAATATCCAAGATGGCGTAGATATTTCAGGTCATGGGGGCACTGTTTATGTCTATAGCGGGATATATCAGGAGAATGTCGTTGTAGATAAAACCATCAACCTAATCGGTCAAAATAACGAGACAACTATGATCGATGCCTGTGGAGATGGAAACTGTATCCTGCTTACTGCTGACTCGGTAAATATCAGTGGATTCACCGTGCGGAACAGCGCGGGGCCGGATGGGATTGCGGGGATAAAGATTGGCTCAAACCACAATGTGGTGACTCAGAATGTGGCTGAGCAAAATGCTTATTACGGGATAGCCATATTCGAGGAGTTTTACCCGGAGCAACGGAACGAAAACACGATCTCCCACAACCTTGTCAGCGACAACGGCTGGGCTGGTATTCTGGTCTCAGGGTTTGGCGGTTTACTCGCCTGCGATAACGTCGTTTCTAACAATACCGTAATTAACAACGGGATCTCCGGAGTTGAACTGGAAGGTGACATCAATACCACAATATCAGGGAACCTGATCGCAAACAACCGGCACGGAATAGCGAGCACCGAACCGGGTTCGCGAGGTACCACCATATCTGGTAACACCATCTGCAGCAATCAATACGGTATCTCTAACGATCCCTGGTCTGCTTTCAGCGAGGCCACGATATCAAACAACAATATCACAGGCAACAGCTCTTATGGCATATCCATTAAGTCGTGGAACAACCTTATCTCCGGCAACCTTGTGACCAACAATGGAGGGACAGGTATTGCTCTCTATGGTGGGGGACCTGTAAATGTAAACGAAATAAGAGATAACATCATCAGAAACAATGGCGATGGCGGCATCTCGTTGGACTATATCCGAGACAGTCAAGTGTTTGGAAATTACATCGCGGAAAACCGTTGTGGAATGTCCCTAAATGGGGCAACGTATGACAACCTGCTGCACGAGAACACGATCGTGGACAGCTACGAGTATGGCATATACATTGCTTACGCCTATGACAACTCCATATGCCACAACGACTTTATCAACAACAATCAGAACTCCTATAACGAAGACATTGCTAACGTCAATCTCTGGGACGACGGTTATCCCAGCGGTGGCAACTACTGGCACGATTACACGGGCCCGGACAATTTCTCCGGTCCCGAACAAGATATTCCTGGCAGCGACGGTATTGGCGATGTACCCTACAATATCACTGGTGGTGGACAGGATAGGTATCCGTTGATGAGTCGATGGACACCGTCACGCGGCGACGCCAACGGTGATGGTCAGATAAATGTCGGGGATGCTCTGTACATGCTGAACTACCTGTTTCGGCACGGGCCATCGCCGGTCTCTTTTGAAGCCGGCGATGCCAACTGTGATTATGATCATGGGGCTCTGGACGTGGTGTTCCTTTTGAACTATCTTTTTCGAGGTGGGCCACCTCCGGGATGTTCATAAATAGGGGTTATTGATAGAGCACATCTATCCTTGTTCGGTGCAGAGACGACTCTTTCCGAAGAGGCAGTTCTTACCAACGACTCTTGCGCTTAGCGCACAAAGAACAGGCGTTCGAACGGACCGCCAGCGATTCAGGCTCGCTAGATAGCTAAACCCATCCTAGAGGAGGTTACCGTGACCTTCATCAGGCCCCTTTTCAGGGAAGAACTACCCTATTTTCTGCGGAGAGAGTTGGGCTGTGTCCTGCTGTTGTTCTTTACCTTCGGGATCACCTCACAGGCCGGAGGCCAGATGAGTCCGGAGCACGTCACCCCGGAGGATTTTGGGGGAGTTGAGGTCGTGCATCGTCCACACGGTGATCCGGTAGACAAATCCCCGGGTCTTCCCCAGGCACCGGGCTGGCCGCAACCCATAGCAGTCAGCGGATGGGTCGATACCAAAGGAGTCGCCTTTGCCGACCTCGACGAAGATGGTAAGCTGGAAATAATGGCTGGAACCAGCGGCTACAGGGTTTATGTCTGGGACTACCTGGGCAACCCAAAACCTGGCTGGCCTCAGTTGCTGGGAGGCACAGCCTCATGGGGAGTGGCGGTCGGGGATGTCAACGGAGATGGCACGTTGGATACAGCGGTGACCGCTTACGCCCCGGTTGGGCGGGTCTACGTGTTTGACCCGGATGGAAACCTCCTGCCCGGATGGCCCGTTTCCTTCGGGGACAACCGTGCGTGTCTCTGTCCCACCCTCAGTGATCTGGACGGAGACGGAAAACTGGAGATAATAGTGGGGGAGAGATCGTATTCTGTGAGTTATGCTCACGTGTTCAGATACGATGGAACGGAGTTTCCGGGCAACTGGCCATTTGCGTTGGACCATTATCCTGGCACAGGTGCTGCGGTAGGTGATATCGACAATGATGGAGAAAAGGAAATCATCTACTGTTCCTTGCAGACTATCTACGCACTCGAATCGGACGGGAGCATAATGCCGGGCTGGCCCTACACTGCTCCAACCCTTGCATTCTATCAGAATGCTCCAGCGCTGGCGGACTTCGAAGGTGACGGTTATGCAGAGATAGTATGTAGCGGCACGGAATGGAACAGGTTCTTCGTCATGGATCATCGGGGGAATTTCCTGCCTGGCTGGCCCAGGCCAGCACCCAGATCCGGAGGCCCGCCCAGCGTCGGAGACGTGGACCAAGATGGCGATCTTGACATCGCGATTGGGAACTATCCGCCTTCCTATCCCGGCGTTGTTTTCCATGTGCTAGACATTGAAGCCAACTGTCTTCCGGGTTTTCCGTTGACGCTTTATGGGGGAGCGGAGGGACCCGTTTCCATTGCTGACTTCGATGGAGACAGCACTATGGAGTTGATCTTTGAGAACGGCATTGCCGTTGACTCTATCGGCTTTTTGCAAGCCTGTTACTCGGACGCAGATACGCTGGTTCCCGGTTGGCCGCTACGTCCCTGGGGTTCTAATTACCTGAACGGCTCCACCGTGGGCGACGTTAACGATGATGGTATCCTAGAAGTCTCCACCAAGTCCAAACTGTTCGCCTGGGGCTACGTGAACTTGTGGAGTCTTCCCAGATCTTATGGCAAAACCAGAATCGAGTGGGGAACCTACCACTTCGACAACCACAGAACCGGACTGTACCAGAGTAGAAGCCCCAATCAGCCGCCGGAACACTTCGGTCTGATCTCGCCCGACAGCGGAGCTGTGGCTTCCCTCAAGCCAACTCTCTTCTGGAATGAAGCCACCAACCCGGATACTATCGGTGGCCCCGTTGCTTACACTCTCAAATACAGCTTGAACCCTCTCTTCTGGGGATATGAACAAATAGAAGGCTTGACCAGCACGGTCTGCACTCTGTCAGGCTTAATGCCTGACTCCGTCTACTACTGGAGGGTCAAGGCTGACGA
>CAYGCR010000030.1:0-37350 GCA_964348415.1 uncultured Ignavibacteria bacterium | reverse complement strand
TTGGGTTACAAACGTGCCTTTACCCTGTGCTCTAAGCCGGACGGTAATGGACCGGGTGGGTTTTCCCAAGGCAGATGGGGGGTCTATCTGGTGGACTCGCCCCTGACCCTGAAGATAAGATTAGACCAGGGAAGGCTGGCCTGGATAGAGGATATGAAGGCCAGAATCATTAACTGTTTTCCGGTTTGGACCATAATTCTGAAAGGCTCGCCCCATTATGTCGAGGTGTGCATGCAAACCACCCTAAACACGACGGGCACAGGAGGTGAACGGAGAGCAGAAAACTGAATGGGGCCGATGACTGACTGGAAACTGCAGACTGCTTATGGATTTCCACTACATTGAGGACATAGCAAAGCTGGACGGGGAGAAGGTGACTATCAAAGGGTGGCTTCACAACAAGAGCTCCAAGGGGAAAATCCACTTTCTCTGGGTAAGGGACGGTACCGGCATCATCCAGGGGGTGATGATCAAAGGTGAGGTAAAGGATGGGGTGTTCAATCTCTATGATAAGCTCACTCAGGAATCCTCATTGGAAGTGACCGGCACAGTTAGAAAAGACCAAAGGGCTCCTGGTGGATACGAGCTGAATCTTTCGGACGTCAAAGTGGTCCAAATTGCGGAAGATTACCCCATAACGCCCAAGCCTCACGGATCCACATTCCTGTTTGATCACCGCCATCTCTACTTGAGATCGCGTCGACCACATGCAGTCTTGAAGGTGAGAAACGAATTGATCTGGGCGATAAGGCAGTACTTTTATGACAACAACTTCGTCTTGATCGATACACCCATCCTGACCGGTGCAGTTGGCGAGACCACCACTACCCTGTTTGAGACCGAGTACTTGAGTGAGGGAAAGGCCTATTTGGCTCAGACCGGACAGCTGTATCTGGAAGCCGCCATAGCTTCCTTCGGAAAGGTTTTCTGTTTCGGTCCCACCTTCAGGGCCGAGAAATCAAAAACCAGAAGGCACCTGACCGAATTCTGGATGATAGAGGCAGAGGAGGCTTTTTACGATAATGATCAGAATATGGATCTGCAGGAAGATCTGGTGGTCTACTTCGTAAACTGGATTCTGAAGAATTGCCAAAAAGAGCTCAAAGAGCTGGAAAGAAAGACCTCCACGCTACAGAACGTCCAAAAGCCTTTTCCCCGGATAACATATGATGAAGCAGTGGAGAGGCTGCAAAAAGCAGGAAGCGATATTCAGTGGGGTTCAGATTTTGGGGGAACGGACGAGACCATCCTGACCAAGATGTTCGAACGGCCGGTGTTTGTATATAACTATCCGAAAATGTGCCGAGCATTTTATATGAAGCCTCATCCGGAAAGAAAGAATCTGGTGTTATGCGCAGACCTTATGGCTCCCGAAGGATACGGAGAGATCATCGGTGGATCGGAGAGAAATAACGATTACGAGAGCCTGAAAAGAAGAATAGAAGAGGAGAATCTGCCCAGAGATGCTTACGGATGGTACTTGGACCTCAGAAAATATGGATCAGTGCCGCATTCGGGCTTCGGTCTGGGAGTGGAGAGAACTCTCGCCTGGATCTGCGGATTGTCCCACATAAGAGAAACGATCCCATTCCCTCGCACCATATACAGGCTTTACCCTTGATTTTCCTGGACAACAGCGGTCAACTTTAGCCTGGGGTCAGGATCTGAGAAATCGAAAGCTTCAGGCAAAATTCGCTTTACAGAGGTAACAAGTGAAAAGATACCCGTTCAAGGAAATAGAGTCCAAATGGCAGAAGAAGTGGGAAGAGAGTGGAATCTATCAGGCTCCGGATCATCCCCGGAAGAAATACTACCTGCTGGTGATGTACGCCTATCCATCCGGCGACATCCATATGGGTCACTTCCGTAACTTCATCATCGGGGACGCGGTAGCAAGATACAAGATGATGCACGGGTACCAAGTCCTTCACCCGTTCGGCTGGGACGCTTTCGGCCTGCCGGCAGAGATAGCTGCTATAAGGAGAAAGATCCATCCCAAGGAATGGACCATGGAAAACATAAAGATCTCTGATACGACGTTAAAGAGATGCGGGATTAGCTTTGATTGGAGCCGTGAGGTCATCACCTGTCTGCCTGACTACTATAAGTGGACTCAATGGATGTTCCTGAAGCTGTTTGAGCACGGTTTGGCGTACCGGGATACTGCGTTCGTGAACTGGTGCCCTGACTGCAAGACGGTTCTGGCCAATGAGCAGGTGGAGCAGGGTAGATGCTGGAAATGCGAGTCCCTGGTGGAGGAAAAAGAGCTGGAGCAGTGGTTTTTCCGCATCACCGACTATGCTGAAAGGCTGCTTGAAGGCCTGGACCAGCTAGATGACTGGCCAGAGAACGTGAAAACCCTGCAGAGGAATTGGATAGGGAAAAGTGAGGGCTTGGAGATAGATTTTGGCATTGAGGGTACGAACCAAAGGATATCTGTCTTCACCACCCGACCTGATACCATCTATGGTGTGACTTTCATGGCCATTGCTCCAGAGAACAAGCTGTTCAAGACGTTGAAGATGGATTCCAAACATCGGAAGGCTGTGGAGGAATATATAAGGAAAGCAAAACAGAAGACGGAGATAGACAGAACAGCGGTAGGGGAGAAGGATGGAGTTTTCACAGGAGTATACGCCATAAATCCCCTTTCGGGGGATAAGATCCAGCTGTGGGTGGCTGATTATGTGCTGGCCACCTATGGGACGGGGATTGTCATGGGGGTTCCTGCTCACGACCAGAGAGATTTCGAATTCTGTAAGAAATACGGGATCCCGGTTAAAGTAGTGATTCAACCTCCGGGTCGCAAACTGTTGGAAGACACTATGGAAGAGGCATATATTGAGCCGGGCACAATGGTCAACTCGGACATCTTCAACGGGCTTTCCTCGACCGAAGGAATAAAGAAAGTCAATGAGTATGTGGTGCAGAAAAGATTGGGAAGGCTAAAAACCAATTATAAGCTAAGAGACTGGTTGATTTCTCGTCAGAGATACTGGGGTGCGCCCATACCCGTGATTCACTGCGAGAAATGCGGTGTCGTTCCCGTTCCCGAGTCCGAACTTCCAGTGTTGCTCCCTGAGGGTGAGATCGATTTCATCCCCAAAGGGCGTTCGCCTCTGGCGGATTCAAAGGAGTTTATGGATGTCGATTGTCCCAAGTGCGGAGCAAAGGCGAGAAGGGATTCGGACACGATGGACACCTTTGTATGTTCCTCCTGGTATTTCCTCAGATATTTGGACCCGCGCAACCCTGAAGAGCCGTTCTCCAGGCAAAAGGCAACCGAATGGCTGCCGGTAGATAAGTACATAGGCGGTATAGAGCACGCTTGCGGGCATCTGCTATATTTCAGATTCTTCACCAAATTCTTACTTGACATTGGATGGGTCGAGGTGGACGAGCCTGCGATCGAGCTTTTCAATCATGGAATGGTACTGGACAGAGAGGGACAGATCATGTCCAAGTCTTTGGGAAACGTGGTTTCACCCGTGGATATCATCAACAAGCACGGTGCAGACACAGCCAGAATAGCCATGTACTTTGCAGCACCTTCAGAGAGAGAAATCCTATGGAACGAGGAGGGTACTGTCGGGGCGTCACGTTTCTTGAATCGAGTTTACCAATTTGGTGAATTGGCAAAAGAGCACCCTCTCAATGCAAAAATCAGGCGAGGTGACCTAAGCCCCACCGATCTCAGGGCCTACAGAAAACTGCATCAGACCATAAAGAAGGTTGAAGAAGATATCAGCACGCTGCAGCTCAATACAGCTGTCGCCTCCATGATGGAGCTTCTCAACGTCATGGATGATCTGGAGATCCAGTGGCCCGATGTGTTCAGATTTTGCACAGAAAAACTGGCTCAACTCTTGGCCCCATTCGCCCCGCATCTTGCAGAAGAGCTCTGGGCCATGCTCGGCCACAAGGATAGCATATTCAAATCCCAGTGGCCAATCTATGACAAAGAAGCGATTATAGAAGAAGAAGTCACATTTGTGATTCAGATCAATGGAAAGCTGAGGGCTAGCATGACGGTGCCGCTGGACACTCCGGAAGAGGAGGCCAAGAAGCTGGCGCTGAGCGATGAAAGAGTCAGGAAGTTGGTTGGGGATAAGGACATCGTTAGAAGCGTATTCGTGCGTAACAAGTTGATTAACCTTGTGGTGAAATAGGAGGGAGGGGGGTTAAAGTAGAGGTTTAAGGTGGATAGAGAGGTTTACATAATGTAGGTTATTAGACGTTTTCATCTCGCATTTCACACGCAAATCACGAAGCAATGTCGCATTTGACACAGCGCGGTCGATCGAGAAATGTCCCGTTCAGCCAGTGGGAACTGTCCCTTTTTGGAGAGCTCACTAAGGTGAAGACCGAGGTGGGGTGGATCAAGAGAATCCTCTTCCTCATCCTGGCAGCCGTGGTCTCCAACATCTTCCTCACATTCCTGAGACCGTGACCGGCATGGAGACGTTCCTCATTACAGAGGGGCAGAAAGGAGAGCTTTATGTCGAACCGGGACAGTTCGAAACGTGGCTTTTGAAGGAGCTCCGCTGTCCGGATAAAAACATGTTGCCAGGAATAAGGCAGCCGCTTATCCTGCAAGTGCATACAACAGAAGCGATGCCCGCATCCCCGTCTTGACAAACTCTCTTTAATTCAATGTTCCGTGGCTGCGCAGGAGCACTGGACGTGAAGGGGCCCAGCCCACACTCAGACCCGGAGCTTGTCCGCCCAATCCCCAACGAACGGGATTTTCCATTCCTTTCCCTGAAGCGAGAAGATTATTCCGGCCACGGCGGCAGCCAGGCATAGCACGATCACCACGCTCCAAAGAAGATCACTGATCTTCGGAAGAAGGAAGATCACGGCTATGATCTCGATTATGAACAAGACCAAGCCCTGTTTTCCGTGCCGGAAGGCGAACGGATTGTCTCTCATTTTGATCAGCGGCACGAAGCACATGAAGGGAATATAGCCCAGCATGGCTGCGGCTTTGCCTTCGTCTATCATCTTCTTCCTTGCTTCCTCATTGGTTCCGGGCTCACGTGTCTCCTCGGCTTCTTCCTTACGTCCTTCTGGTCCGAAGATTTCTTCTGTCATCGGTTTTCTCCATCAGATTTTCCGTTTTATTCTCAACTCACACTTCCCAGAATATCGGTTCTCCCTTTTGGCTGGGCAGATCGAATCTGATCACGTCGGTGGCGGGCCACTTTTCTACCTCTTTCCCCTCCCTCTCCCCTACCAATCTAAACCATATCTCCTTCTTTTCCTTGAAGCGAAGAAGAGTCATGGGTATAGCCAGCTCTAATGTTTTTTCGAAGGCGAACCCCAATTCAGAGGAGACCGTCCTCCATTCCTTTTCGTTGATTCGTTGAAAAAGCACGGCTTTGCCCTCTTTCACGGAGATTTTATACCTGGGTGGTTCCAGAAGCTCGATGACCAGCGCGTATCCTTCCCGGTCAAATTCTTCTTTAGCCACGGTGGTATCCACCCTGATATATATCTTGCTCTCATCGGAACCAAAGTAAATGCCCGACACCAGTGAAGCGACTTGGTGCATTGCTCCCCCAGCTTTGAGAGGGTCGAAAAACCCTGCCTGTTGCCACTCATAATAGTGCGTTCTCTTGCCATCTATGGTGGGCTTCAGGTATCCGGTGGGGGGGAGGAAATAGGTGGAAATAAATCTGGACTTTATGGGTTGATAAAGCTCCTCCGGAGGTTCCTGGGCGATCAGCTCGTAAACATAAAGCAGGTGTGATCTGAATATCCTGTCATACTGCTCTGCTCCCACGGCCTGATGTTCGTCCCCATACCACCAATTCCAATCGCTCCCCTCAGCGATGTAAATCTCTTTCCAGGCTTTTTCCAGAATCTGCCGTGTCTCGGCATTTTTCCCGGTTTTCCTCTGGAACTCGACCAAGGCATCCCTGGTTTTCTTCAGAAGGTCCCAGGCCAGGTTGTCCTCTGGATGACCGATCCATATTCTGAAATTGTGGTTTATCCAGGAACCCGCAAACAGACGAGGAAGTTTTCTTGGCCGGTCCGATTCCTGGAGAAATTCACTCACAGTGGTGGTACGAAGCGTCTTGTCTTCGGAGAGTCTGGTGTAAAGCGCGAACAAGAAATCATGCCCATCACCTTTGTAGTACTCCCAACAATTCTCCCCATCCAGGATGATCGACACGATACAATTCCCCAGATCTTCTCTGGGGATATTTTCTCTTATTCGGTGCAATCGCTGGATAAAGTCATTGGCTGCTTCCTGTGCATCCCAGCTGGAGTAAACGAATCCTATGAGGTCGGAAAGCATGTGGTGTCGAAAGAGTATCGAGACCTCCTTACCTTGCACAGCTATCCTATAAGGTTTGTAAAGAGCTGCCGGGTCTTTTCGAATTTCCTTGCTCTCTTCGGTTTTTCCACCGGCAAGACTCAGGAATAGAATGTCCTCATCGGTAGCAATCCAACTGACTCCATATTTCGCCACCAGAGGGACAATCTGCTCACTTACGCCCCCCTCTGAAGGCCACATTCCTCTGGGTCTTCTGCCAAAGGTCTTCTCATACAGTTTTATACCCTGGTCAATCTGGGCTTGAAGGTCTTCCGGATGGGAGAATCTCTCTTCAGGCAGTTGAATACGGGGAAGTGCAAGCCTGGCGATGCTGGTATCACAGATCAGGGGCATGATTGGATGAAAATAGGGGGAAGAAGTTATCTCGATTTGTCCCTTGTCTTGAAGTTCCTTGTATTTGGGAATAATCTTTCGCAGAATTTCCGTTTGCTTGGAAACCAGCTTTCTTTTTTCCTCCTCCGTGAAACCTCTGCCCTTCTTAAACAGGCAGGAGATCAGAGGATCTGTTTTGAAAAGAGGATCTATCCAGACCAAATTCGACCATACCTGCAGATCCAGAAAATCCTGCGCGGTAAACTCACGGATTCTTGGCTTCAGATTTTCAGGCGCCTCCCCCCTTTTCTCGTAAAGCTGGTAGTAGCGGGCATGAGGATAGATCATGGTCCGAAAACTGCAGGTAAAGAAAGTGGACAGTATCTTTTCCTTCTCCACGTCGGTCAGATCTCCAGCCGGTCTTTGGGTGAGGAGCAGATGCTCGTCGCAGGAATCGTTTTGTGCGTAATCCTGAATCTGTTCAATTAGAGAGGGGACCAGATTGAAAGTTTGACGAATCCGCGGAAAATGCTCCAATACCGCCACCATGTCGTAGTAGTCCTTGAGTCCGTGCAGACGTACCCACGGCACTTGGTAACGCCCGCTCTTGGCATCCTTGTAGTATGGTTGGTGCATGTGCCACAGGAAAGCCACAGACAAAGCAGGAGAATCTGGACTTGCCCGCCTGGTGGATGCTTCAGCAGAAGCTTCCTTTTTTGTGGCCATTTTGAATTTCCATCAAAGGGTTTCAGCGAGCTTCAACCTGGCCTGACGAGCTTCCCTTGAGTCGGGATACTCTTTCATCAGCCTGTCTAGTATCTCTCTGGCTTTCTCCTTTTGATCGGCTTTAAGGTAGGCTGAGGCTCCCATTAGAAGATATTGCGGAGCAAGAAAGCTTTGGGGGCTCAAGGAAACTACTTTGAGATAGGCTTCCCCGGCCTGGGTGAAGTTCCCTGTCTGCATCTGACAATCTGCAATCCCGCCCTGGGCCGAGGCTGAGAGCAGCGGGTCTTCTCCGTATTTTTCCAGGTATCTTTCAAAGAAGGTCTGAGCCTGAACGTAGTCCTTGGCATAGAAATAAGCGGAAGCCAGAAAGAATGCTGCCTTGCCGGCACTTTCAGTGCCACTGTACTTCTGCAACAGGGTTTGAAGATCATCCACCGCCTGTGCCATGTTTCCCGCTTGAAGTTCCAGGCTCGCCTTTCCCAGAAGCTCGGCCGCATTTCGTTGCCTTTTGGCTTGAGAAGAGAACACGAAAACCAGTATCACGGCGACCAGGATCACGGTTCCTGCAACCATCAAGACTTGGTTTAAATGCTTCTGGACCCATTCACTTACCTTCAAGGAGTAAGTAACGAATTTGTCCTGCTTAATCTCTTTCTTAGTTATCCTATGAGGACTCATCTGCTTTTCTCCTCACTTCAACTAGTCCAGGTCTCACTGAAAAACGCACACCAACTCATTTCTCGGCGTGCTTCTTTAACCCTTCAGCTTCGATCCCAGAATTTAAGAGAGAATACGATTAAATCAAGGTCTTTTTTTGTCCCCTCAGCCTGAAACGGTCACCGCCTCCCGCTCTTTGCTCCAGCTGCCTGAGAGTATCTTCTTTCCTGCCAACTCCCACCTAAGTGTCTGACCTGGATATGGATTGGTTAGCTTACGCCTCCACTTGAAAGGCGGGAGGGTTCCCTTATACGGATTTTGCAGAATAAAAAAGCGAAGTCCTCCTCTTTTTTCTGAAGGGTCCACTTCGCTTTTTCGTTTTTCTGCAACCTATGTGTTAGAAGTAACCGGTGAAGCTGATCATTATCCGGCTGAATTTGCTGCTCTCCTTCTTGGAGAACCTGTTTCTGGATATCGGATCCAGAAGCACCTTGTTGCCTCGGTCATAAGGTCTGGCATCGGTGAAGACCTCCTTGTCGATATCGTCATAGGAAGCATATTCATAGGTGATGTCCAACTTTATCTGGCTCCAGGCGATTCCTGTTCCAAAGGAGAAGATGTTGCCGTTTACCCACGAGCCGTTCTGAACTCCGTAATCAGATTGCAGAAACGCAGGAACTCCGATGGTGTCAGTACCAATAACCTGTAGATCCATTCGAAGGTAAATCTGGCTGGAGTCCAGCTGAGTCTTGAAAGGCTTGGGATCGTTCCTGAAGCCAATTCTCAGGGGAACACTTCCGAACTTAGTGTCGATCCTGTATTCGGCCCCAAGGCGAACCTGGGTCAGATTCCTCCAGTCCAAGCTGGGGACAAAGGGTGGTTCGTTTCCTATGGTTCCCCACCAGCTGTCGGTCACGTAGCCACCCGTGGCCACCTTCACATCCTCAGGATTGGCGATGTTCCTCCGATAGGTAACCTCCGTCTTGGAGTAATTTCTGATTTCCACGTCCGCGGCAAGGGTGAGCGCACTTATGTCGTAAGAGCCGCCAAAACCGATCATGGTGGGCATCTTCCATTCTCTGTCGGTTTGAAAGAAGGGCGATGCCAGGTTAGAAGGGGTCTCAAGAACCACCCCCAGCAGGATTATGTCCTGAAAGAGTTTCACGTCGTTGTCTTCTTTCAGAGTGAACGGCGTTTTGACCACGGCGGCCAGACGAAGATTATCCCATCTGCACATTCCCCCCAGGGTGAAATTGAAACCGGAGTAATCACTGACGATGTTGGGATGAAATCTATTGCCGTTCAGCCCGGTGGTATCAGCCGAGGCAAAAAACTCTACGTCGCTGGTGAACTTACCGGTATAGATGTTGACACCCGCTCCCACGGAGAGAGCCCTAAAGAGCTTTCCCCCCAAAGAGATGTTGACTACATCCAATCTTCCTGTTACCTCTTCCTGTATGGGAGGAAGCACAAAGTTCTCCAAAGTGTCGCCGTCAGTGAGCAGCTCATCAATTATGATTACGTCTCTGTTTTCCTGATAGATGTCCGCTATCCTCTGGTAAACCACGCCTCCCACCAGGTCGGTCTCCCGCAGCCTGAATGGGATGGCTACACTGGCGAAAGAAATGGCGCTGATATCGTTCTTTAGCTCTTCCCCGAAGTTGTAATTCAAGCTGGGAGAATCAAGCGTGGAAGTATACTCTCTTCGACCCATATAGGAACTGAAGCTCAGGTTCATCTGAGGCTTGTCCAATTGGGAAAGTCCGGCTGGATTCCATGAGGCAGCGGTGGGATCATCAGAGACGGCGAAGAACGCACCCCCCATCGCTCTGGCCCTGGCTCCACCGCCCAAAAAATTGAAGTCGGTGAGCTGGAAGGGTGTAAGAAAATAGTTCTGTATGGTGAAGTAGTCGGTGGTGTCCACCTCTACCTCCGGACCGAAGTTCGGTCCTGCAGAAACCCCAACAGCAAAGAACAGAAACGATAACAAGACTAAACCCGAAAACTTCAACTTCATTTTGCGCTACTCCTTGGTTAAAGTTAATCTCCGGTTCTCTCGAATGCAATTGACTTGAGGCAGAGCTACCCAGATCGAGTATAAATTATATCCCCTTTCCAACCCCTTGTCAAGCACATTTTGCAAGAATCTTTTTCTTTTTTCCTTCCCTCACACATTCCACCAGTTTTACTCTATGCGCAAAGTTTCGCGGCTGAAGGTTCGTCAGTTTTTGCGAACGCCCTGGTTTGGAAAGAGACGATTCATCCTGATGCCGCGGGAATCAAGTCAATGCCAGTTATAGGGCCAATTCGGCTGACCTGCCGGATGGGCTTCTGCTGATCTTGCCCTTCATGACGCATCTGCAAGGAATATTTTTCTTGCTTGACCAGAAGTCTTGCTCTACATTTCCAAGAACCAACCAGGAAAAGGAGCTTTTGGCATGCGAATCCTTCTGGTGGTGGGCAGGAAAAAAAGAGGTAAGACCACGCTTCTGGAGAAACTGGTCCCTGAATTCAAAAGCAGAGGATACAAGGTGGGAAGCATAAAATATACCACTGGCGACCACGTGTTTGATATTCCTGGAAAGGACTCGTTCAGACATGCTCAAGCCGGCGCAGAAAGCACCTTGATCCTGTCGCCTCACAAAATTGCCTTCTTCTCCGAGCACTTGCCGAGAGGAAACGCAGAGGAGCTTCTCGAGTTTCTTTTTGAAGGATATGATCTGATCATAGGAGAAGGATTCACAGATTCCCCTTATGCCAAAGTCGAGGTGATGGACAGCTCCCGTGACCGAGCGCCGCTTTGCGGTCCCCAGGATAATCTGTTGGCTGTTGTCTGTGAAGGCCAGGTGGATGCTCCGGTTCCCGTATTTTCGATAAAACAAATCGAAGAGCTGGCTGACCACGTGGAGGAGAATCTGCCTCGCCAGCAGAAGAAAATGAAGGAAGCTGATTGAAGAGAACACGTGGTAGGGCATCATGATTCACTCTGCGACGCCCAATCTCAACAAAAATCCATTTGACAGAAAAGCTCTTCGCCGGCGTCTTACTTGATCCTGACAGGAAAGCTATACACGTTCATCCTTTTCCCCCTCACAAATCCCACCACCGTTATCCCCAGTTTTTGAGCCATCTTGACTGCCAGGCTGGTTGGCGCCGCGCGAGAAACAACCATGCTCAATCCGCAGTTCCACAGCTTTGATACTATATCCGAGGATGTCCTGCCGCTTGTTACCAGGAATTTGTCTTTCAGATTGATACCCTTCAGGAAGCTTTCGCCAAGCACTTTGTCCACGGCATTGTGTCTGCCAATGTCCTCGTTAAACAAAACGATGCCGTTTCCCTTCGCCAAGGCAGCACTGTGAACGCCAGCAGTCTCCATGAAAAGCTTGGATCTTTGCTGAAACTGGGACATGATCTTGAGTATCTCATCCGAACTGAAATTTAAATCCAGATTGACCAGAGTATCTTCCAGAGGGTCTACGTCTTCCCAGCTGCCAAAAGTCTTTCCTTTCCCGCAGCCCGAGGTCAGAACGCCTTTGCGCCCGAGCTCTTCCGGAACCTCATAGGGGGACTTAGTGCGAACGGTTACCTCTCCTTCCGAGGAATGCACATTTTTGATCTCTGCCGAGCTTTTCAAAAATCCTTCGGAAATCAGAAAGCCCACCGCCAGGTAGGTTTGATCGGAGGGAGTACAGGAAAGAGCTGCGATTTCGTGCTCATTGATGAAGATTCGCAGAATCGCTTCCTGTGCTACTTTTTCTTCGATATCCTGACGTTCCCCTTCCTTGATTCTGACGGCTTTAAATATCCCGAGCTTGTCTTTCATGCATCTCCATCCCTGCTTGTCAAGTTGGACTCAGACGATCTTGGCATGATCTTGCCGCGTAGTATAACTGGTTTTTCCAATACCTCCGGGAATAAAAAGGCAGGAGAAAAAGAGATTTGCCTGAAACCGTCTCTTCCTCCTGCCGTCGATCCTTGAGCTAAGCCAGCGGATTATCTATACAGAAAAACACCCAGAAGCCAGAAACACATGGAGGTTAGGATAATCCCGCCACTGTAAGCTGTCGCCTGCACTTGCTCCAATCGACTGAATAAGGGTTCCGTCCTCCTGCCCAGTTCCCGTCCCAGGAGTATTCCGAGAAAGCTGAGGATGGCAGCGTAGGTTCCAGTTACGAGCACGTAATTAGGAATCGTGTGAACGCGCTCGAGCCAAAAGATGTTTCTGAGCAGATAGGTGTTGGCCAGACCAAATACGAGATAATTCACGTAAGAGGCCCCCAGGCCAACCAGTCCCCAGGAGAACCAGCCGGAAAGCTTCTTATTCTCCGCCCAGGTGAACGCAATGTCCATTACCGCCGCGGTCAGAAAGACGGCGGTGACCTGACAGAAGAATATGGAAGGCAGACACATTGCCTTAAAACCAGCTGCCACCACTCCGCAGGCTAAGGTGGTTCCGGGACGTTTCAAGAGCATGCGGGAGGCAGACAAAATCAGGACGGCGACCAAAGCCAAGACCGCTGACGTAGGGAAGATCTCAACCCCTCTCATGGCCCTGATTCCTAAAGCCTCCAGGCCTCCCCAGATCGATCCGAAAAGGATTATGCCCAGTATCAGTTTCTTTTTGTCAATCATTTACACGTCTCCTTTAGTTCAGGACGATTAATCTGTGAATGTCAAGAAGGCTTGACTTTGTCTTTCTCTTTTGCCTCCCTTATCCTGGCCAGCACCATGCCCACCAACGAGGCCGTCAGGGTCAGAGTGCCCAGAGGCTTCAGCAGCTCGTGGAAGAAGCCCAGATCTTCTGAGACCTTGGGGCTCTTGACCATATCCGGATAATAGTCCAGAGGCTCTGGAAGCACGTAGACTTTCTTGGTGCCCGTGCCAAGTTCTGTCTGTCCATAGATCACTGGCTTTCTGCCCTTGTCGGTCAGCCTCTGTCTTGCCTTCTGCGCTAGGTCGAGAACCTGAGTCCTCTCGCCGAAGACCAAACAGTCGGTGGGACAGGCCTTGGCGCAGGCTGGCTCGATCCCCTCGGCCAAACGGTCGAAGCAAAAGGTGCACTTGGTGGACTTGCCGACCTCGGTGTCGATCACCGGTACGGTGAACGGACAATACTCCCGGCACGCCCCGCAGCCTATGCAGCGCTCGCGGTTCACATATATGGCTCCGGTCTTCTCATCCCGAGTCATAGCCTTGGGATCCACCGGACATGCCTTCACGCAGGCCGGATCAACACACTGCATGCATCGGTGCACCCGGAAGAGCCATTTTAGCTTGTCCTGCTCCTCGTGTTCGTAAAACTTCACCAGGGTGTAAGTGCTAGGGGAAAGCCCGATGGGATTCTGGTAACCGCCCGCGGCTGCAAAGAAGGTGGTTTTCTCGGCCGGAAGTTCATTCCATTGCTTACAAGCCACCTGGCAGGCCCGGCAGGCTATGCATTTCTCCATGTCCAGAAGCATCGCTTTTTCTGCCATTTTATCCCACCTCCTTTACAACGTCGCATAGGAACGCCTTGTATTCAGGGATCATAGTGTTTGCGTCGCCAACGTGGGGAGTGAGGCGGTTTGCGCTTTGACCCGTGGCCAGACCCTTGTAGCCGTAATGCCAGGGAAGCCCGATTTGCTCGTAGGATTTTCCGTTCAGCTTAAACGGCTTGAACCTCGCCGTCACCACTGCATAGGCCACCAGGTCTCCCCGCGCCGTCTTTACCCTGACTTTATCTCCGTTCTTGACGCCCCTGGCCGCAGCCAGAGTTTTGCTCATCTCCACGAACATATCCGGCATGAGTTCGGCCAGCCAGGCATTGTTCCTGGTCATCTGGCCGGCCTGCCAGTGCTCGGTGACCCGATAAGTGGTGGCAACCACCGGATATTCGTCCACAGAGCCGACATCATCCATCTCCCCGGCCCAGATCTTGATCACCGGGTTGGTCTGCTGAGCGGAGATGGGGTTCTTGATAGGAGCCTCAAGAGGTTCATAATGCTCCGGGAACGGTCCGTCGGCCAGGCCGAAGCCAAACAAACGAGCGTGACCCTCGGGCTTCATGATGAAGGAGTATTTTTCTCCGGGAGGCCAGCCGCCGTCGGGAACGTCTCCTGCCCACTTCGTCTCGGGTCCGGTCCACTTGACCACCCACTTGTTAGGAGCATAGGGGTTGCCGGTCAGATCGCAAGAGGCACGGTTGTAGATGATCCTTCTGTTGACCGGCCAGCACCACGACCATTTCGGATAAAGCCCGATCTTGTTCTCGGCATCGGTGGGATCTCTTCTGGCCGCCATGTTACCGGCCTCGGTATAACTGGCGCAATACAGCCAGTTGCCTGAGGAGGTGGTGCCGTCGTCTTTGAGTCCGGCGAATGATGCCATCAGTTTGCCGGTGGTCAGATCGTAGCCGTTGATCTCCTTGGCTACCGCATGCACATCCGGCTCCTCTTTCCCTGGCCCATAATTCCAGTCCAGATGAACGATGGGACCCGGGAATGGCCCGGGATCGGCCTGGTAAACCTTCTTCAACTCCTTGAGAATCTGATCCAGAATCCACAGATCGGATCTGGCATCCCCCGGAGGATGAACTGCCATATATCTCCACTGGCTCCAGCGCCCGCTGTTGGTTATGCTGCCCTCCTTCTCCATGGAAGCTGCAGCCGGCAGCATGAAGACCTCCGTTGCTATCTTCTTGGGATCAATACCGGGGGCGTTCCAGAAGGACGCGGTCTCGGTCTCCCACAAATCTGCCGCCACCAACCAATCCAACTTCTCCAGGGCTTTCCTCTCCTTAACCACGTTGGGTCCCCCCACTGCAGGATTCTGACCCATGCAGATCAAACCTTTGATCACCCCGTCGTACATGGCCTCGAACATGGCTATGTGAGAATAGTTGGCGCTCACCTTGGGAAGATACTGGTAGGCGAATTCATTGTCCTTGGTGGCGTGATCTCCCCAGAAAGCCTTGAGCAAGCTAACCATGTACTTGGGGGTGTGCTGCCACCAATTGGCACTCTTGGGATCCTTCCACTTGGGCGTCCACTTCTCCAGATACTCTGCCAGAGTCTGATTTTCAACTCTGGGAGTCTTAAGATACCCGGGAAGAATGTGGAACAGAATGGCATGATCGGTGGAACCCTGGACATTGGACTCGCCTCTCAGCGCGTTGATTCCGCCTCCTGCCACTCCGACATTCCCCAGCAAAAGCTGTAGCATGGCATAGGTGCGCACGTTCTGGGTGCCAACCGTATGCTGGGTGGTGCCCATGGCATACATGATCGTACCGGACCTGTCTTTGGCACCGGTTGCCCCGTAAGTCTTCGCCACCTCCACTATCAGCTCCGAAGGACATCCCGTAACGTTGGCCACTTTCTCCGGAGTGTAACGGGAGAGATGCTTCTTAAGAAGCTGAAATACGCAGTCGGGATCCTCAAGGGTCGGGTCCTTTTTCACGTTCCCATCGGCATCCAGTTGATACTGCCAGGTGTCCTTGGCATACATCCGCTTCGCCGCATCATACCCAGTGAAGAGTCCGTCGCTGAATCCGAACTTCGGATTGACCAGGAAGCTGGCGTTGGTGTGGTCAACCAGGTAGTCCTTGTTGTAGAGGTTGTTCTGGACGATATAGTTCATAATCCCATCCAGGAAGGCAATATCGGTCCCCGACCTCATGGGCGCGTAGATGTCGGCCCGGGCTGAGGTCCGGGTGAAGCGCGGATCCACACTGATGAGCTTGGCTCCGTTCCCCATCGCTTTGGTGACCCACCTGAATGAGATGGGGTGATTCTCGGCTGCGTTGGAGCCGATGATCATGATGCAGTCGGAGTTCTTTATATCGATCCAGTGGTTGGTCATTGCCCCTCTGCCGTAAGTTTCCGCCAAACTGGCGACTGTGGCAGAGTGTCATATGCGCGCTTGATGTTCCAGGTATACTATCCCCAGCGCGCGAGCCAGCTTGACCCAGAGGTAGCACTCCTCGTTATCCAGGGCCGCACCGCCCAATCCGGCCAAGGCCTCCACTCGATTGACCACTCGTCCTTTATCGTCCTTAGCCATCCAGTTCTCGTCCCTGGTCCTCTTTATCCTTTTGGCAATCTCCGGCAGGGCCCAATCCCACGTTTTCTCCTCCCACTTATCGCTGTAAGGTGCTCTATACAGAACCTTGGTCATCCTTCGTTCGTTATTTGCCACCTGAATCAGAGCCTCTCCCTTACTGCAAAGGGATCCTTCATTGATAGGATGATCCGGGTCGCCCTCGATGTTGATCACCTTTCCGTTGCTCACCGACACGATCTCGCTGCATCCCACGGCACAGTACGGGCAGATTGTGGTGCTCTCAGTAGCATACTTGGTTTTCAACTCTTGCGCATGTGCCTGCGAGCTTCTAAGATGAATACCGAAGGCACCGAAGGCCGCCCCGGTGGTCACTCCCCCGGAGATCTTCAGAAAACCTCTCCGTGAGATTTTCATGTGCTTTCTTCACCTCCTCAACAATTTCGGTTTCATTTTTTCTCTTCCTTTTCCAATTCCACGTCTGGTTCGTAAATCTCGTTCAGCATCATCATGGACTCGTGAATCTTCTCTATCTCTTCCTGCGAGATGCCGGACTTCTCCTTCTTGGCCATCCTCTCGATGATCTCCTTCATGCCTCCTTCATCTGTTGCCTGATGAGCTGCCACCACTTTGTCCAGACCATGACATTTGCCGCATTTCTCCTGGAAGAGACCCTTGTGAGGATCTTCCAAAGGAAGCAGGGTGAAAGTTTCCTCGATCTCCTTCAAGGACTTCTCGCTTATGTCTACTCCGGCCTTCTTGTGCATGTCCACCATCAACTTTTCCATTCCCTGTCTCACCTCTTCCAGAGAATGACAGATTGAGCATCTGACCCGGAAGGCTGTGGGCTCCTCCTTCTCCGAGACTTTCACCTTCGGTGCCTGCGCAAACGCCCAGACAAGCGCGACAGCAAGTATCAGCGACAGGACGACCAGCGCTCTCACTCCTTTCATGAAATCTCACCTCCCTCCGAGATTCTGTTTAAAAGGTTCACACTTTGTGATCTTTTTCACATTCACGTCTAGGCAAAAAGATCTTCTGACGGTGCGATCATCCAGTAGGTAGGGCTTTGGTAACCATCTCTTTGGGCCAGAATGTCCAAATACAATGTATTAAGATTCTGCAAATAAAGGTCGGGCTTTTGGTTCTCGGCCAATTTCCGTTCATCCAGTGTTTTGATGTACATTTTGCATTTGTCACACACGTCCACTCGAAAGGCGTCGCTGCCGAAGGGCGAATCTTCCTCTACAAAGAAGTATCTTAGACTATTGTGATCCTCGTTCCCGCAAAAAGGACACATGATCCTTTTGAAGTGCCATTCTGTTCCGCAGAGACTGCAGTGAAGCATTCTGCTTCCATCTTCCCTTCGCAGTTTTTCGATAGCCGGATGGCCTCCACAAATCGGGCAGATGCCTTTAAGCCAGTTCTTTTGATCCACCTTCGGACGTAACTTCTTTGCGTATAGCTCTAGGACTGCCTGGGTCAGGTTCAAACCCACGAGCAAGAGTAAGTCCATCTCGACATCAATTTGGGTGGAGAGTTGTCGCAGGCCTTTCGAATCGGTAGCGAGGACCGCACGCATCAGTTCTTGCACTCTTGTGTTTTCTTTGATCGCACCAAGTTTCTCGATCTCTCGTCTATCAAACACCTCGTACCTCTCAAGCAGCCCTACCAAGTCGTCTAGAAATTTCTCCAGAAGCCTTTTTTCTGTATCGAATTTCTGGATATCCAAGAAAGGCTTTCTTGCCCCTGCCTCCTTCTGAGTGGCGTCTTCGGGGAGCTTAATGCGGTCTTGGTGCCTGGCTGCAAAAACCGACCGGGCTTTGGCTACTGCCTGGCAAAGCTCAAGATACAGTTTACTCTCTGGGGAAGCGCTCATAAATGGGAATCCTTTGATTTACCACCCTTCTTGCCGTCAAACCAGGAAACCGGGCATAGTACCGCCGAATTTACACACCTAACGACCCTTTGTCAAGGAAAATCATCATCCCTTCGCTCTAAGGCTTCGAAAAACTGTTCCCCACTGTCTACGTGGTCCCGTTGCGCGACGGTAAGCCTTTTTCCTTCAACATATTAGGGCGCAACATCCTGAGCCTTCGACAGGGCCTCTCATCTTTACTTGACCACTAAAGGAGACACCGGAATGACGGACCTGGTGCAGAAATCATGCGACCGGCCACAACAATTCAAAACGGCTTTAGACTTGATGCCAGCTACGTAGATTGAGCTTACTCGAGGCCCCGGAGATAAGCCGACTGGGAAAGAAGTATGGCAGGCCCAGGCGAATCTGAAGGACAGTTTTCCCGAAAGAAATGGGGATCATCGTAAATCCCCAAGTCTCTGCTGACCCGGATCGGCCGGACTGACTGAGAGAGAGTAAGTCTGTCCTGGTTCCAACTGGTCGGGGAAACCGGTTATGGTCGACAGATCGTCACCTGAATTAGCCAGGAAACTGGTGTGACAATCGGTACAGAGTTCTTCTCCCGGAGCCCCTGTCGCTCCGTCGGGCGGGCCGCCAGTGAAGCCCCATACAGTCATCCCAATAGCCAAGGTGAACGTAACTGCCAGACAAGCTTTTTCATGCCCCGCCTCCTTTCGCCCTGAGAGTCCTTGCGGAGGGAGCGGTCAATAGTACACGTACCGTAAAAGCTCCACGCAATCCCGATACCTGCCTTGGGCACCTCGGGGAGCGATTATTCCGCGTACAACTGCTCCCGGCCTTGACGGAGACGAATTCCCTCCTCTTGCCACATTAAGGCAGTATGTCCACTAGGCCCAAACTTTTTGTTCGTATCTTTATTTCAGCAGAGTCACCTTTTGTACAAGTCTTTCTGTACCCATGTTCAAGCGCACCAGATAGACACCACTGGCTACATTCTCGGCCGACCAGCGTACCTCATGCTGCCCCGCCCTCTCCCAACCGTCGACCAGAGTAGCAACTCGTCTGCCGGTGATGTCAAAAACCTCCACCCTGACTTTGCCCGACTCCGGTAGGTAGTAGCTGAACTGGATTACCGCGTTGAAAGGATTAGGGTGCGCTGCGAATCTTATCTCGGTCGACTTATCTTCAGCTAACTTGCCCCTGCCTTTCTTTTTCTTAGTCGTAGCTTCAGCCACATTGCTCGGATCAGACAGATTTCCGGCCCCATCGAACGCTTTCACAAAGTACGAGTAGGTGGTTAGTGGCTGCAGGCCGCTGTCCCGGTAGGTCAGGTCGACAGCTGTTCCAACCTGCAGGCCGTCGCGGTAGATGTGGTAGCCTGTCACTCCTATATTGTCAGTGGAAGCGTCCCACGTCAAGTCAATCTCCGAACTGGAGACTGCTATAGCCGAAAGGTTCGCTGGAGCTGTCGGAGGGGTGGCGTCCACAATTGCTTGGACCGTACAGGCCGCCGAGGTCATGGCTATCGGAGCCGACTTGCCATTTGCAGCCCAAAGGTCATAAAAAATATTGCCCCACTCATTCGTTATGTTCTCATCGCGCAAAAACTCCACATACTCTTTGCTGGTGGTCTGGTAATACAGGGTAACCTCAACCAAGGCGGTCGTATCCGGAAGGAGATATGCGGTGGTGTCCGCGTATTGGCCGTCGGCGTAGGAATAGCCAACTGGCGGCGACTGAATCATATCGAAATTGGCGTTGGTGAAGCCTCTCGGCGGAATGCGGTTGTCCTTATAGATGGTGTCATTTAGCACGAAGTGGAAGGACGGCCCGGCCGGCAAGTTCACGATGGGAGCCAGAGCTTGCGAGATTCCCGGCTTGATCTCATAAGTCTTAATATCGGGATCGTGCGTGAGTACCCCGGTTTCCGGATCGTATGCCCCGGATTCGTAGATCAAAGTGGCCGTGGCATCATATGCTTTGACGTTCAGCCAGATCCTGCGACCCTCCGGGTAGCCTGAAGGCAGCTTGTGGCCGGTTTCATTGGTAACTCCCACTAAAGCCAGGTAGCCCGTTGCCTCCAGCGTCGCCTCAAGGGTCAGGGCAGCGGCGTTTTCAAGCATGTAGACCACGCGTTGTATGCCCGCGTCCAGGGCGGCCGGGTCGACCTCGCCGGGGTAAAGCGCTGCCACCAGGTTGGGGATGAATGCGTTCCCGCCGGTCAGGTCGTGCAGAGGTAGATCCGGGCGGTTTGGCGCACCCTTTTTGTTGCAGCCTAAACCCGTAACGTCCTTCATGTGGCAATCCTGGCAAGTAGAGACGAAATCCTTGTTTCCGCCAAACTGTGGCGCGTACACTCCTGCAGGTGTGTTGTAATCGCTCATCAGCCACTCACTGAAGGTGCGTTCAACGGGAAACATGGAATAAGGATCGAAAGAGGGAGCGGGCTGGTCGAAAGTGTTAGGAGCGTATGCGCCGCCGGCAGTTCTTGTATATACTGGATTGCTCACATCATGGCAGGTGGCGCACAGATTGGACTCGCGGTGGAAGGGTGAGTAGAACATCTGATGCCTGGCCACAGTGTTAACATATGGTCCCCGCTTGGCGTTGGCTGCGTCAGCTATGTACATGCCGTTGGCCGACGACTCCGGGATGGCTGCCAGCGTGGAGAGATAGGACTGATCCTGAGGATAGGTCCCAGCTGTGTAATCAGCATCACCTGGGTAGGGGTTGACCCCGAGGCCGGTGGGTCTGATCAGCTTGTGGCAGAAATCACACTGTACGCCCTCCCGGTCATTATTGTTAAGTGCTGATCCATCCGTCGGTACGGAACGCCCTTCCAGCCACCCAGCCGGTGAATGACAACGAATGCAGAGATCCCCACTTTCGGGGGCATCCTGGTTGCCCACCGTCATGCAGGCGTAGAAGAATGGATCCCGCGCCGCCTGCGCCATCATACTGCCCCGCCAGTTGAAGCCAGGTTCAACTGCCTGGTCATAACCCCCGTGACAATTATCACACTTAGTGGGATGTTCCAGGTTCCCCGACTGACCTGGCTGTGACCCCGGCAAGGAGAAATCATTCAAGGTGGTGGGCACTATTGCCCAAGCAGTCGCAGCAAGCGCCAAGAAAAAAACGGCGATCAAGCTCTTACGAGTGAGCATTACGTCACCTCCTGTTTTAGTTTATTGTATTTGGATTCGTTTTGAATCGTTGCCTCCCGTAGCATCAACACCGCGACCCCTTTAGATTTTTCCCGGGGGTGTCGGTAATCCGAATATTGCTAAACTCGTCGGGAAGTCAACCAGGCTACCGCGAGGCGCAAGCAACCTCCGCACGTTTGACGGCGACTTCCTGCCCCCCGGCTCAGGCAAATCTGCCCCCTTTTAACCAGATTTGCCTGAGCACATGTCTAATATCTACATCGAAACCCTAATTGTCAATACTAACAGATCGCATAACAATTGCGTAACCCATTTACGCATCCTTTTGGTTTGGAGTGAAATCTGAACCTCAAGCACCATCTCGGCTTTGTTAAACGTCATTGCGGCAGTGAATTAGCAGAAATCCTCGGAGTTTTCCTTCAGGCCTTGGTGCAGCAAGACGATATTCTCAGTTTGGACCCGTGATTTCGCGGTTTCAAGAGACAGAGGCCGATAGTCCCCGGAGGCGGAACACAGCCAAGAGATGTAACTCAGAGAAACGAGCTTACTAAATGAATTCGTGGACGGTTCGAAGGGTACCTTGCCTCTGGACTCGGGTAAGATAGAAGAATAAGGCGTCGCCGCAATTGTCCTTTTAGATGACCAAGAACATCCCTGCTACAACAAGAATAAGCGCAATGATCTTCTTGAACACATTCTCATGTATCGTGGCGTGCAGTTTCGACCCAACCAGCAGACCCAATAGAAGAAACGGCGTCAAGTACAAAGCGAATCTAACCACCTCCAGGGTAATGAGTCTGTTGAATGAGTACAAAACGAGCCGGTAGCAAGCGTCCGCGAAAAATAGGCCGTAAAGAGTGGCTCTGAACGCTTGTTTGTCCCTTAGTCGATGAGTGAGATAAAGGACCATGGGCGGACCATTCAGGCCAAACATGGCTCCGGTACATCCCCCAACGAGACCGCTGAAGGGTGCCCAGACCGTGCTGATCCGCCTTTCAGTCTCCCGGTTGTCCCAAAGCAGAATCTTCAGCGCGAACAGAATGACCACCGCGCCAAAAACTCTTTTCAAAACCTCGCTTTCGAAAGAAACTAAAAGATATGTCCCGGCTGCCGCTCCAACAATCAATCCGGACAGAATCATAGCGGCAGATCTCCTGTCTATGAACCTCCTGTTCTGAACAGTCAGAATCAGGCCGGAGATCAGATCGAATAGTAAGAATACCGGGACCACAAACTTGATATCCAGAAACAGAGCCAGAAGCGGAATGGCAAATAGCGCACTGGCAAATCCGGAGAATCCCTTGATGAAATGGCCAATCAAAACAATTGATCCGGCCAGGATAACTGTTTCTGCCGTTGTCATGTGACCAACCTGTCAGAAACCTTATGGTGGGACGAATAATCGAGCTTCATGATTAGGCTCATCTGATGGTGAGATCAAAGCACAGTTTGTCGCCGTCAGTCTCACAGATTATCGCACCGCTTTCTGCTGTGCGATAGTACTCAATTTCGGGGAAACTCAGCTGCATCAGAAGTGGGATCTTTTCCTTCTCATACCTGAAATAATGCCGGGTGAAGATAACTTCTTGTGGTCTCACGGCAGAGATAACCTGGACGATGTCATCCGCATTCCCGAGTTCGGACAAGACCAGGACCGAACAGTTCCTAAACTGATTCCAATCGAATTTTGGGTCAAAATGAACTCGCGTCATTCCATCAAGAAGACAGAAGACTACTTTTTGGTACCTGATCTTTGTCAATGTCTCTCGGCAAGCTAGCTTCAATCTGTCCGCCTCAGGATACTCGAAAAAACGAATTTCGAATTCACCTTTTCCATCTCTGAGAGCCCCTGCGGACTCCAGGAAGTGAAGATCACACGTCATCCTTTCAGAAAAATCCCGTAGGTTTTCTTTACTCGGAAAAAGGTAAACCGGCACGAAAACCTGTTCGACCTCGGCATCCTTCATAACCGACAGGGCCGAATTCAGGCTCGAGGGATCTGTATCTGTCAGGAGAAGTCTATCCAGCTTTGCGGTGCCCTGGTGATTCAAAAAGGGCGTAACCACGTATTCTCCAGCATCAAAAATTTTTTCTTTTTGACCTGCATTTATCAAAAATGTCTGGCCATTAGGCAGGTCAACTACGGCCGAACTTCCCTTGCCAACATCCAGAAAAGTCAGGCGCAAAAGCTTGTTGTCGTGAGCGAAAGCCTGCTTCCAGATGATCAGATTGGCGATCATTAGAACGGAGAAAATTACAGCCTTTCTCTTAAAGGAGATGGAGCTAAGCAAAAGCCACAGAAAGAAGTAGTAAAGTATAAAGGTGGTAAGTGACGGAGCCGGCACGGAAAGCTTTGCTACCGGCAGATGGGCAAAAAACGCCGTTAAGTTCAACGTGACGCCCAAACATAGCCAATTGCAAGCGGAGAAAACTCCTGCCAGAGTCGTGCTGAAAATGGCTGAAAAAAGGGTGAAGCACGCCAATGTGACCGAGAGTCCGGCCAGAGGCACAATGAATATATTGGCGACCACTATCACCAGAGGAACCATGTTAAAATAATATGCCAAGATGGGGAAAAGAACAAGCTCCACAGATACCGAGACCAGCGCAGGCACCACTATCCATCTCCACAGTTTCTTCTGTGACTTGTTTAGGTACCTGGATGCCCACTTGCTCAGCGGCGGATACACCAGAAGTATTGCGAAAACCGATGCAAAGGAGAGCTGAAAACCCACGTCAAAAAGAAAAAGCGGGGAATAAAATAGAATTGCCAAACCGGAGAAAGAGACCACATTTATAAGGTCAACATCCTTGTATAAAAGGACGCCTACCAGCACCACCCCCGCCATTATTCCCGCTCTAACCACTGGGGGGTCGTTGTGCACCAAATTAGCAAATATGAGGATACAAAACATGCTCAGCAGCGTGGTCGGCAGCTTGGGGACTCGAAGCAAACTCAGTGCCGCCAGGATCACCCCGATAACTAACCACACATTGGATCCGGATACCGCCAGAAGGTGAACTGTGCCGGTATCTCTGAACATGTCGTAGACCTCTTTAGGAATCTCCCTGGTCTCGCCCAGAAGAAACCCGGAAAGCAGCGCTTCATGATTCCCGGATAGGGTCCTGTCGAAAACACCTAAGACCCATCTCCTGAGCGGAATCACTATCTTCGATTGGAACAGGTTTGGTGCACCTCGCCCAAGGATCTCCACCTCATCAGTCGAAGACAAAGTAACGATCCCATGGATGTTCTTTCGGTTCAAGTACCGTTTGTAATCGAATGCTCCGGGGTTTCTTTTGGATGCCGGTGGGTTCAGATATCCCTGGAATTTTATATTGTCGGCGTACTGAAACTTAAAAGTGGGTACCCTTAGCTTAAGAATTATCCTTCCGGTGGTGGAGTGGATCCTCTCCCCGACGCTTATCGTGTCTGTATCAACAGTAATAAAAGTCTTGTCTTTCCTGACATCTGGCTCCTCAACGATTTTTCCGTTGATGGTCACCTTAGAACTCAAGCCCAGGAAATTGTTCACATGATGAGAAGGAAAATCGGTGGTGGCCAGCTCGTATCTCACGAAACCCGAGAGGATAAGCGATAGAATTAGAAAAAGGGTAGCACTTGCCTTGTCCTTGCGCAGGATAAAAATGGCTGAGAAGATTAGCGTGAGAGTAATAACAGAAAGAAGCAGACTAACCGGCAAATCCAAGGAATTGGCCGAAAGTACGCCGACGATAAATAGCAACAAGGCGTGAAAGGCGGGACGTCTCATGTTCCGTTCATGGAATCCCAATCAATCCCTATTCACAATATTCCATCGATACGAGATTTGAGCCTTTTCCTTCAACATGGCTGAAACCGAGCAGTATCTGTCCCTGGAAAGTTCTACGGCTTGTTTAACATCCTCTTCTTTGATCCCGGCCCCCTCCAGGTTGAACAGCACGTCTATTTTCGTGAAGTACTTTGGATGCTGGGGAGCCCTTTCTCCCTCCGCCCTGATAGCCATATTCCGCAAGTTCACCCTTTTCTTCTGAAGAATGGAGGCCACGTCCATCCCGGTGCATCCTGCCAGCGAGACCAGTAAGACCTCCATGGGGCTGGGGCCTTTGTCGTCCCCGCCGGCCTCCGCCTTGGCATCAAGTGGCAGGCGATGACCGGACTCGGTTACGGCTTCAAAAGATAGTTTTCCTTTCCACGACAAGTTGATTAGCATTGGTTCTCCTTCTCCGATGGTCACGAAAATTGTTCAGGCCAACCGCTTTCTCCGCTCTTAAGACCAATGCTCGTCAAAAGAGAAGGTCCGGTCATTTGGGCTACTGTAGTGAACATGAGAAGTGCAACTCAAGAGAAATATCCTCTCACCTGCTCTGTTTTTCAATCCTCTTCTGTTCTCTCGGAACAGGGCAGCTCTTCTTCCTAAGTCAGGTGCTGACTCCCAGCATGGGCAGGATTACCCCGTAAAGAACCAGCCACCCGGCCACGATCAATATGGGGATTACGATGCCCTTCAGATCCATGATTTTCTTCCTCACCAGCTTACCCTTCAATAAACGGTTCCATTCATTATGAAGAGACTCCTCCCCGGACCACCTCTATCATGTGCAGATTCTGTGTCCCTATCCGCAAAGGGACAGGCTATCTCGGTGCCCTCCCTTTTAAGCGTGGCAAAATGACAGAACCGGTATTCCTTCCCCTGCTTTATGATCTCGATGGTCTGGTTGGATTCCTGAGAGGCGGATACGCTGAACTGACAGCTTGATTTTTCTTTTGAGGGCTTCTCACCTTTCGTCAGAATGTTCTCACCCGACAAGCATCCTGTGGTCTCTGTAGATGCATCTATCCATGATCACGGCAAGTCCGCTTTGCGAAGCCTTAATGGCAGCAGCGTGATTTACCACTCCCAACTGCATCCAGATGACTTTAGCGGCGATTATTATGGCTTCATCCACGATGGGGGGCACGTGTTCAGCCCGGCGAAATATGTCCACTATCTCAACCTTCTCAGGAATAGAGCCAAGGTTGGGATAGGCTTTTTCCCCCAGGATTTCCTTCTCGTTGGGATTGACCGGGATTATTTTGAATCCTTTCCGCTGCAAATACTCCGCCACTCCATAGGATGGTCTGGTCTGGTCAGACGACAATCCTACCACTGCCACGTTGTTGTATTTCTGCAGGATTTCCTTTATCTGTTCATCTGAGGGATTGATATGTTGCCCAGAGCTACCCATCAGCAGCCTTCCTATTTAACCATCTTTTCGATCTTCTCGACAAACTGCTTCTTGGGGGCGGCACCTGTGATCTGGTCCACCATCTGTCCTCCGTTGAAGAAAAGGATGCTGGGGATGCTCATGATTCCGTACTTACTGGCAGTCTGACTATTTTGATCCACGTTCAGCTTCCCCACCTTCAGCTTTCCCTCGTACTCTCTGGCGATCTCCTCGACGACGGGACCCACCATTCGGCAAGGTCCACACCACTCCGCCCAAAAATCAACCAGACAGGGCTTATCAGACTTTAAGACTTCGCTTTCAAAATTATCGTCATTGAGTTCAACCGGCACGCTCATGTTGACCTCCGTGGCTTTCCGGGTTAGTGAGGGGAATACTTCATCTTTTCAAGCTTTTTCTCCAGCTCTTTTAGTCGATCCAGATAGATATGCAGACGGGAGAGATAGGCCTCGATTCTTTTGGTCTTATGGATTTCGCGCGCGGGATAGCCGAACACCGTGGTATCATCGGGGATATCCTTGGTGACGCCGGACTGAGCTCCGATGACGACCCGGTTGCCTATCTTGATGTGACCAACCAGGCCTACCTGGCCTGCCAGAACCACATCGTTTCCCACCTTGGTGCTTCCTCCTATTCCCACCTGTGCCACGATTATGCAATTCTCCCCTATTTCCACATTATGTGCGATTTGCACCAGATTGTCGATTTTGGTTCCCTTCCCGATTCGGGTGTTCCCTAAGGTGGCCCGATCTATAGTTACGTTCGCTCCGATCTCGACATGGTCCTCTATCTTTACCCCTCCAATCTGCGGGATCTTGTGTTGCGTTCTATCGGTCCTGGCGTAACCGAAACCGTCTGACCCGATCACAGAGCCGGAATGAATGATCACATTTTTTCCTACCTCTACATTTTCCCTTATTGTCACATTGGGATAGATCAGAGAGTTTTCCCCTATGACCGAACCTGCTCCAATAAAACCCCCTGCAAGAACGGCTGAGTTGCCCTCCAGACGCACCCCGTTCTCCACAACCACGTGAGGACCGATATGCACGCCGCTGCCCACGTCAACCTTTTCTCCTAGGACCGCCGAGGGGTGAGTGCCTTCAGGATAGCTTCTTTTTGTATCCACGAAAAGTTCTATTGCCCGGGCGAAAGCAAAATAGGGATTGGGATGTTTGATCAGAGGCTTCTTGAGCTTCTCCGTTTGTGTCTCTCTCCCCACGATGATCGCGGAGGCGGAGGTGGTCTTCAAAAGGGAGGCATATTTTGGATTGGCCAGAAACGTGAGATCACCGGTTCGGGCATCCTCGATGCCCGCTACTCCGGTTATTCGTACGCAGGGGTTCCCTACCAGTTCTCCCCCCAGGTATTCAGCTATTTCACCTAAGTCTTTTTCCATTCTCAGGTTTTCTTAACCCACCATAACCAGGAACTCTGAAGGTTCAGATGGCTACTCGAGTTTGCCGAGTTCCTCCAAAACCAAGTCAGTTAGATCCAGACCTTTCTTGGCATAGGCGATGTTACCGTTGACCGAATCGAAGATCATTATGTAATTCTCTTCTGTGGCTATTTTCTCCAGTACGTTATTGATTTTTCCCAGAATAGGCTTGGTTAACTCAGCGTTTCTTTTTTCAGCTTTTCCCCCGGGACCGAAGACGTCGTTGGTAAGCCTCTGATATTCCAGCTCCTGGGCTTCCAGATTCTCCTCTTTCTCTTTTCTGTTGGCTTCGCTTAAAAGCAGCTTCGTCTCCTCTAGATCCTGCTTCAGGCTGTCGATCACCGTTTCCAGTTCTGCTATTTCATCCTGCCATACTTGTACATCCTTGTCGAACTCGGCCTGGGCATCCTGGAATTCGTTGAATTCGGTGCGAAGCCTCATCGAATCTACGTACCCGATTCTTCCCTCTTGAGAAGAGGTCTCGCCGGCCCAGAAGAAAAGAGATGCTGCCATCAAAAGGGCGATCACGGTAGACAGGACGATGATTTTCGCTTTCACTTTTCTCCTCCTTGGAAAATAATTTTCGCTCGTTTATCTTTTGTCGATTCGGCGGCTTTACTTGGGCTTCAGCAGTGCTTAAAACGAGGTTCCGAATTGAAAATGAGGTCTCCAGTCCCCTCCGTCTGGATCGTCAAATCCGTAGCCGAAATCAAACCCGATGACTCCCATGCCAGGGATCACCAGCCTGGCGCCCAAGCCCAGCGATCTAAAGAGCTCCTTGTCGGATTTATGTTCCAGTGCGAACGGTCTTATCTCTCTGCCGCTCAGCCACGCATTTCCAGCATCAGCAAAAACAAGGAAATACATCTGTTGCTCCACCAGGGGGTACTGCAACTCCAAGTTGTAGACCAGCAGGCTTCTTCCCCTCAGCTTTCTGCCCTGGGCGTCAACCGGTCCAATGGAACCATCAGAGTACCCTCGGATCATCCCGTCCGGATCGGTTCCTCCGGGGGAAAACCGTTCTCCGTATATCTCAGGCGAGTCCTTGTCTCGCCCGTCCAGAACCCCCACCTTCGCATGAGCCACCAGGACAAACTTCCAGAAGGTGGTCAGAAAGTGACTGGCCTCAAATATGTGTTTATGATAGGAAAAATCTCCCCCCAGGAATTCTGCCCCCAATTCGGTGTTCCATGAGAGCACCGAGCCTCTGGTGGCGAACTGAGGAAGATCTCTGGAGTCTCGGACCACGGTGAAAGAGGTAGTGGCGCTGTTTCGAGGCCAATCCACCTCTGAAAGATAATGAGGAATGTAAGTGGAGTCCCCAGTATCCGGATCGATCCGCAGCTGGGGATCGCCAAAGTCATAATACCTGATCTGCTTCCACCCGTACCGCCAGTATACCCTGAAGTAGTTATCCGGCCAGGACAATCTTCTTCCCAACCTCAAGCCGAAACCCTTGTTCTCCTCAGTAAAGTCCTCGTACCACCTGCGATTGATCTGATATATGTCAAAGCCAACCGAGGTAGGCGTATCTCTGAACCAGGGCTCGGTGAAAGAGAGCTCAACAGTCTGCCTCCTTTTGCCAAAATCCCAGTTGAGTTTCAGCTGTTGGCCATTGCCGAAAAGATTGGGGATGCCCAACCCTATGTTGCCCACCAGCTTGTCTCGGGCGCTGTATCCGGCTCCAAACATGATCTGTCCGGTTGGCTTTTCCTCCACTTTGATGAATAGATCGATGTCCCCGTTTTCTAAGACCTCGTAATCCGGCTCCACATTGGAGAAGTAATTCAGATAGGTGACGTCACGCAGGCTGCGCATCAGAAGAGAACGCCTGAATCTCTGCCCGGGCAGGATGGAGAGCTCCCGTCTGATCACCTTGTCCTTGGTCTTGGTGTTCCCCACGATGTTGATGTAGTGTACGTTAGCCGGGACCCCCTCGGTGATGTGATAGCTAATATTTACCACGTCGCCTCGGGTTGTGGTCCTGTCCTCCACCTGGGTGTAAAGGTATCCGTCCTCCTGATAAAGGAAATAGATGTCGCCCAGAGTCTCGTCGTATTTTTCTTGAGAATAGACATCCCCCTCTCTGAATTTTAATAACCGCTCCAACTTCTCGGAGGTAAAAAGCTTGTTCCCTTCCCAGCTCACCTCTCCGAATTTGTACTTCTCCCCTTCGCTAACCACGATCCGGATAAACAGATTCTTTTTGTCGGGACCGTACCAGATGGAATCGGAAACTATCTGAGCGTCCAGATAACCTTTCTTCTTGTAGAATTCGATGATGTTGTCCTTGTCTTCGTCGTACTGATCCGGTTTGAACTCACCCCCGCGCCACCAACGGTCCTCCTTGTTTTTCATCTGTTTTCTTATCCTGGACGCCTTGAAGGCCTTATTCCCCTCCACGTAGATCCTTTTGATGGTTACCTTTTTGCCTTCTTCGATTTTAAGCTTCAGGATCACTTCATCCGGTACGTCGGTCTGGATCAGTTCTGACTCGACCTGGGCGGAGAGATATCCTTTTTCGTTATAAAGTGATTCAACCCCATCCACCGCTCTCTTCACCTCCGCCGGGGTTATTACCTTTCCGGCGGCGATATCGATCTTCTCCTCCAGATCTTCAATTTTTATCTTTTTGTTGCCCGAAATGTCAACCTCCTTGATTCGGGGATACTCTTTCACCATTATGGTGATTCTCACTCCGTCCTCTGACTCGGTTCCCTCGATCTGAACGTCGGAGAAGAGATTCGTGGCATAAATTCTCTTGATAGCGTCCTGTATGACGCTGGGCCTCAGCTCGGAGTTGACCACCAGACCCGACATGTTGATGATCAGCGACTGATCGACGCTTCGATTCCCCGTTACCTCGACCCGACTGATAACCGCAGCAGAGGATGTCTGCGCCAGAATCAGAGCGAGGACGGCGAAAATTACGGCGGTTCTTCTTAACATCTTTCGGCCAAACTTGTTTGGGTTTAAGCTTCGCTCAACTCACACACTCTTGGACTTTCAGTCGACTAACTCTCACTTGGGCGGAAGGATCTTTTCGATCTTTACCTCGGTAAACTCCTGACGGTGCCCTTTCTTTCTACGATATTTCACTCTTCTTTTGAACTTAACCACGGTGATTTTCTCAGCTTTTCCTGAGCCAACCACTTCTGCTACCACTTTGGCGTTGTCGACATATGGCGTTCCAATCAGGGCTTTCTCCCCCCCGACAAAAAGAACCTTATCTAAAGTTATCTTTTCCTTAGGCTCGACCTCAAGCTTGGGTATTCTCACCTTCTCCCCTTCTCTGACGCTAAACTGAAACCCTCCGCTCTCTACGATAGCATACATGAAACTCCTCCTCCGGTGCTTTTTGGATCTGTCTGGAGCATTATCCAAGGATCTGCGGCTCGCTCATTCTCCTTCTTCAAAGTGCATACTAACATTCTTGCCATGCCGTGTCAAGGCAAAACTATCTTCTGGACTTGAACATGTCAGTCACGTCCATATTTTGATCAACATCCACCACCGTGAATTCATCCGATGACAGTTCCTGATCCTTCACCAGTTCTATATCGAGCTTAAGCTCTTTGCTCAACCGGTGGAGACGTCCATCTTTCCGGTCGCCAAGCACCTGCGCCACGTCCGGATGAACCATCAGCCGGTAACGTCTAGATCCGGAGCTCACTTTGGCTCTTTTGAACCACCTTTCGATTTTCATGGCCACAGTGTCTCTTGAGACTATCCTGCCAATACCTCCGCAGCAGGGACAAGTCTCGCTCAAGGTATGAAGGATCGAAGGCCGAATCCTCTCGCGGGTCATCTCCACCAGGCCAAAATCAGAGATGGGCAGGATGCTGTTCTTCGACCGGTCATGCTTGAAAGCGGCTTTGAATTCGTCAAAAACCTTCCTTCTATTCGACGCCAGCTCCATATCGATGAAATCCACAATGATCAATCCTCCGATGTCTCGCAGTCTGATCTGGCGTGCAATCTCCCGGGCAGCCTCCAGGTTGGTTTTGAGCACCGTGGACTCTTGGGTGGTTTTTCCCACGAACCTGCCGGTGTTAACATCTATGGTGACCATGGCTTCGGTCTGATCAATTACAAAGTATGCCCCCTTCTTCAACCATACCTTTCGATCGAGCATCTTCTCGATTTCCGGCTCGATGTTGTAGGCATCGAAGATGGGAACGCTCCCGTCGTAGTATTCCACCTTGGAACGAAGGGTCTTGGCAACAAGTCTCAAATAGGAGTGTATTCTCTTGTATTCCTTCTTCGAATCGACTACGACCTTCTCCACCTCCGGTGTTAAAACGTCGCGCATGACGCTGTAGATCAGCCCGAGATCCTTGTGAAGCAGAGCCGGAGCTTCGCTTTTGTCCGCCTGTTTCACAATCCTTTTCCAGTACCTGCAAAGGTTTTTTATGTCAGATTTAAGCTCCCTTTTCTGTTTCCCCTCGGCTACGGTGCGGACAATGCATCCAAATCCATCCGGCTTTATCTCGTATGTTAGTCGCTTTAGTCTTCTTTTCTCCGCCCAGTTGGAGATCTTGCGGGAGACGCCCACGTGATCTTCTGCTGGAACTAAAACCACGTACCTTCCCGGAAGAGAAAGCTGGGTGGTAACCCGTGCGCCTTTGCTGCCAATTGGCTCTTTGGTCACCTGAACCAGGATCTCCTGTCCTTCCTTAAGAATGTCCTGGATTCTTTCAGGCTGTTTCTTGTCCTTCTTTGCTTCTTCTTCCTCCTCCAGGAATTCGGCCTCATACAAGAGGTCAAGTTGACTTTTGGAATCTCCTATGTCCGAAAAGTGTAGAAAGGCAGTCTTCTCCAGTCCCACGTCCACGAAAGCTGCCTGCATTCCTGGCAAAACGCTTTTGACCACACCCTTATAAATGTCCCCTACCATCCTCTCCGCCTCTGGACGCTCCACCAATAGCTCAACCAGTTTCAAGTCTTCCAGCACGGCCAAGCGGGTTTCATACTCAGACACGTTGATGATTATATCTTTTTGCATATCTGACTCCGTTCAGTACGTAGTGCACAGCTTGATCCAGTTTCTCCAAATCCACCCGGGTGTTCACGCAGGGGCCGTGCGGTCTCTCATTCAATATGCCATAGACTGGAGTGGGATAGGCATCCTGAATGCCAGAACAAAGGTCACGCTCGCAGGCAACCGCCACAATCACACCAGGCTTTTTGTCGACCAGAACTTTCCGGGCCAAAGTCCCGCCCGTGGCGATTGAGACCTCAACATTGTATTTCTCCTTTAGTCCGATGATGTCTCCGATCAGGCACCCTCCGCACCGCCGACAGTTATCATGGTTTGCGATAATTTTGTGAGGGCAGTCGAAATTCTGTAGACAATGTGGCAGAAGTATCACCAGGCGGTCATTTCTTATCCTTTTTCTGGTGGCCTTGAAAAGCGAGTTGTTAACCTGTACAAATGACTCCCCAACTCTATCTCTGGGAAGTCCGAACAGCTTCCCCAGAAAAAGATTGATGGGAAACAGAACTTTCAAAGTGACCTGTTTCTCTCCATGGGGGAACAGAAAATCCTTTTCCAGGGCCGAGGATAGCACAATCAAAAACAGGCCTCCGGAGACGGTAATCAGAAACACAAGCCCGGCAACTTTAATTAGCAAGCCCAGCAGAGGGCTTGCGCCATCTATCCGCGGAGAAATCAAGTACCAGAGGAACAAGGTCACTGCTATCAGCACGATCAGACTCAGAATGGATAACAAAAGAAAAGTCCATTTGCTCTGCGTCTCGGGCTTCTTTTTCGAGTCTGGCATGACTTTACCACTCAAACATTATATCGGTTCCGCCGGCAGGCCGAAAATCCGATGTTAAGCTTTAAACGCCGCGACCAGCAACGTGACCACCCCCAAAAGCTCTGATCACAACCAAGACCAGGTGGTAGGCTCTCCCGTCGTTTCTCTTCCCATTATACTTACTTTATTAGATTTTGTTTTCTTTGGGAGATGAAAAAAGTCACTCCAGTCTTTCTCCAGGAGCGACACGGTATCCTCTGACAAATTCCTGGATGCCCATTCTTCTTTTGCCTTCAGGCTGGACTTCGAGCAGACTGAGCATTCCTCTTGCTGTCCTTGCCCAAAGGGCCTCCTTCTCATCCGAATCCACTACCTGTCCAAAATCCCCGGAAAAAGAGGACTCTCCGATCACCTGTGCTTTGAAGACCTTCAAGATCTTGCCCCGGTAAAGGGTGAATGCTCCGGGAGAAGGTGCCAGCCCCCGGATTTGATTCTTTATGTCGACGGCAGCTCGAGACCAGTCTATCCGGCAGTGTTCGGGAGTGATCTTGGGTGCGGCTGTCGCCAGATTATGATCCTGCTCTGTAGGCTTTGCTTCCCCCCTTTCGATCAGATCTACGGTTTCCAGCAGAAAGCCAGCACCCATCTGAGCCATCCGGTCGTGCAATTCCCCGAAGTTCTCCTCTGGAAGAATGTTGATTTCTCTCTGCATGATCACATCACCGGTGTCCACTTTTTTTCTTATGTAGAACGTGGTCAGTCCGGTTCTGGTCTCGCCATTCATTATTGCCCAGTTGATGGGCGCAGCTCCACGATACCTGGGCAAAAGCGAAGCATGGAGATTCACGGTACCCAAAGCAGGTAAAGAGAAGACGACTTCTGGAAGAATACGGAAAGCCACGACCAATATCAGATCAGGGCTCAATTCCTTCAGCGTCCGAACAAATCCATCATCTTTCAGATTCGGAGGAGCAAGCAGCAAGAATCCGTGCTCTCTGGCAAACCTCTTTACCGGGGATTCAGACAGTTTACGTCCTCTCCCCTTAGGTTTGTCCGGAACCGTCACCACCCCCACTATCTCGTGTTTGCTTTGAGCTAATTTTTCCAAACTTGGGATCGCAAACTCGGGGGATCCCATGAAGATGATTCGCATAGGTCTTTCTGACTGGCTTTATCTGAGGGTTATCTGGCAGAAAGCTCTTTTAGTTTCTTGGATAACAGTTTTCTTTTCAGAGAACTCAAATGGTCCACGAACAAAACCCCATTCAGGTGATCTATCTCGTGCGCCAACACCCGGCTCAACACTCCCTTAGCTTCAATGACGATCTCCTTCTCGTCCAGATCTACTCCTTTGACCGTCACTTCCAGAGGGCGGCTAACCTCTGCGTATGCGCCCGGAATGGAAAGACATCCTTCTTCTTCGATCTGCTCGCCGCGTGAATCTACTATCACCGGGTTGATCACGATCAAAGGGGAGTCTTCTATCTGAAAAAGGGTACGGTCCACCACAAAGATCTTCAGTTCTTCACCCACTTGGTTGGCGGCCAGCCCCATGCCTCCAGCATCCTTCAGCGTGCTGAGCATTTTGAACGCTAACCTTCTTATCTTTTCGTCCACCTTGGTGATCTGTTTCGCCTTTCTTCGCAGGACGGGATCTCCATATATTCTTATTGCCGAACCGGTCATCTTCTCCTCTTTTTCCAATGTAACAAGAAACCAGATGATTCAGATTGAGACAAGTCTAAATCGGCTTTACTCCTCCCCTCCCACTCTCCCGGCAATGGAGCTTTTCAAAAACTCGATCTTCACATTTTCTGCCACCTTCAGGACCACTTTGTTCTCCTTGTCATCCATGCCCACGATGGTGCCGAACATCCCGCTGTTGGTAACCACCTTATCTCCTTTGCGCAGGGTAGAAAGCATCATCTTGTGTTCCCTCTGTCTTTTCGTCTGAGGTCTGATCAGAAGGAAATAGAAAATCACTACTATCAAGATTAAGGGCAAGAAGGCAGCCAATCCGCCCTGCTGGCCGCCGCCGCTTCCCGCCATACCGTGAGCTGCCTCAACCCCCACAAATCCGAGTAAGAGAAGTGGCAGAAAACGCACAAAACCCTTACCTAAACTTGACCTACCCCACCGTTCTGACTTCCCTTTTGTCTTTTTGAACCTCGCCATTTCCCCTCTCCGGTTTGATTGTTTTCGATATTATTCTGCTCATCTTTATCGTTCACCTGATACCGTTTCAAAAATTGTCTCTTCCACTGGGTGAACCTATCTTGTAATATAGCATCTCTCACGGTCTTCATCAAGTCCATATAAAAATAAAGGCTATGAATGGTAGCAAGCCTCAGGGCGCTGACCTCCCCGGTATTGAAAAGATGCCTCAGATACGCCCGGCTGTAGTTCCTGCAGGTCGAGCAGCCGCACTCCGGATCAACCGGCGAAAAATCGTCTATATATTCCGAGTTCTTAATGATCAGCTTTCCGAAGCGGGTAAAAAGACTTGCGTTCCTGGCGTTTCTGGTGGGAAGCACGCAGTCAAACATGTCGATCCCCCTGGATATAGCTTCGATCATATCCTCCGGGGTTCCCACGCCCATAAGATACCTTGGTTTTTCCTCAGGAATGTACGAAACGCACAGATCGGTCATCTCGAAAGTTGCGGTCTTGGGTTCTCCTACAGAAAGCCCGCCTATGGCATATCCGGGGAAGTCCAGCTCAATCAGAGTCTCGGCCGATATCCTTCTCAACTCCGGATAACTGCTGCCTTGAATGATACCAAACAATGCTTGTTTGTGTTTGGAGCCTTCATTTTCCAATTCCTTATGGGAGTGCTTACACCTTTGCGCCCAGTTCAAGGTTAGCTTGTTTGCCCTGTCCGCCTGTTCAATGGTTGATGGATAGGAGACAGGTTCATCTAGTGCCATTATGATGTCTGCACCCAGGGCACGCTGAATCTCAATGACTTTCTCCGGAGTAAAGAGATGATAAGAGCCGTCCAGGTGCGATTGGAAGGTCACACCTTCCTCTGTCGTCTTGGTCAGCGAGTTCAAGCTGAATACCTGAAAGCCTCCGCTGTCAGTCAGTATGGGTCTGTCCCAGCTCATGAACTTGTGCAGACCGCCAGCCTTTTCCACCAGTTTGTGACCTGGCCTTAAGTACAGATGATAGGTGTTACCCAATATGAGTTCCGCTCCGATTCCCTTGAGGTCCTCCGAGGAAAGCGTCTTGACCGTAGCCTGTGTCCCCACCGGCATGAAGACGGGAGTATTAACATCCCCATGCGGGGTCTTAATCAGCCCCACCCTCGCGTTGGAGTTCTTGTCCTTTTTGATTATGTCAAACTCGAATTCGTCCAAGCTGCTTTTCTTTACTATAAGGGACGGCATGAATTCCCCGGCGTACGGGAAAAATCGTCGATCTTCAGTTTACAGGGCGGGGCACTCAGCCCCGTCAAAGCACTCGATGAACCCAGCAACCACAAAATCGGCATTCAACGATCTGACCGGACCATAACGATCGTAGTTGCCCCATTTATGGGGCGAACTTCTGCTCGATGAATCGAGCAACTACATTCAACGAGTGCCACCGTCTTTTTGATTGCCCTATGCTCTGCCGTACAGAGCCAGTGCGTCACCGACGGCCCGATATTGGTGAGCCTTGGGGCAGTAACAGAAGAGCTTCATCTTCTCCACGTCCGGCTCACCGTTTTCATTCAGATACTCCGAATCGACGTGAGTTGCAACTATCTCACCGATGAAAAGACAGTGAGAGCCAAGATCGAGAACCTTCTTCAA
>CAYGCR010000029.1:33364-37814 GCA_964348415.1 uncultured Ignavibacteria bacterium | reverse complement strand
TCGGCCCTGAGCTCAGACCGAAGGGCGAAGTAGAAGCACAAGGTGACCAGAAGTGGGAGGGAATTAAAGGGAGGATGTACGAGTTTACCACAGCAGAGCTATGAGCCACCCCTCCATGGGCGAGCAAGACCTGATAGAGCATAGAAATCGATCCAACGGGAAGTGAATTGTCTATGAATTTTCACTCCAGTCAAATTCGACCCCGCAGTTGGGACAATATTTCTCCTCACTTCGGACATCATGGCCGCATTCGGGACAGGAGAAGCCAGCCTCTTCTCTCTGCACCTTCTTGGTAGAAGAAACGCTGATAGCAATAACAGCAATCAGCGGCAACACCAAACCCAAAACCAACCAAGCCCATGGCTCTCTGTTTTTCTCTTTGGCCATCTGAAAGCAAAAGACTCCCGAGATGATACTCATGATGATACCAGCCCAAAACACTCTGTCCTCCCTTACCAAAACTATTGATAGGAGAAAGAAGGATAACAGGCTTGCTCGTCAGCCCGGATTCATAATCATACTAACCCCCTGTATCCCCTTCAGGGTGAATCTTTCCTTCGACACTGAGTCTCAGGACGAAGTGCAGGGTGAACCCCTTGTCAGGGGGATAAATTCATTAGGTCTCCATGTTAAGGGGGACAATAGGGGGGTTCACAGTTCATCCAACGTATACACACATTCTAGGAGCATGGGGCTGCTGACCCACTGCTAGTCCACAAATCTGAATGTCAAAAACACCTCTCGCAGTTTCTGCAAAACGGCCTCTCTATCGAATCTCTTGATGCCGCTTTCTGGATCATAACCCCTTATGTTATGATAATGGATAAGGAATGCTACCTCGTAGCAAGCATCCCTGTGGAGGGTCCGATAGATTTCTGATCGATAGAAAGAACCCATGGCTCCCTCGGTGAATGCTCCTTTGTGGAACGTAATGGAGTTTAGGGTCTCCTCTCCTTCCGCACTTTCGTAGCGGCCCTTTCTGGTCTCGCAGTCAGCGACGATATCCGTGTCGGCACTGCTCCCCACCATGAAATACACGTTGCGCAAGTTGGTGTTTTCGAAATACTCACTTCCAACAAAAGTCAAGCTGAGGACTAGATTCCCCTTCATTAGAGGCACTGCAGGTGGGGGAGCTGATGCAACAAAATAATCCGAGTACTTCAATTCAAAGCCGTGCTCTTCATTCCGATATGTCCGCCATTGAATCGCCTCGCCCCTTGGATTAATTTGAACCGATAGTCTGAAACCCCATTCCCCCTGGACAGGATCTTCCCAAGGTAGAGCGACCTCAATTAGATATTCTTGCGTTACGGGCAGTTCACCTCGCCAAAATTCAAGATGGTCATCTTCGGTTCTGAGCACTGTCCCGTTCTCTCCCCAAATCCTGAGATGAAGCCCCAAGGGCTCGACGAAGACCCGCACTGTCTGACCCGCAAAGGCGTGAAGGACATAGCGCTTCTTCACTCCGACCTCAAGAGTACCCTCCAATGTGGCGGAGGTCGCCCCCTGCTCGAACTGAATGCGCACTGCCTCAGGTATTTCAGTGCCGGTGGCGGTTTGGGCAAACTCGCTACCTGACGGTTGATCCTTCGGAAGTGGTGCAGGTACCTGCTGGGTGGAGCTTGGCACTTCTTGCGAGCTTGCGCATGCCCACGTAAGGAGGAGGGTGGGTAAAATGGCCGTTAAAATGACTTTTCTAATCATATTCTAGGTTTCCGCAGGCACCCTACAGCAGAGCTGTGGGCCACCCGTCCATTTATTTTGTCAAGCAGGCTGCGCCATGCTTGACCTACAAGCTTTAGGATATACCTGGTCTGGCAAGCAGACCGGGCCACCCGGCCGCCTAGTGTGCTTCAATGTGCTGTCACTTCAAGCATCGTATCCTTAGATTCGCGTAAGCAATTGTCACACGGGCCCAGTTCCGGTCAATGGCCTGCGCCATCTCGTCAGCTAGTTGGATACAGTCTGGGCGGGTCAGCGTTCCGTTCATGTTGCTGATGTAAATGAGATCCAAGAGACTTGTAAACCAAGTAGACCCCTTAACAGGATAAAGTGTCGGGCTCTCAGAAACCCCGGTCTCAAAATACGATTGCACCGAATTCAAGAAGGCCATTCCTTCTTCCGAGAGCCAACGAGGTTTTCGTGCTACTTTCGACTCAATAGCCTTGGTATACGCAAATATCTTTGCTCGGAGGTGTTCCAGCTCCAGTCTCCTCCTCTGTAGTTTTTCGGCGATTCTGTGGGCGGGCACGTTCCTGTCTCTGAATACCTCGGAGACTTCGTGAAAGGCATTTCGGTAATCCTCGTGTATGGTGGTCAGATCTAGAAATAGCGGTTGGATGTGATCTTCAAAGATCCGGCGTTCGGATGCAGTTCTTCGCTCCAACAGCATAATCAGTCGATCGATAATGGATACGGCAATCTGGATCATTGAACCGAACCATGTGTGGCAGGTGCCCTGCGCACCTAACAAATGAATGGTGCCAGGAGCGCGGGGCTTTTGGCCCACGAGCTATCCCGCAACATAGATGTGGGCCGCTTGTGGGGCCAGCCGCGGTGGTTAATGCACATCCGGGAGAGTATCGACGAATGGACGGTCTCCGGGGCACCAACTTTCCGACAAAAGGGGAGTCTTGTCGTCATTGATATCAAGAACGAAATCTCTGAGTTTGTCCACTGTATTTCTCTGAGCCAGGAATGATTTTAATCTGGGTTGAGCCCTTATAACCGCGTCATACTTGATGACATACTGCTCAAGAGAAAAACGGACGAACTCATAGATCAGGTTCAGAACGTGTTTGGACTCTGCTTTGTTCGCATCTCTCGCCAGCTCAGCATAAGGATTCTCAATGTGCACTCTTATGGGCGGGTACTTCAGAATGGCACCACATTTCTGATCGTCTAGTGGTCCATACCGGAGACACAAGATCATTGCAAAAAGCTCAACGATAACGTCACCCATGTTGTTAATGACTGTGCCCAAGAGATACTTCTCATCCTTAAGCAGACTGGATTCCACGGTCGGCACGTCCTCAACGGGTTTCCCCGATGGGTCGAGGGTAAGCACGCCTTTCTCGAACAGCCTTTTGATTGCTGCTGCACGGTTTTTGCGAAACGAAGAAGGCGCTTCGATAAAGTTCATCGTTGTCGAAGAGGCTAAAGCCGCCCCGCAAGGTCCTATGCGAATAACCGATGAAGGCAAGCCATTCCTGTGCAAGGACCTCATTGTCTAGAACGCGATACTTCTTCTTCCCCGATTTGATTTGATACTCGGTTGGCCTGAACCAAGGGGTCTTTTGCCCGAAGTTGAGCAGTCCGTCGAACTGGCCGTCCTTGCGCTCGTAGAAATACGGGGCGAAGAAGGTTCTAAAACTGGTCTGCAGTTTTCTTTGCTCAGGGGTGTTTGATTTCAAGCTTCGGGGAGACATGGGGTTCTGATCATTGGTGCTGAGGATTATCCTCTCAACGTAGTCCGGCTGTTGGTTCTCGATGACCTTGAGCTGGACCAAAACATTTTCTCGAAAGTGCGCCTTATCTTTTTCTGAAAGATCCATATACGCTCGAAAGAGAGACAGCAAGGTTTGGCACCCATTGATGACTTGTGGCTGCCGAAGCATGATGTTAAGCTTCTTTCCAGCCAGGTCTTTATAGGAGATCCGCTTGCACACCAGCAAAAGCCCATTGTTGTAATCGTGAAAGTGACGTCGCCCTGCAGGGCTCAGAAGGGTGTTTCGAATTCGCTGGTTCGTAGGGGATTTCTCGATCTCCGCTCGAACATTCCAGTCCACGAGCCTCCACTGATACTCGTTCCAAGCGTTGACAAGGTCGATCCCGCGAACAAGGCAGACGGGAGACTGACGCCGGAGCAACTGTCTTCCAGGATCCTCTAGTGTGAAACTGAGCTTCATGGATTGGACATCAACATCGGGGACCGTGAGCAAGTCGTTGAATCTTCCCCAATCCCAAAGGAGAAGCTCCACACCTTTCGGTTTGAGAGTGTTCTTCTGATTTCGAAAGTAGTGGTCTGCTTGGGGGGTCAATTCGCCGAAGACTGCAAGGCCAGCTTGAAGAGAGGTCTCTTTTTCCCACTCTCGAAGACTCTCATGGTAAGCGTTCTTGAAGTGCTTCAGATCCAAGTGAGCGTTTTGGTAGACATTTTCCGTGTCAAGGACAAAGTTGATTCCGGTGAGTAGATCTTCAACGGCATCTCGGTCGTATTGCTTGGGTCTCCTCTCGCTCTCTAGGTACTCGCGCTCAGGGCACTTGCATTGGGCGAGGGTAAACACTGGTGAATCCACCCGGCAGAAGTCAATCCCCCACTCGTTTTTTCCATCCGTTAGCGAGAAGCCCGAGCCAATCGAGGAAAACACATGAGCTGTCTTCAGTACGAAGGCACGATGGATGTCGATTTCTTCTGAGTCCATCATCCGATCGAGTTCGTCAAGGAGCA
>CAYGCR010000029.1:0-33354 GCA_964348415.1 uncultured Ignavibacteria bacterium | reverse complement strand
TCCGGGGTCCGCATAATCTTCACCTTCTCGTCATGAAAGTTCTTCTGTGACGTATTGCCCGCCGCCGGGGCGTGCCTTCGGCGCCTCTTAACTCACACTCTCTTCACTGGGGGCGTTGCGCACTTGAAAGACGAATTCACTGAAGAGCGCGAAACCCCTCACCTCGTAGCCGAACTCCGAGGTCTGTCCGTTATCTTACTTTTGGATATTATAGTCATTCCTGCAGCGCTGTCAACTATTTTCTGCACTATTTTCCTGCCTACAAATGCCTGGTGCGGGCACCAAGTTTTGCAGGGGCCCCATTCGTGAGGCCCCGCCTTTTGTGCGAACCATGCGGTTCACATCTTTGGCGGGACGTATCCGCCCGCGGGTTCGATCCTTCGGCGCCTCGGTTTTACTCGGGGTGGTGAGCCTGTCGAACCACAGGCTCAGGATGTGCCCATAAATCGAACCCCTACATTTCCAAGTGCTTGTCGAGAAAGAGCTTCGGTCTACGAACCGAATACGGCAATTGGCTACGTGATTGTTATGCAATTTAGACGTATTGACAAACGCTTCTGCCTCAAACATATTTGGAGAGCGTTTAGAAATGAAATTGGTTCAAGATTGTTCGTTCATGGCAGAAGTTGGCAGTTGACAGGCAGAAGCGGGGAAACGTAACCGCTTGCCGGATAATGTACCTCGGAGTGATTAGAAATTCAGCGGACTTCTTCGGGATTTGGATGAAATAATTAAACGATTCCAGATTTGTATCGTATACTACTTTAAAATGAATACAAAAGCGAACCAATACAAAGAGCTTCTGGAGTCGAAGGGAGTCAAGCCAACCTATCAGCGGTTGAGGATTCTTGAGTTCCTCGAGGAGCATGAGAACCATCCCACGGTGGAGATGATATACCAGGAGCTGGTTAAGGAGATTCCCACCATCTCCAGGACCACCATCTACAACACGCTGAACGCTTTTCTGGAGAAGGAGATCATCCACAGCATAACCATCACCGGCACCGAGACCAGATACGACGTGAAGGAGTGTCCTCATCACCATCTGTTGTGCAAAAGCTGCGGTAGAATCTTCGACATCGAGGTCCAGTGCCCTTACGAGGGGCAGATCGAGATAAGCGGGCATCGGATCGATGAAAAACACGGCTACTTCAAGGGCGTGTGTAAAGATTGTTTGAAAAAGAAGGATAAAAGGTGACGGACATTTTAGTAAATGTAATACGCCAGATATGGGACTTCACCTTGATTGTCAGTCCCTGGTTGATACTGGGTTTTCTCTTCTCGGGCCTGATTCATGCGTTTATCGGCGAGAGATTCATCAGGCAGCATCTGGGAGGAGCGGGTTTCTCTTCGGTCTGGAAAGCGACCGTTTTTGGGATACCTCTTCCCATATGTTCCTGTGGGGTGATTCCTCTGGCTGCCGGCCTGCGAAACGACGGTGCATCAAAGGCGGCGACCTTGTCGTTCTTGGTGTCCACTCCCACCACAGGTATCGATTCCATATTCGTGACCTATGCTTTCCTGGGAGTGACATTCGCCGTAGTCAGGCCCTTATCCGCCCTGGCCGGAGGACTGCTGGTGGGCTCGCTGGTAAGCCTTCTGGTGAAGGAGAGACTGGATAGGAAAAACTTGCCTATCCCTCCCGGACATGCCCATTCACTCAAGAGCAGGCTTAAAGACGGTTTCAACTACGGATTTGGTGAACTGCCGGAGGACATTGGCAGGACCATCTTCTGGGGAATTCTAATCGGCGGTATCCTGTCCGCTGTTTTGCCGCGGGACATATCCGAGGTGTATCTTTCCAATCCGGTCATTGCTTATCCTCTCATGCTCGCGGTTTCAGTTCCCTTGTACGTCTGTGCCATCGCATCGGTACCGGTGGCTGCGGCTATGATGAGCAAAGGATTGGTGCCGGGAGCGGGTCTTGCCTTTCTCATCGCCGGCACGGCCACAAATGCGGTGACAATTGCTTTCGTGGCCAAGAAATTCGGGAAGAAGGTTCTTTTTATCTATCTTCTCTCCATAATCTCGCTGGCGCTGGTATCCGGAATTGTGCTGGATGCGTTGTTGGCGGGGGTGGTGGTCAAGGATATGTTGTTTAAGGGAAGAGAGATACCCTACGTGGTGCAGCTTCTCTCGGTGGCGTTGTTTGTCGGTTTGCTGATCAAGGGTTTTTGGAGAGCAAAGAGCGAGAAAATGACCGAGGCCAAGCACGCCTTTCGCGTGCCCGACATGAATTGCAAACACTGCCAATCGGCTGTGGAGAAGGCTGTCAAGGAAATTCCCGGCGTCAAGAACGTGGAGATATCGCTTGATGAAAGGCTGATCAGGGTGGACGGGGACGTGGACGAAAAGCTCATCGCGAAGCGGATAGAAGAAGCCGGCTTCACGCCTGATAAAGCAAAAGGGGGAGTCTGTTCCACTTAGTAAAGACCGAAGTACCGGGGAGAGGATGAAGCATCTTACCTGAGGGAGGAGGAAATGCAAAAGTACGTGTGCATCGTCTGCGGTTACGTTTATGATCCACAAGAAGGTGATCCCGACAACGGCGTCCAAGCAGGTACGGCTTTTGAGCAGATACCCGATGACTGGGTTTGTCCGGTCTGTGGGGCGGACAAGAGTCAGTTCGAGGTCTGGAAGTAGGATTAAAACGAAAAATAAGCAAGATCATGAGTGTCAGGAGAGGAGAGATCAAATGGCTGAGATAAGCGATGAGGTGCGCGACGTGATCAGGGAGGCCATCAGGCTGGAGATAAACGGGAAGGCCTTCTTTCTGCACGCCGAGGTGGTGACTCACAACGAGCTGGGGAAGAGAATGTTCAAAAGACTGGCCGACGACGAGGTGAGGCATCTGGATACCTTCAGCCAGCTGTTCAGCGAGGTGATCGGCGGCGACGAGTGGAAGAAGCTGGTCAAGGAGGAGCAGTTGAAAGGCCCGTCCCCTCTGATCGAGCGACTCAAGTTGAAATTGAAAAAGGGAGAAAAGGCAGGGGAGCTTGAGGCGATGAGCATCGGCATGGATCTGGAGAGGAACGCGGTTGACTTCTTCAAGAAGTCTTCCAAGAAAGCGACTGATCCAAAGGCCAAGGAGATCTTTGAGAAAATCTGCGAGGAGGAGAAGCTGCACTACGTTCTGCTTCAGGCCCAATACGACTCGGTGAGCAATAACGGCTGCTGGCTGGATGTAGCTGAATTCAGAATGGACGGCAAGTTTTGATTTTTTGACTTAAGCTAAGAGGGACTTGAGGAGGGAGAACTGACATGGCCTTCCAAGTGTTGAGGCCGGGCATATATTCGGTAGGAGCAATAGATTGGGATAGAAGATTATTTGACGAGCTGATACCCCTTCCGGACGGAACCAGTTACAATGCCTATTTGATAAAGGGGAGCGAGAAAGTCGCGCTTGTGGATACGGTTGATCCTACTAAAGAACACCAGCTTTTGGAGAATTTAGAGAAGCTTGGAATTGTAAAGATAGACTATGTTATTGCCCATCACGCCGAGCAGGATCACTCCGGTTCAATCCCCGGCACACTGGCAAAGTATCCTGATGCAAAGGTGGTGACTAACCCCAAATGTAAATCCATGCTTATTGATCTACTGCTTTTACCTGATGATAAGTTCATTACTGTCAATGATGGCGAAGTGCTGTCCCTGGGAGACAAGACTCTGCAGTTTATCTACACTCCCTGGGTGCACTGGCCGGAGACCATGAGCACTTACCTGCAGGAGGACAGGATTCTCTTTTCCTGCGATTTCTTCGGCTCGCACCTGGCCACAAGCGATCTGTTTGTAACTGATGAAGCGTTAGTTTATGAAGCTGCCAAGAGATACTATGCGGAGATCATGATGCCCTTCAGAGCTCCCATCAGGAATAACCTGGAGAAGATAAAGGATCTGGAGATAAGAACGATCGCTCCCAGTCACGGGCCGGTCTATGATGACCCCAAACTCATTCTCGATGCCTACGGAGAGTGGGTTTCCGATGATGTGAAAAATGAGGTCGTGATACCTTACGTTTCCATGCACGGAAGCACCAAAAGAATGGTCGACTATTTTGTGGATGCGCTGATGGAGCGAGGAATAACCGTCAAGCCATTCAATCTGACGGTAACCGACATAGGAGAGCTGGCCATGGCCCTGGTTGATACGGCCACCTTAGTAATCGCCTCGCCCACCGTTCTGGTGGGTCCTCATCCCAGTGTTGTCTATGCCACCTATCTTACAAATGTCTTGAGACCGAAGCTGAGATTCGCTTCGGTGATCGGCTCCTACGGCTGGGGCGGGAAGATGATAGATCAAATCACCGGCATGCTGACCAATCTGAAAGCGGAAATGCTGTCGCCGGTACTGGTGAAGGGTTATCCCAAAGAGGAAGATTTCAGATCTTTGGCAAGACTGGCAGACGAGATTCAAAAAAAGCATCAAGAGCAAAAGCTTCTTTAACAAAAGGCCAAACCGTGGAGGGCGCCATGTCAGGTAACCGCTCTAAGCTGGTTCGACGCCGGACCAGTAGTGACAAAGCTTGCAGGGCGTTTAAGGTAATCGGGCCCGATCTGCTCGCTATTCTGGTCCTCGCTTTTCCTCTCAACCTATTGCACGCTCAAGAGGCACGAGTTAGTGAAGCGACAGAAAGCTGCCTACCGTGCCATGCTTCGGTAACGCCGGGTATTGTGGCCGATTGGGAAAAAAGCCTTCATTCCGAAATGACTCCCGCGGATGCCGTGGTCAAGGAGAAACTGGGGCGCCGAGTGTCGGCGGACAGCATTCCGGACGACCTTAAAACGACTACAGTCGGGTGTGCCGAGTGTCACAACATGAATCCGGAAAAGCATCGGGACAGCTTCGAACACGGAGGTTATCAGGTTCATACCGTGGTCACGCCGGAGGACTGTGCCGCCTGCCACCCTACGGAGAGGAGTCAGTACGAGAAGAACATCATGTCGTACGCCCACATCAATCTTACCAACAACCCGGTGTACCATAGTCTGATTACTTCGATAAATGGTATCCAGGATTTCGATGGTTCCAGCACGACGCTTACGGACCCGGACGAGGAGACGGATTTCGAATCCTGCCTATACTGTCATGGGACTGAGGTGATGGTGCAAGGTACGACATCTCGGGAGACGGTACTAGGCGAGATGGAGTTTCCTCTCCTTTCCGGCTGGCCCAACCAGGGGGTGGGTCGTATTAATCCGGACGGGAGCATGGGCTCCTGCGCAGCCTGCCACACCCGGCACCAGTTTTCCATTCAGATGGCCAGAAAGCCTTACACCTGCTCGGAATGCCACAAGGGCCCTGACGTGCCAGCCTACAAGGTTTACCAGGTCAGCAAGCACGGAAACATCTTTTCTTCTTTGGGCAAGGAGTGGGATTTCGACGCAGTCCCCTGGGTGGTCGGCAGAAGCTTCACCGCGCCCACTTGCGCCGCCTGTCATGTTAGCTTGCTGACCAACAGCAGCGACGAGGTGGTGGCCCAGCGCAGCCATCAGATGAATGACCGGCTCTGGTGGAGAATCTTTGGCGTGATCTATGCGCACCCGCATCCGGTGTCTCCAAATACTGCAACCATATTGAACCAGGCAGGGCTTCCACTTCCCACGGAGCTGTCCGGCGAGCCAGCGGCTGATTATCTCATCGACGAGGACGAGATGAACACCAGGCGCCAGACCATGCAGACCGTCTGCGTCTCCTGCCACAGCAGCCAGTGGGTGGAAAATCAGTTTGCGCGCTTCGAGAACACTATCCGCACCACCAACGAAATGACCCTGACAGCTACCAAGATTCTCTCGACCGCCTGGGAAAAAGGGGTGGCCGTAGGCCTGCCTCAGCGAGCCAACATATTTGACGAAGCCATCGAGAAGAAATGGGTGGAACAGTGGCTGTTCTTTGCCAATTCCACTCGCTTTGCCTCGGCCATGTCCGGCGCGGATTATGGGGTCTTCGCCAACGGAAGATGGTATATGTCCAAGAACATTCAGGAGATGCATGACTGGTTGCGATTCAAGCTCCAAGGCGGAACGGAAAAGAAATAGGGAAGCACGGCTACTCAAGGGGAGCGACGGAAGGAAATGGACACAGGCGAAATATCAAAAGAAGAGTTCATATAAGAATTGAAGGAACCAAAAGAATGGGAGGATCCTTGGGTAAAGAAGTTAACAAAAAGGAGTTTTTAAAAGAACTGGTCAAAAGGCTGCACCGGGGCGAAAGCGCAGAAGAAATAAAGGAAAAATTCAAGGCCGCGTTTAAGGACGTGACGCCCCCAGATATCGCGCGGATAGAGGAGGAACTGATAAACGAGGGCATGCCGCCGGAAGAGATTCGGAAGTTCTGTGACGTTCATATAGCCCTGTTCAAGGAGTTGCTGGAGAAGGAGAAATCCATAGCACCGCCAGGGCACCCGATTCACATTTTGATGGAAGAGCACAAGATACTTGTGAGATTTGCCGCCGAGTTCAAAGAGGCGGCAAAACAGCTCCAAGTTGAAAAGGATGCCGCTTCAGACAGCGAGAAGAGCAAGAAGCTGGGTCGAATTGCGGAGCATTTCAGGGAATCGGAGACCCACTATCTGCGGGAAGAGAACGTTCTTTTTCCTTATCTGGAGAAACATGGGATCACTCAGCCTCCGGCAATGATGTGGACCGAACATGATCAAATCAGAGACATAGAAAAGAAGATTTACAAACTCCTGGATGCGCATGACAAAATGAGCTTCGAGGATTTCGTCGGTCAACTGGAGGAAGCAGCTCTGTCATTGGTTGAGTTGCTGTCCACTCACTTTTACAAAGAGAATAACATTCTCTTTCCTACCTCGCTGAAAGTGATAAGCGGGGAGGAGTTCACGGAGATAAAAAAGCAGTTCAATGAGATCGGCTACTGTAGTTTTACTCCAGAGTCTGCCAGGACCGTCACAGAAGACCTGAAACCAGCGGCTGCAAAATCAGCAGAAGTCGGGATGGTAGATTTTGAGACCGGCAGCCTGTCAAGCGAACAGATCGAAGCCATGTTTGACTCCCTGCCAGTGGAGATAACTTTTGTGGACAAGGACGATAGAGTCCGTTACTTCAGCCAGCCTAAGGACAAGATCTTTCTGAGAACCAAGGCGGTTCTGGGGAACAAGGTGCAGCAATGTCACCCGCAAAAGAGCATTCATCTGGTCAATCAGATACTGGAGGATTTCAAGAACGGCAAAAAGGAAGTGGCTGAGTTCTGGATAAATCTGAAAGGGAAGCTGGTCTACATCCGCTACTTCCCGGTTCGGAACAGAAAGGGTGAGTATCTCGGATGTATGGAGGTTACCCAGGATATCACAGACATACAGAAGATCCAGGGTGAAAAAAGACTACTATAGAAGATACACAGGGGAGCTGTGAATATGGTAAAGGATGTCTTTACGTTTCTGGTCGGCGGAAAGGCGGGTGAAGGCATAAGGAAGGCGGGAGCTGTTGCCGCCAGGCTCTTTGCCAACACGGGGCGACAGGTATTTCACATGGATGATTATGGCAGCCTGATTAAAGGAGGACACAACTTCTCCGTGGTCAGCACTGCGACGAGGAGAATCACCAGCCACTATATGAACGCAGACCTGGTGGTGGCGCCGGACAGAAGAAGCTACGACCTACACAAGGAACACCTGACCGACGGCGGAATCCTCGCATATAACTCCGATGCGGTGAAAGACGCGGAAGGTGTCGGGGTGCCTTTGATGACGGAGGCCAAGAAGTATCCCAATCCGGATTTGAGGATAGGGGTTGGGGCAGTGGCCATACTGGCTGCTGCCGTCGGATGCGAAAAGGATTGTCTCAAAAAGATCATAGACCAGGAGTATCCCAGAGACATCGAACACAACATCGCCTATGCCATGAGCATATATGACATGGTCCATCCCCAGATAGGCGGCAAGTTCCGCTTGGAAAACGGAGACAGGGAGAGGCCAATCCTCACCGGAAACGAGGCCATAGCGCTGGGAGCAGCAGCCGGAGGTTTGGACCTCTACTTCGCTTATCCGATGACTCCATCTTCAGCCATACTGCATTACCTGGCAGCACACAGCGAGGAGTTGGGTGTGACCGCGGTGCATCCGGAGAATGAAATAGCTGTAATCAACATGGCCATCGGTGCAGTCTTTGCCGGCGCAAGAGCCATGGTGGGAAGCAGCGGAGGCGGATTTGCGCTGATGGAGGAAGCTTTCTCCCTCGCAGGAGCCTTGGAGGCGCCGCTTCTTTGTTACATGGGTTCCAGACCCGGGCCGTCCACAGGCGTTCCCACCTACACGTCGCAGGGAGACTTGGATTTCGCCATTCATCAAGGGCATGGCGAATTCCCCAGAATCGTTGCTTCTCCCAGCACCATCGAGGAGGCGTTTTATCTTGCCGCCGAAATGCTGGATCTTCTCTGGAGATTCCAGACTCCGGGTATTCTGCTTACCGAGAAACATCTAGCGGAGAGCAGAATGACCGTTGATATCGATGCCAAGAAAGCCAAATGGCCTGAGCCGGTCATGCACACAGGCGGGGAATACAAAAGATACTCAGACACCGGCGACGGCGTGTCACCGCTTCTGTTTCCGCCAAGCAAAGAACTCGTCAAGTGGGACAGCTACGAGCACGATGAACTCGGAATAACGACAGAAGACCCCAATATGATCGCTAAAATGCAGGAGAAAAGGCAGAAAAAAGGGAGGGCCATCGTAGAGCACATGAAAGGGATGCGCACGGTAAACGTTTATGGTGACAAAGGTCCTGTGATTTTCACCTACGGATCTACCACACTCAGTGTCCTGGAGGCGCTCAGAGCCGGTGAGATCGAGGCGACGGTCGTTCAGCCGGTGTACCTGGAACCTCTGCCCGTGTGGAAACTCGAAAAGCATAAGGGGGAGTATCCGATAGTCGTGGAGCAGAGTTGCATTGGACAGTTTGCATGCTTGCTAAGAGAGAAAGCTGGTATTGAGCCAAAGGTGTTGATCAAGAAATATGACGGCAGACCCTTTGATCCGGTGGAGCTGGCTGACAAAATAAAGGAGGCAAGGAAATGACAAAGAAGACGGGGAAGATGACGGAGAAATCGCTGCAGGAGGCATTTGCCGGCGAATCCCAAGCTCACATGAAATACCTAATATTCAGCGAGAAGGCTGAAAAAGAGGGATATGCAAACATTGCCAGGCTCTTTAAGGCAATAGCGTCTGCCGAACAGGTGCACGCCACAAACCATGCCAGGCAACTGGGCCTGATCAAAAACACTGCAGAGAATCTGGATGCCTACATTGCGGCGGAGACATACGAGGTGGAAGAGATGTATCCCGCCTTCATGGCTATAGCTCACCTACAAGAGGAAAAGGGAGCTGAGCTGTCTATGCACTACGCCATTGAGGCGGAGAAGGTCCATGCTGAGTTGTACACAAAGGCAAAGCAGGAGGTGAGCCAGGGAAAGGACTTGAAAATCTCCGAGGTGTGCGTCTGCCCGGTGTGTGGATACACTCACGAAGGAACAGCGCCGGAGAAATGCCCGGTGTGCGGTGTTTCCGGCGACAAGTTCAAAAAGTTTTGACAGGCTGGGAAGAAATCCAGTCTGAAGGAAACGGTTCAAAATGGATGATCTTGACACTTACGCAGAGAATACCTGGTGTCCCGGCTGCGGGAATTTCGGGATACTCAGCGCCTTCAAGAAGGCGGTGAAGGCACTTGAGGAGAAAGGAATCGAAAGGGATAAGATCATCATCTCCGCGGGTATAGGCTGCCACGGAAAGATCTTCGATTATCTTAACCTCAGCGGGCTCTACTCAATTCATGGCAGATCCATGACCACGGTGCAGGGGATGAAGATCGCCAACCCCGATCTCAAGGTGGTGGCATTTGCCGGAGATGGTGACGCTTTCGGTGAGGGGCTGGCCCACATGATGTTCGCCGCCAAGAGGAATGCAGACATTACTGTGATGGTGCACGACAACGGTGTGTATGGTCTGACCACCGGACAATTCACTCCCACCAGCGAGAAGGGCTTTAAGGGGCCGTCCACGCCAAAAGGGAGCATCGAAGAGCCCTTCAATCCGCTGGCCCTCATGTTGGAAGCTGGCGCGACTTTTGTGGCCCGGGGTTATCCGGTCAAACTGAAGCATCTAGTCGACATCATGGCTGAGGCAGTTCAGCACCAAGGTTTTTCGTTCGTGGATGTCCTGCAGCCATGCGTGACATTCAATAACACCTATCAGAGATATAACAAACTGGTGGAGATCTTAGATTCCGAACCCGGCGGTTACGAAGAGGCGATGAGCGTGGCCAAAAGAAGGGACAAGCTTCCCCTGGGAATCATATATCGAACGGACAAGCCGGCATTTCACAAAGCTCTTTACGGAGATTTCAATCCCGTGACAAAGAGATTGTCCAAAGAGGAGAGAATCAGGAAGGTGGAAGGTTTGCTTTCTTTGTAGCTTTGAGTTTTACCTCAAACGACAAAAGGAGGTCAAGACGATGGAAGAGGCGAAAAGAGCCAAGGTAGGCGATCAGGCAAAAGATTTTGTCTTAAAAGATCAGAACGAAAAAGAGTTTAGGCTGGCGGAACATAAAGGAAAGAAGGTTCTGCTCTCTTTTCACCCCTTGGCTTGGACCAGCGTTTGTGCCAAGCAGATGAAATCTTTGGAGGATAACAAGGCTACGTTTGATTCCCTGGGCACCGCGGCTGTGGGAATCAGCGTAGACTCTATACCATCAAAGAAGGCTTGGGCGGATAGCTTAGGGATAAAGGAGATCTCTCTTCTGTCGGATTTCTGGCCGCACGGAGAGGTGGCGAAGGTGTTCGGGATCTTCAGGGACAAAAACGGAATTTCGGAAAGGGCCAACATCATCGTGGATAAGAACGGAAAGATAGTATTCATCAAAGTATATCCTATTTCGGAGCTGCCGGACATTGGCGAAATCATAGAGTTCCTTGAAAAATAGGGGTAACGGCTCATGGTAGAAACAGGTGACAAGGCGCCCCGGTTCTGTCTCCCAGACAAGGACAACAAGAAAGTGTGCCTGGAGGATTTCGAAGGCAAATGGCTGGTTATGTATTTCTATCCCAAGGACAATACCAGCGGATGTACCATGGAGGCGACATATTTCACCAGAGCGCTGGAAGATTTCAAAAAACTCAATGCGTTAATCCTGGGCGTCAGTCCTGATTCGATAGAGAGCCACAGCAAATTTGCAGATAAACACCAACTGAAAATAACGCTTCTCTCCGACACCGAACATAAGGTGTTGGAGGCCTACGGTGAATGGCAGAAGAAAAGTATGTACGGAAAAGAGTTTTGGGGCGTGGTGAGAAGTAGCTTCCTGATAGATCCTGACGGAAAAATTCGAAGCATATGGAGGAAGGTAAAAGTGGTCGGGCATGTGGAAGAGGTGAGGAGTCGATTGGTGGAATTGAGAGGAAAAAAGAGTTGACAACGCTCTGGACGCTGATATCTATAAGAGAGGTAAAGCTCTACACAAGACCTGTTGTCGCTGATAAAAGGAGGCAGCATCGATGGACCCGGATATTGTGCCCGATGCAGAATTGGATTGTGTAGGTCTGTACTGCCCCATGCCCATCGCCAAGACCAAGGAGGAAATCGACAAAATTGAGGTGGGACAGGTGTTGAAGGTCGAGGCTGACGATCCTGCGGCGGAGCAAGACATCAAGCGATGGGCCAAGAGAACCGGGCATGAGATCCTCAAGTTTGAAAAAGAGGGAACCATTCTGACCTTCTTTATAAAGCGGATGAAATAAACCAAATGGCGGAAATCAGCAAAGCAGCTTGTGAGAGTAAATAGGAGGCACAGAAATGAAAGACGAAAAATCGATTCTGTACGTGCAGACCAGCGATGAGCCAGAAAGACAGTACTCACCCTTGGTGCTGGCACAAACAGCCAAGGCAATGGACCTCAATCCCAAGATCTATTATCTGGGCCAGGGATTGAGAATACTGAAACCCGGAGCAGCCCAAAAGATGAAGCTGGGGACGTTTCCCAGCGTCGCTGAGATGATCGACAAGACCTTGGAGATGGGAATCGAAATCTACGTATGTGAGGCATCCAAGCAGATGCTGGGTTGGGAAAAGGTCGAGCTTATACCGGGAGTGAAAATCGTGGGTGCTGCGACCCTTAATGACCTGGCGCTGGATGCGGGTACAACCATGTGGTTCTGATTTGAAAGGAAGAACGTGAGGAGAATGTACTTGGATCACGCATCAGCGATGCCCGTAGATCCCAGGGTACTGGCCTTTGCCGAGAGGTATCTTAAGAGCGATTTTGGGAATCCGTCTTCTCTGCATTCGGCAGGAGTGACGGCAAAGAGAGCCATAGAGGAGGCCAGGAAAAAAGTTGCGGAGCTTATCAATGCGGAGAAAGAGACCTGTATCGTTTTCACCAGCTGCGCTACTGAATCGAACAATCTTGCCATAAAGGGTATGGCACTAAGGAACATCGGGAAAGGAAAGAAGCTCGCGGCCAGCGCCATAGAGCACGTCTCGGTGCTTAATCCCATTAAAGAGCTTCAGAAAAGCGGATTCGAGCTGACTTTGATCCCGGTGGATTCCACCGGGCTGGTTGACCTGGCCAAACTCGAGGATAACCTGAGCAAAGAGACAACTTTGACGTCGATAATGTACGCTAATCCAGAAATAGGCACCATACAACCTATCAAAGAGATCAGCCAGATCGTTCACCGGAAAGCCTTGTATCTGCATGTTGACGCAGCCGACGCCGGAGGTCGGATACGCATAGACGTGCAGGACGAGGGGATAGACCTGCTGACCCTTTCGTCCAACGACATGTATGGACCTCAGGGTGCCGCTGCACTCTACATAAAACCCGGGGTCAAGGTCCAAACTGTACTTCCAGGGGGTGGACAGGAGCAGGGGCTCAGGTCAGGGACAGAAAACATATTCGCCATCGCCGGGATGGGAGAGGCGGCCCGCATCGCCAAGGAAGAGATGAATCGCGAAAGCGAGAGGCTGAAGGCAATCAGGGATAAACTCATCCAAGAGATTCTGAAAATCGAGGAATCGTATCTCACCGGGCACCCGACCCAGAGGCTGCCCAACCACGCCAGCTTCCGGTTCGGCGGCATTGAGGGCGAGAGCATTCTGCTAAATATGGACATCAAGCACGGTATTCAGGTCTCAACGGGCTCTGCCTGCTCCTCAAAGACGCTGGAACCGTCCCACGTTCTGCTGGCCATCGGCCTGAGGCACGAGCAGGCGCACGGTTCCATGGTTATCACTCTGGGACGATCGAATACAATGGGACAGGTGCCTGAAATCAGCAGGGCGGTTAAACAGACCATTGAAAGGCTGAGACGGCTATCACCACTTTAAAGCAGGGGGTCAAAATTATATGGCGGATATAGGTTATAGTGAGAAGGTACTGGACCACTTCATGAATCCCAGAAACGTGGGCATCATAGAAGATGCTGATGGCTACGGCAAAGTGGGAAATCCGGTTTGCGGGGATCTCATGGAAATGTACATCAAGGTGAAGGAAGACATCATCACCGACATAAAGTTCAGAACCTTTGGCTGCGGTTCTGCAATAGCAACCAGCAGCATGGCCACGGAGATGGCTAGAGGCATGCATGTGGACGAAGCTTCAAAACTAACCCGCAATGACGTGGCTACCGAACTGGAAGGTCTGCCCCCGGCCAAGATGCATTGTTCCAATCTGGCAGCCGATGCACTACATGCGGCAATAAAAGATTACAAAAAGAGAAAGGGAGAGGAAAAGCATGGCGGATAAAAAGCATGTCAAAGGGAAGAATAGAGGAGATGTTGTGCTGTATGCCCTCAGCACCTGCGGATGGTGTAAGAAGACTAAGCGCCTTCTAAACGAGTTGGGCATAGAATATCATTATGTGGACGTTGATCTCGTCGCCGGAGAACGGCAGGAGAACGTCTTGGACGAGGTCAAGGGTTGGAATCCTCGGGGCACCTTCCCCACCCTGGTAATCAACAACGAGTGCATCGTGGGGTATAAAGAGGAGAAGATCAAGGAGGTGTTAGGCGCATGAGTCATGGCATAGTGGTAAGCAGCAAAGAAGTGGATGAGTTATATCAAAGATTGGACAAGGAAGCCGAAGCCTCCGGATACCATCTTAACCCGGACGTTAAGCATACCACAAACCTGGTGGAGGGGTTGCTGGTAAATGAAAAGCGCTACGGCTACTGGTCGTGTCCCTGCAGATTGCCGGCAGGTGTGAAGGAAGAAGATCTGGACATAATATGCCCCTGCGATTACCGGGACCCAGATCTTGACGAATACGGGACCTGCTACTGTGCCCTTTATGTCTCAGAGGCGGTCTTGAAAGGGGAGAAGAAGGCGGAATCCATACCGGAAAGGCGACCTTCGAAAGAGGAGAGGAAAAAGGCAACGCCCAGGCCTGAGGCAGTCGGTATCTCTGCCCTCTCCCAGTCAGTTTGGAGGTGCAAGGTTTGTGGCTACTTGTGCGCTCGAGAGGGTCCGCCGGAGGTCTGCCCGGTGTGTAAAGCCAAGAAGGATCGATTCGAAAGGTTCATGTAAGCACGAATGCAACGGATAATCTGACCATGTGGTCAATCTCTCCAGGAGAGAGCAGACCACCTGAAGGAGCATGGCAGGTGACAAGCCAAGGGAGAAGCAGTAATGTCCCAGGTAAAAAGAATGGTTGACTTGATAGAATACCAACAGGGTTCCGTGGTGAGCCGCGAGATAATTAAAGGAAAAACCGGAACTGTAACCCTGTTCGCTTTCGATCAGGGACAGGCTCTGAGCGAACATACGGCGCCCTTTGACGCGCTGGTCCTTCTGTTGGACGGCGAAGCAGAGATTGTCATTTCCGGAAAACCTTTTCGCTTGAAGTCAGGAGAGATGATCATTATGCCGGCAAATGAGCCACACGCTCTCAAAGCCCTAAAGAAATTCAAGATGCTTCTGGTGATGATAAAGTCCTGATAAAACGGATCTTTTGCAGGAGAATCAGATGATCAACTACGGGTTCAAAAAAGAGGTAAGCCGCCCTTTTGGCGAAGCTGAGAAAGTTGTGACGGAAGAGCTGAAGAAGAAAGGTTTCGGAATTCTGACTAAGATAGACGTGAAGGAGAAGTTCAAGGAAAAGCTGGGAATAGACTTTCCGAACTACGTCATCCTGGGTGCCTGCAATCCGCCTCTGGCTCATAAAGCTATTCTGGCCGAGCAAGATATAGGTTTGTTGTTACCCTGCAACGTGGTCATCTATGAAAAGGAAGGGAAAACGGTTCTTGACGTTATGAAGCCCTCAACCGCTATGGGGATGATTGGCAATGAGGAGTTGAGGAAGATCGCCACAGAGGTTGAAGTAATATTGAAGGAAGTGTTCGATTCTGTCAATTAGTATCGTGAAACCGGATAGGCATCTGCGGTCAGGCTTGACGAGATCTTTATCAACAAAAGCCGAAGAGGTGCATCATGAAATTCAAAGTGATGGTTATCCTTGTGCTGAGCGTGTTAGTCGCTTCCGGCGCTTTGGCCCAGAGGTGCTTCGACTGCCACAAAGAGGTCACGCCCAATATCGTCTCGGACTGGCAGCTGAGCAAGCACAGCCAGAATGATATAGGCTGTTCGGTATGTCACGGTGATCAGCACAGCTCTGCGCAGGACGTGGCAGAAGTAGAAATTCCCACGCCAGAAGCGTGTGCGCTGTGTCACCAGGCACGGGTTCAGCAGTTCATGGACGGCAAACATGCCAAGGCCTGGGCAGCCATGAAAGCCATGCCTACGGCTCACTGGCAGCCTATGGCGCTAATGGAAGGGATGAAGGGCTGTGGCGGGTGCCATAAGATCGGCCTGAAGACTGAGGCGGAGATAGAGGATCTCAAGACGTACGGTCCGGGCTTCGGTGTAGCTTCGTGCGACGCCTGTCATACCCGGCACATCTTCTCCACTCACGAAGCCAAGCAGCCCCAGGCTTGCCGAACCTGTCATATGGGCATTGACCATCCTCAGTGGGAGATGTATTCATCTTCCAAGCACGGCGTCAGATTTCTGCTGAAACAAAACGGCACGCTCCCCCAAGAGGCTGCCGCCCCCACCTGCCAGACCTGCCATATGCGGGATGGTGATCACGCCGTCCGGACTGCTTGGGGGTTCCTGGCGGTGAGGCTTCCCATGCCGGAGGACGAGGAATGGGCATCTGACCGTGCAACAATACTGAAGGGCCTGGGGGTGCTGGACCCGGCTGGAAACCCCACTGCCAGACTTGACGTGGTTAAGGCGGCGGATGTGGCCCGGCTTACTCATGAGGACTGGCAAAAGGAGCGTGATGAAATGTTAAGCACGTGCGGTTGGTGCCATTCAAAGGATTTCGCCGGAGCGGAGTTGCAGAAAGGCGACGCCATGATAAGGGAGGCGGACGACCTGATGGCTGAGGCGATCCAGGTGGTCGCCAGCCTGTACTTGGATGACGTAGTTCCCAAGCCGGAATACTACCCTTATCCCTATCCCGACCTGCTCACCTTCCATGATGCACCTACCGTGATTGAGCAGAAGCTGTTTCTGATGTTTCTCAAGCACCGCATGAGGACTTTCCAAGGGGCTTTCCATGCCAATCCGGATTATGCCCTCTGGTACGGCTGGAGCAAACTGCAGCAGGACTTAACTGAGATTAGAACCATAGCCGAAGAGCTGAGAAGGGCGCACAAGACTGAGAAGGAATAGAAGTTGGGATTCGCGTTTCTTAGAGATGAGACAATGTGGGGAAAGAGAGGCGAGTGTGAGAAAAATCGGTTTTAGAGCAGTTTTTTTCGTTCTTGTTTTGGCAGCGGTTGGCGCGCGCGCGGACACCAGTGGAAGGAAAGAGGAAGGAAAGTCTGAACTACCAGAGATAAGAGAGTATCACGGAATGAAGCTCTCATCTATCAACGAATTCAGGGAGAACTCCATAAAGGGTCCTCAGTACATAGACAGAGATGATTACAGACTGACCATTTCGGGCTTAGTCGACAGCACAAGAACTTACAGGTATGATGAGATAGTCAAGCGTCCCGGCCAGAAGAAAGTCGTTACCCTGAACTGCGTGGAAGGCTGGAGCGTAACTATTCTGTGGGAGGGAGTGTTGGTCAGAGAGCTTATCGAAGAGGCAGGTGTGGGCCCGGAAGCTAATACAGTGATCCTCCACGCACACGATGGATATTCCTCGTCCTTTCCTTTAAGTTACATAATGGATAACGATATAATAATGGCGCATAAGATGAACGGGTTGGCCATCCCGCCGGAGAGAGGTTTTCCCTTTGAACTGGTGGCAGAGAAGAAGTGGGGATATAAGTGGGTGAAGTGGATAACGGGTATTGAACTTTCGGACAACGAGAAATACAAGGGGTTCTGGGAGAGCAGAGGGTACTCCAATGACGGGGATTTGGGCAAAGATTTTTTTGAAGAACCCTAATTTACTCAACTCCACAGAAGCACGTACCAGGGTCACGCAAAAGGTCATCAAGGGGGTGTGAGTGCTACGAGTCTGTTGAACTCACAACAGAAGCCGGTGGCTGAATTCGAAATCATGAAGAATGCTTTCGAGGCACGACGAAGATTGCAGTATTCGCAGTCTTCGAAAAATGAACGATGTCGGAGAAAGGAGGTGATATCATGGCCAAAGTGACGCGAGAAGTGGTGGAGAGAGCCGGCGTGAACGTGGACCAGCTGGTGGAGCTTCTGGTCAAGAATGCAGCCGCGGAGCTTACGACTTATTACTACTACACCATCCTTCGATGCAATCTAATAGGACTGGAAGGAGAAGGAATCAAGGAGATAGCAGAAACGGCTCGTATCGAAGATCGGAACCATTTCGAGGCTCTTGTACCTCGCATTTACGAGCTGGGCGGCAACCTGCCCGAGGACATGAAGGTATTCCACGACGTCTCGGGCTGTCCCCCGGCCAAGCTGCCAAAGGATCCGACGGACATCAAGGCAATGTTGACGGTTTTGGTGGAAGCAGAGAGGTGTGCGGTAAGACAATATACCAACGTCTGCAACCTGACCGCAGGCAAGGACCATCGTACCTACGATTTGTCTCTTGCCATACTCAACGAGGAAATTGAACATGAGTCCTGGTTCTCCGAGTTTCTGGGAGAGGGACCGTCGGGACACTTCATGCGCAGAGGCGAAACCTCACCTTTTGTGTCCAAGTTCATGAAGTAGTATTGAAAAGGGCGGAAGCGCATCCTTTGTTTGCCAGTCGGATGGCCTTCGCCTTGGATTGAAATCGTGAATTCAAGGAGATATTGAAATGACTGATAGACTTCAGGTTTACAAGTGCGAGGTCTGCGGGAATATCGTGGAGGTTTTGCACGCAGGCGCGGGCGAGCTGGTCTGCTGCGAACAGCCAATGAAGCTGATGCAGCCCAAGACCGCAGATGAGGGCAAAGAGAAGCACGTGCCGGTGATCGAAAAGACCGACAAGGGTGTTAAGGTCAAGGTGGGATCGGTGCCTCATCCTATGGAGGAGAAGCACTACATAGAATGGGTGGCCGTTCATACGGATAATCGCGTCTGTAGGCGATTTCTCAAGGCCGGGCAGAAACCCGAGGCCGAGTTCGAGATTTCGGGAGAGGTCACCGGAGCACGAGAGTACTGCAACGTTCATGGGCTGTGGTTTGGAAAGAGATAAAGAGGTAGATGCGCAGCCTCCGCGCCCAGCCAGCACCAGATGATGTCTCGCCGCGCGGCGGGTAGCATAATCGGATTCTCGGGACAGGTGCCATTCGAAACGTCCAGGGAGCAACTATGGTATGACTATTGAAGGTTTTAGGTTCGTAGAACGCCTGAGGCCCGCAGTCTGGTCTGAAAAGATGAAGATAGGTCAACCATAAATTGGAGGAACAATGCGACTGGATAACTTCAAAGAGGTCATAACCTTTGCTATTCGCAAGGAGGCGGAAGCCTATAATCTGTACACCACCTACGGTCAGCTGTCCCAGAATCCTGGAACAAAGGTGATGTTCGAGGAGCTGGCCAAGGAGGAGCAGAAACATCGAGAGATTCTTCAGGGAGTGGAAAAGAAGGACGCCTCTGAATACAAGCTGGAAAAGATTCCTGACATGAAAATCAGTGATTTCATAGATGAGCAGGAATTTTCGCCGGACATGGATTACGCCTCCGCCTTGCGGCTGGCCATAAAAAGAGAAGAGCACGCTTTGAAATTATACCACCGCATGGCAGGGGGCACAGATGATCCCGAGCTCAAGATGCTCTTCTCGGCTCTGGCTCAAGAGGAGTCCAAGCACAAGCTTCGCCTGGAGAGCGAATACGACGAGAACGTATTGATGTGGGACTGACCAACACGATCCAAGGAGCGATCGAATGAGAGAAGACCGGAAGAAGATTTACAAAGAGGCGGAAGGAAAAATAAAGCCGGAAGCAGAGGCCCTGGAGGCACTGTCTCTTGCCATCTACAATGAGCAGTCCGCCTTTGATTTTTATACCAAATTGTCTGACACTATCAAAAACCAGAGCGGCAAAGAGAAATTTAAATTCCTGGCAGCAGATGAGAAAAGGCATCGGGAACTGCTGGAAGGTCATTACAAGAAGGTAAGTGGCGGAAAAGAGTTTCCTTTTGACTCGACCAAGGTGAAAACCATCAAGGTGGAGGTACGGGACGACACCACCGCATCGGAAGCTCTGGATATGGGAATCAAGGCGGAAAAGGAGGCATACGAATTCTACAAGAAAAGTGCGGAGGAGAGCAGGGATCCCGATGCCAAGAAAATGTTCTTGATGCTGGCCGAACAGGAGGATCGTCACTTTAACCTTCTGATGGCGGAAAAGCAGGCTCTGATTGACCAGTTCTACTGGTTCAGCCTGGATACCCCTGGAATGATGGAACACTAAAGGTCAAACTGTTCACCACAATGGTACGGCTGCTCGTACAAATGCAAGGGAGGTAAGAAGTATGAAGAGTTTGAAGGGAACCAAAACGGAAAAAAATCTTTTGACTGCTTTTGCGGGAGAATCACAGGCGAGGAATCGTTATACTTATTTCGCCTCAAAGGCAAAGAAAGAGGACTATGAACAGATAGCAGGTATCTTTCTGGAGACGGCGGACAATGAGAAAGAACACGCTGAGAGAATCTTCAAATTTCTTCAAGGCGGGGAAGCAGAGATTGCCGCTTCCTTTCCAGCCGGCCTGATCGGAGACACGAAAGAGAACCTGAAAGCTGCCGCTGCCGGAGAGAACTACGAGCATACCACCATGTACCCCGGATTTGCGAAGGTGGCTGACGAAGAGGGCTTTCCTGAGATAGCTTCTGCTTTCAGAGCCATAGCGGTTGCGGAAAAACAACACGAGAAAAGGTATCTGGCCTTAAGAGAGAATATCGAGAAGGGGAGGGTGTTTAAACGCGACAAGGTGGTGAAGTGGAGATGCCGCAACTGTGGGTACATCCACGAGGGCACCGAACCGCCCGAGGGTAAATGCCCCGCCTGTGACCATCCGAGAGCATATTACGAGCTTCTGTGTGAGAACTGGTAGGGGTGTCGTCACCGAATCGTTTGTGAACATCTATGCTTCGCATGTCTCTCCGCACCCAGGGAAGATATGCGAAGCAGTTTGTTTGTGTAAAAAACCGCGCGTAATGGACGGGGTGGAGCGTTTTGAGACAATGATGAGTATACATGCTTTCAAGGTTTCCATCACGATTCCGACGGTATTAGAAAAGAGAACATTGGCGGGAAGGCTATGGGGACATGAGCAGTAGAGTTATAGAAAACAAGAAACAAGAAGAAGAGCGTGGAATTGATCCCAGCCGAATAAAGGACTTACCGAGTAGGTTAGTTAAGGGGGTGCTGATTTTTGCGGGTACGCTTTTTGTGGGGTTGGGCGTCCTGGGCATATTTTTGCCTCTTCTGCCCACCACTCCGTTTCTCCTGCTTGCGGCTGCCTGCTATGCCAAAAGCTCGAAGAGATTTTACGATTGGCTTCTTAGCAACAGGTGGTTCGGGAATTACATTAAGAATTATCGCGAAAAGAAGGGCGTTCCGTCCAGAGTGAAGATTGCAGCCCTTTCCCTTTTGTGGGTGACCATACTGGCTTCAGGCCTTGTTGCGACCGACAACCTTTTTGTGAGGGTCATCTTGATCTTGATAGCCGTTGGCGTTACGGTTCATGTTCTATCCATTCGGACTCTGAGAAAATGAAAAGAATGATCGTTAGCATTATTCTGTCGATCATCGGCGTCCTTGTGCCGACTTTGCACGCACAGGCCTCGCGGCTTGATGCTTCGGAGATAGAGAAACTTGTTTTCAAGAGGGTAAACGAAGAAAGGTCGAAGCAAGGACTTTCGGAGTACAGACATAGTTCCGACCTCGAAAAAATAGCCAAGCAGCATAGTGCCAATATGGTAACACACGATTTCTTCTCTCATGTGGACCACAAGGACATGAACGTGAGGCTCAGGAAAATGCTTCTTTGCCCACACTTGTTTACCTGGGCCATAGGGGAGAATATCGCCTGTGTCTTGGGGGGAAGTGAAGAGGAGGTTGCAGAAAAGCTGGTTAGCTGGTGGATGAACTCCTCCGGGCACAGGGCTAACATACTAAGTGAGAAGTTTGGCCATATCGGAATCGGAGTGGAACAGAAGGGTGATCAGCTCTACGCTACGCAGGTTTTTGGTGAGTTGGTGGCGAAGATGGTGACCGAATTGCCTGATCCCGTCCCATACGGGTCGGAGCAGACATTGAGATTCGAATTCCTGGCTGACTTTCCGAAGGAACAATTATCGGTGTTAGTTAATTTTCCTGATAAGAGCGTTAGGTTCTATACCAAGGGCAGGTCTTATCTGGAAGGATTTGGCATATACGAGCCTCACTGGGACGGAGAATACTTCACGGTCACAGTAAAGTTCGACAAGGGTCAGGGAACCTATGATCTGACTTTGGGGGAAGGCGGAAAATACTTTAGCGGCGGCATAAAAATCCCGGTGATGTGACAGAATGTTGAATCAGATTGATTCAGACAGGGAGTGAGCACCATGATCATGCGTTTTCTTGGAAACACCGGTATCAAGGTCTCGGGACTCTGTTTTGGCACCATGACTTTTGGCGGTCGCGGAGGTTGGAAGGTAGTCGGAGAGCTAGGGCAGAAGGAGGCCGATAGCTTGGTCAATATGGCTCTGGATGCTGGGGTCAACTTTTTCGATACGGCAGATGTTTACTCAGAAGGACTGGCCGAGGAGATGCTGGGTAAGGCGCTTGGCTCAAAGAGAAAAGACGTGATTGTCGCGACCAAAGTACGCGGAACCACGGGACCGGGTCCAAACGACGTAGGGCTGTCCCGGCATCATATTCTCGAGGGATGCGACCAGAGTCTGAAGCGGCTGGGTACCGACTACATCGATCTGTACCAGGTTCACGCATTCGATGATCGCACGCCTCTGGAGGAAACGCTAAAAGCGTTGGACGATCTTGTTCGGCAGGGAAAGGTGCGCTATGTTGGCTGCTCTAACTTCGCCGGCTGGCAACTGATGAAGGCTCTGGCTATCTCCGATGCTTACGGATGGGAACGATTCGTCACCCTGCAAGCCTATTATTCCCTGGTTGCCCGCGAGCTGGAAAACGAGCTGGTTCCCTTGTGCCTTGATCAGGGTCTGGGAATTCTTCCCTGGAGTCCGCTTGCAGGCGGGTTTCTGTCCGGCAAGTTCCGTCGTGGGAAAGCAAGGCCGGAAGGGGCGCGCCTCAGCAGGCCGGAGTCTCGAGTGGTTCAATTCGACGAAGAAAAGGGATTTGACATCGTGGAGGAACTGGACCGGATCGCTGAAGAGCACAAGGCCACCGTGGCGCAGGCAGCGCTGAACTATCTTCTCCGCAAACCCGGCGTGTGCTCGGCAATCATCGGGGCGAAGACACCGGAACAGCTTGCGGATAACCTGAAAACTGTCAACTGGGAAATGACTTCAGAAGAAGTGACGAAGCTTGACGAACTGAGCCAGCCGCCGCGGCCTTATCCCTACTGGATGTTGGAGGCGGGCAGACAGGGTCGATAGGCTCCAAAGGGGAATTACCCAAATCACATTCATTCAGACAGGAATGCGGGGCAGAAATGCCTGATGGAGAAGACTTTTAAGCCGCTTCAGAGTTCCCGCCCTTCTTCTCCTGATGATCGCGGCTGTTTTACTGTGTCAGCGTCAGGCTCAGGAAGAGAGTCAATTGGAGTCGAACAAAGTGGAAAGCCGAAACGGACTGATCTTCGAGAAAAGCCCCTACCTTTTGCAGCATACGCATATCCGATCGACTGATCTTGCCGGGCGCCACCAAGCTGCTTTAGAAGTAGTCAGATAGGATAGAGGCTAAGACCACTGCTAGTGTTTTCCAGAACTACGCCTGCAAACCGCCCACCATGGACGTTGCCGGGGTGTTTTCGCTGATTGAATCGAAATAGGACGTAACCACAGCTTTTTTAGTCGATCCAATCTTTCGGACCGCCGCAGGATCACATCGTTAGTCGTGAGGAAATCGCTAGGGTAACAAGATGGAAGGAGGCATGCTTATGTCGAGCTCGAGAAAGATAGTGTTCATCTTCCTAAGCAGTTTGTTTCTGTCTGGAGGACCGGCGGCCTTTGCCGAGTGGAGCCTGGACTTGGAGACCGGTGCCGTCTTCAGCGGATACAACGACGTGCAAATCCCCAAAGAGACAGGAACGAGATTCTCGCTCTCAGAGGATCTGGAGATCAATCCGGAGTTTTTCTTCAGGGCCAGAGTAACATACTCCTTCAAGAAGAGACACCATATTTCAGGGTTCGCGGCGCCGCTTCGTCTCGATGCCAGCGGGAAGGCTGATCGTCCGATCAGATTCAACGAAGTTGAGTTTGGGGCGAACATCCCCCTGAAAGCGAGGTATCGCTTTGACTCTTACCGACTGACCTACCGCTATGACGTTCATCGGCGGGAGAGGCTCACACTGGGCATCGGTTTCACTGCCAAGATCAGGGATGCGTCAATAAGCCTGCAAGATGCAGACAAGAAGACCGAGAAGAAAGACACCGGTTTTGTCCCGCTCTTAAACTTCAAAGTTGACTGGAGGTTCACGAAGGGATTCGGGCTTCTTCTGGAAGGAGATGCCCTTGCCGCACCCCAGGGAAGGGCTGAAGATGTCTTAATGGCCATGCAGTATAAGCTGAATAAGAAGGTGACGTTGAAAGTCGGATACAGATTCCTTGAAGGCGGTGCTGACGTGGATGAGGTATACAATTTTACTTTGGTCAGCTACGTCGCTGTCGGCTCCATCATCATGTTCTGAGAATAGGCGCATGTGATTAGCTTCATGGCCGCAGGGGAGAGATTTCTTGATTTTCCAGGCAGAATGGAAGAATACAGTTGATTTTTTTGACGGGAGGAGGTAAATTAGGGGGTTGGCTGTTGTCTGAAAAGAGAAAGAAAATCGTGTGCGGAAGGACCAACTCAAATACAACCGATAAGGAGGTTCCCAATGATTGTGAAGCTCTCGAACGGGAAAGAGATTCCCATGGAGATGCACAAGGTTCGTATCGTGCAGAAGACCTATCTGGTGCCGGTAGATCGGAGGCTGAAAGCGATAGAAGAGGGTGGTTACAATACCTTCGCTTTGTGGACTAGAGATATCTTTATCGATTCGCTGACTGACAGCGGGACCAACGCCATGAGCGACAATCAGCTGGCCGCCATGATGGTCTCAGATGATGCTTATGCCGGATCCGAGAGCTTCTGCAAATTGGCTTCAGCCATAAAAGACGTTTTAGGTTTCGATTACGTTTTGCCCACTCATCAAGGACGGGCGGCAGAACACCTTCTGGCCAAGGTTTTCGTCAAGCCCGGTGATGTTGTCCCCATGAATTATCACTTCACCACCAGCAAAGCCCACTTCGAGTTAGCCGGCGGGAAGGTTCTGGAGATTTTTGCAGACGAGGCCTTGAAAACCCAGAGCACACACCCCTTTAAGGGTAACCTGGATCTGCAGAAGTTCAAGGATGTGATAAAGAAGTATGGAGCGGACAAAATCTCCTTTATCCGGATGGAAGCAACCACCAACCTTCTGGGCGGGCAGCCTTTTTCCCTGGAGAATCTGAGAGAGGTCAGAAAGATAGCCTCGGATAACGGAATCATGCTGGTGTATGATGGGAGCTTGATCTCGGAGAATGCTTACTTCATCAAGATGCGGGAAAAGGGATATGAGAACAAGTCCATTCAGGAGATAATTCATGAGATGATGAGCCTGGCGGATATATTCTATCTCTCCGGCAGAAAGAGCAGTTGCGTCAGAGGCGGATTTATCGCCACCAACAACAGGAAATACTATGAGGAGATAAAGCCCTGGCTCCCGGTTTACGAAGGTTTCACAACCTACGGAGGAATGTCCACCAAGGAAGTCGAGGCCATGGCTGTGGGGATCAGGGAGATGACGGACGTAAACGTTGCCGGCAGTGCGGCGGAGTTTGTGAAATATTATGCCGAGAAACTTATCGAGAAGGAAATCCCAGTGGTCACCCCGCCGGGTGGCTTGGCCTGCCACATAGACGCCATGAAGTTCTTGCCTCACCTGCCCCAGGGTCAATATCCGGCCGGGGCTCTGGCGGCTGCAATCTTCATCGTGTCCGGCATCAGAACCATGGAGAGGGGCACCATATCCATGGAGCGGGACGAGGACAGGAACGAAGTTTACTCCGATCTGGAGCTGGCCCGCATCGCGGTTCCGAGAAGAGTATATACCATGTCTCACATCGAATACGCGGCTGACAGGTTGAGCTGGCTGTACCAGCACCGGGATCTGGTGGGGGGACTGAAGTTCGTCGAAGAGCCGCCGATTCTGAGGTTCTTCTTTGGCAAACTGGAAGCTCTGGACAACTGGGGTGCCAAATTGGCCGACGCTTTCAAAAAGGAATTCGGCGATACTTGATAGACTGACAGTATACATATTCGGTTCCAGTTGTTTGGTTTATCGCGGGGTGGGGTATGATCCCCACCCCGTCTAAGTGTGCCGCCACAGGCGGAAGTAAATTCCTTTGTTGGACCCCGACAATTGTCCTTTCTCATGATTGGAGAACGTCTGTGCGCAAGCTGAAGCCTGCGGCTATCGTATGAAAAGGAGACCCAGGATGTGGAAAGTCCTAAACATCGATAACCTGCCCGACGAGTTTGTTGACGACCCCGGGTTTGGATCTCAAATGCAGACGGCTTATTTGGGAGCAGCGGCGGGCAGCCAAAGGATCTATGCCAATATCGATTACCTCAAGCCGGGAGCAAAGAGCGTGAAATATCATTCCCATTCAAAACAGGAAGAATTTTTCTTAATCCTCAAAGGAAACGGCGTATTGAGAATACAGGGTGAAGAGCTTCCGGTCAGAGAGGGTGATTTTGTAGCTAAACCTGCAGGAAAGGATATTGCGCATCAATTTGTAAATACCGGTTCGGAGATACTACAGATACTCGATTGCGGATTGGATGAACGCGACGAGACTATAGCTTATCCGGATGAGAACGTAATCCTTCTAAAGAAACAACGGTTAGCCTTCAAAATCTCGGACGCACTTCAGGGTTGGTCGTCCGATCCCAACAGGTAATAGTAGACGGAAGACATCTCACCGTCAGGTTTGTCGACACGTTTTACATTTGCGAAGCATCTTCCCCAGCATGCTGTTGTCTTATGAGATCATATTGAAACAGAAGGAGGAAAGTTATGGATGCTATGGACGCCATTTTGTCTCGCAGAAGTATTCGTAGATACACCGCGCAACCGGTACCTGAGCCGGCTGTAAAGGAGCTCTTAGAAGCAGCGATGAGTGCACCGTCTGCAGGCAACCAGCAGCCCTGGCACTTCGTGGTGATCAATGATCGCGGCATTCTGGACGAAATCCCGAAATATCATCCATACTCCGAGATGCTAAAAGAGGCTTCGGTGGCAATTCTGGTTTGCGGTGACCTGAAATTAGAAAAACATGGGGGATTCTGGATTCAGGATTGCTCGGCAGCCACGCAGAATATCCTGATCGCGGCACACGCAAAAGGTTTGGGGGCCGTCTGGCTGGGAATCTATCCTGACGATAAGCGTGTTGATGCTACCCGGAAACTCCTGGGAATCCCAGAGCATATTGTACCCCTGTCCCTGATCGCAGTCGGGTACCCAGCAGAAAAAAAGCCCCGGCCAGATCGATACCAGGCTTCAAGGATTCATCAGAACAGGTGGTGATAGCATGACGTTGAGCAATCAGCTTTGAGGAGCAGAAAGCGTTGCTGCACTTGACGCTGGATGTGAGTAGCTGTAATTCAGATTCTTGGAGACGTAGTTCTCATGCTGGTCGAGATTTACGAACGACTGAGTCAAGTATATGACTATGATTGGGGGCAATTCTCAAAAAGGTACGTGACTTTGATAAACCACCTTTTGGATGAGCGCGGCATTGTGCGTGCAGACATCCTCGACCTTGCATGCGGGACGGGTACACTGGCCGTCGAGCTGGCTAAGCTTGGACACCGGACCCTCGGCATAGACGTTTCCCCACCGATGATCGAGAAGGCCAGGTCAAAATCAATTGGGCTGCCCAACGTCTGTTTCCAGGTGCAGGATATAAAGGATTTTGTACTTGAGGACAGATTTGATCTGTGTGCATGTACGTTCGACTCGATCAACTATCTCCTTACGGGAAAGGACGTGAGGAAAATGTTTGATCGCATTGGCGCAGCGCTCAAACAGTCGGGGCTATTTGTCTTTGATTCCAATACGGATCGCTTATACGCTAATCGCCACAGGGGAACACACAAGCGTGAGCTGGGCGGAGAGTCATTCGTTCAAAGGTGCAGGTATGACCGCCTAAGAAGGGAAGCGATAACGACGTTTGAGTTTTCAGATGGAAGCGTCGAGATCCACGGGCAACGTCCGTACGAACTGACAGAGCTGGCTCCGGTCTTGGTTGACGCAGGCTTGCGAGTAGTGAAAACATATGCTGGTTTCGATGAGAGAGCGTGTGATTCTGATACAGAAAGGTTGATTTGCGTAGCGGAAAAAGAACGATGTGTAACTACTCTTAAGAACGTGTTTACGGAACGTTTTGCTGACAGTGGCGATAGGGCAAATGCCCATTTATGTCATGCGTTTCAAAATAGCTTCGAAAAATCTCTGGGCCTGCCCGAAATGTGGTAGGGAGTTTTCCAATCGCAATCAAACTCATTCCTGTGGGGCATACTCCGTAGAGCAGCATGTGAAAGGTAAGCTGGAAGGATGATCCGGACGAGATCGGAGGGGAAAGCTTGAAATCTGATGAGGCGTATACTAAAGTAGGGACGTTAACATTAGAGATAACGGAGATTACCGGGAAACGGGGACAGTAAGGAAGAAAAGCTTTACGATGATGAAGGGAATAAACATTGACACGAAGGTCAGGCTCAACAACGGGGTCGAGATGCCTATCTTCGGATTGGGAACATATCAAGCCCGCAGAGGCAAAGAGACAAAGGAAGCCGTTCTTGCCGCCCTGGAAGCCGGGTACAGGCTCGTCGACACCGCTGCCATGTATGAGAACGAGGGGGATGTTGGAGAGGCTGTCCGAAAAAGCAGCATACCGCGCGAAGAGATCTTTGTTACAACTAAACTGTGGAATTCAGATCATGGCTACGACAGAACTCTGGCGGCCTTCGAAGAGAGCCGGCAGAAACTCGGCCTATCTTATGTTGATCTCTACCTGATCCACTGGCCGGTGGAAGGTCTGCGAAATGAATCCTGGAAAGCACTGGAAAAACTGCTGAAAGAGGGCAAATGCCGGGGCATCGGTGTCAGCAATTACATGACCTGGCATCTGGAGGAACTTTTTAGGAATTCATCCACCGTCCCGGCGGTTAACCAGGTTGAATTCAGCCCGTATCTCTATCAGAAAAATCTTTTAGAATTCTGCCGCAAGCACGATATTCAACTGGAGGCGTACAGTCCGCTTACCAAAGGACACAAGTTGAATGATCCCAGGCTGGACGATATTGGTTCGAAGTATTCGAAAAGCCCCGCTCAGATTCTGATTCGCTGGGCGCTGCAAAAGGAGGTTATAGTAATACCGAAATCGTCGAGGCGGGACAGGATCTTGGAAAACGCAGACGTTTTCGACTTCGTAATCTCAGGTAAAGACATGAAGGTTCTTGATTCATTCAATCAGGACTTGCGGACAAGTTGGGATCCTTCCACTGCCCCTTAACTCGATACTTAAAATTCGGTGATCGATCCGGTCGTCCGCAGGCGGAAACCGTCTGGGAGGGAGAATTCAGTGGATAAGCCCATGCCCGATTCTCATTTCAAGACCTTGTGCTTCATGTACAAGTTACGGGATTTGTTCATACATCGAAAGAATATCCTGGAAGAGGTAGGTATAAGGCCTGGATTCCATGTGCTTGACTACGGCTGCGGTCCCGGCAGCTACACCGTAGTCGCGGCCCGGATGGTGGGACCTACAGGGAAAGTCCACGCTCTGGACATTCACCCGCTCGCTATTCAGCGGGTTCAAAAGCTGTCCGCGAAGAAGGGATTGACGAATATTCAAACCATTCAATCCGGCTGTGCCACGGGACTGCAGAACGAGAGCATAGACATCGTTCTGCTGTGCGATATTCTGCACCATCTGAGCGAACCAGAAGCCGTGCTGCACGAACTGCATCGGGTATTGAAAGTGAGCGGAACTCTTTCGTGCAATGACCATCACATGAAAGAGGATGACATAGTATCCAACATAACGAGTGGGGGATCATTTAAACTGTCAAAAAAGGGTAAGAGAATACACAACTTCACAAAATCAGAAGGAGGTAAGGCATGAAAAGGCACGCGCTGATTGTCGCTGTTCTGCTGCTCTTTGTCGGAGCACTGTCTGTCCCCATGTTCTTCGACTCGAATGATGTCAGCCGCCATGCCATTGCTCAGGAGGAAAGCTCGGAAGCTGCGATCATCAAACTCCCAGCGCCCAAGCTTGACGGTCCGGTATCCGTGGAGAAGGCTTTGTCGCAGAGAAGGTCTATAAGGACTTACAAGGAGGTGCCGCTGAGTCTTGCTCAGGTATCGTAGATTCTTTGGGCAGCTCAGGGAATTACCGAAGCCAAGAGCGGCAAGAGGACAGCTCCGTCTCCGATGGCGCTGTATCTTTTGGAGGTCTATCTGATTTCAGGAGACGTCTCCGGCTTACCCCGGGGGATGTACAAATATCGACCCCAGGGCCATGAACTGGAGGAGATCGCCAAGGGAGACATGAAGTCCAAGCTGGTCCAGGCAGTGGGGCAGGCTCCGCTGAAGAATGCACCCGCGGCTCTATTGTTCGCGGGGATGACCGAACGCTCAAGAAACCCAAACTGGATGTATCTGGAAGCAGGTCATGCGGCACAGAATGTCTACCTGCAGGCGGTATCCTTGAATTTGGGAACAGTGGTAATGGGGGGGTTCAGGCCGGAAGAGGCGAAAAAGGCTTTGAACATGCCCGAAGATGAAGAACTCATCTACGTCATGCCTGTGGGAATAAGGTAATTCGATCCTCGATCCTTGAGGATTTCCGAGTGGGCAGCCGCAGCCTTAGGGCTGCGCAAGACCATTTCGGCCCGCCAAAGGTGGGGCGGCTACCCGGTCGTTTTCGCCCACAAACGAGAAGCTTATGGATGATCGTGCAACTAAACGGGCGGCTCTGACCGTCGCCACGTTAACCTCCTTTGTTACGCCCTTCATGGGCTCGTCGGTCAACATCGCGCTTCCCACCATAGGACGCGAATTTGCTATGGGTGCGGTGCTGCTGGGATGGGTGGCCACCTCGTATCTTCTCTCTGCGGCGATGTTTTTGGTTCCATTTGGGAGGCTTGCGGATATTCATGGAAGGAAGAGAGTTTTCCTATACGGCATACTCATCTACGCGGTCTCCTCCTTCCTTTCGGCAATCGCCCCTTCCGCCGCCTGGCTGGTTGCCGTAAGGGTATTCCAGGGCATCGGGGCTGCCGGGATATTCGGAACCAGCATAGCCATTCTTACCTCTGTATTTCCGGCAGGTGAGAGAGGAAAGGTTCTGGGAATAAGCGTCGCCGCGGTCTATTCCGGGCTTTCCCTGGGCCCTTTCCTGGGCGGATTCTTGACCCAGCAACTGGGCTGGAGAAGCATTTTCTTCTTGAACGTGCCTTTAAGCTTGCTGATCATCGCGGTTACGTTGTGGAAGCTGAAAGGTGAATGGGCCGGGGCAAAAGGGGAGAAGTTCGATTTTCCCGGTTCCTTAATATATGCGATTACCCTGCCGGCGGTGATGTACGGTTTCTCCCTTCTGCCATCCACCTCAGGTGTGTGGCTTATCGGTCTGGGCCTTTTGGGGCTTATAACATTCGTCCGATGGGAGATCAAGGCGAAGAGTCCGGTTTTCGACATGAACCTTTTCAGGCGTAACACCGTGTTTGCCTTCTCCAGCCTGGCGGCGTTGATTAATTATGGTGCAACCTTTGCCGTCACCTTTCTTTTGAGCCTCTATTTGCAGTATACCAAAGGTCTCACTCCGCAGCAGGCCGGCTCGATTTTGGTAGCTCAACCCGTGGTAATGGCCATATTCTCGCCTCTTGCCGGCAGGCTTTCGGATAAGATCGAGCCAAGGGTGGTAGCTTCCGTGGGAATGGGTTTCACCATGATTGCCCTTTTCCTATTCACGTTCTTGAGCCAAAACTCCGGTATAGGATATGTAATCGCCAGTTTGATCGTGATCGGTTTCGGCCTGGCTCTTTTTTCCTCGCCGAACACCAACGCAATTATGAGCTCCGTTCAGAAGAGATCATACGGTGTGGCCGCAGCCACAGTGGGAACCATGCGGCTGACCGGACAGATGTTGAGCATGGGTATTGCCATGCTTGTATTCGCCGTCTACATAGGTCACGCCCAGATAACACCGGAAAACTATCCGCTCTTTTTGAGAAGCGCCAAAACGGCATTCATAATTTCCACCGCCCTCTGTTTCGGCGGCATATTTGCCTCACTTGCCAGAGGCAAGATGCGGTAAAGGCGGTTCTGGGCACCGCACTTGAATCCGGCTGGAAGATCCATTCAAGTAAACTCCAAAAAGGGGTTTGACATCCAGAGGGAAATTGGATAGTGTGGCGACGAAATATGGCAATGGGAAAGTGGGGAATCAACGGGTGGCTGACGACCGCAGCCGCGCCCAAAGGCCAGGCGAGACGGGCAGCAAGGAGCGTCGGAATTACCCGAGCTTGATAGAATTAGTGCAAGATAGTACCGATGCGTGAGGATTTGCCTACTGGAATCGGTAAACTCAACCTGTAAACTTTCTTGGGAGGAGGGAGCTTTATGCTAAAGGAGTTCAGAGAATTCGCCATGCGCGGCAACGTGGTGGACATGGCCGTGGGCATTATAATTGGTGCAGCCTTCGGCACCATCGTCAAGTCGCTGGTCTCCGACATCATCATGCCGCCCATTGGGTTAGCTTTAGGCAAAGTGGATTTCGCAAACCTCTTTATCATCCTGAAACACGGCGTGGAGGTTGCCGCACCGTATGCCTCACTTGCCGATGCTCAAGCGGCGGGCGCCGTCACCTTGAATTACGGCACGTTCATAAACACCATCATCAGCTTCATCATCGTGGCTTTTGCCGTGTTTATGCTGATTCGGAACATCAACAAGCTGAGACGCAAAGAGGAAGCGCCGCCACCGGAACCAACCACCAAGGAGTGCCCGCATTGCTTTTCTACCATTCCCATAAAAGCCATCCGCTGCCCCATGTGCACTTCCGAGTTGAAGGCCGCGTAGCGCAAGCGAAGTTTGAAAGAGTAACAAGCACGTTGAAGCCGCCAGACATACGCTTGGCGGCCTTTTTCTTCGCGTAGGCACGGGGTCTATCTCTGTCCGAAAACCCGTTGCGGACAGCCACACGGTTCGACAGTTCGACAAGCTCACTGTCCTTGGGGTTCGACTTTGCTCAGCCTCCCTGAGCGAAGTCGAAGGGAGCAAAGTCGAAGGACAGGCTCACCGTCCTGTGTTCGACCCTGAGACTCAGGCCCGAAGGGAGAAAAGTCAAAGGAAGGGCTGTCCGTACGGCATTTCCGAGGTCGCTGGGATTGTATCCCGGCGATACTGTTTTAGGATGCAATCCCGAACGCCTCTTTAATATCACCCTCCCTTTTGTTCCCTCCCGTCAAGGGAGGGAAGAATAGTTCCCTGTCCCGTGTGGGAGAGGGTTGGGTTGAAAATCCCGCTGGAGACTGGGGTAAGGGTAAGGGGTATCCGAAAACGGCGCGGCCGAGGCTGCGGGTCTCGTCGCCAAAGAAAGTAGTATTGGCTCCAAAAGAAAACTTGACATATAGAGTGAAATTGGCTAATTTGTGTGCCTGAAGCGGAATAAACATCTATGGTGGGCAGCAGTAC
>CAYGCR010000028.1:0-38104 GCA_964348415.1 uncultured Ignavibacteria bacterium | reverse complement strand
GTGGAGGATAAGGATAGCGGAGAGAATCAGGTAGGAAAATTCGTGATAATAAAATAAGTCCGTGTGGAGAAGCTGCACAACTGTTGCGGAGTACCCTTAATCCGCAACAACCGCTCGTCGTGTCGCCGCTTGCAGGAGTCCACGGAATCTTCTAACCCAGGCTGGCCTTGGCTTTCTGATCTGATGCCTAGGTCCTCCAAGCTATCTCTTGCATTCCCTCCTTCCTCCCTTCCAGCCTCTTTTGCTGCACTCCTCAACTGAAGGTGCTGTTTCTTCATCCCTGGATGCGTCGCCCCGCTGCATCCGCAGAACGCGGCTTTGTCCCATCTCGAGAATACCCAGCGATTGCCGTCTTTGACCTTAGAATCTTTTCCCGGATTCGGAATTGATTTCAAACGAGTCGGCCAGGCCTCGGGAGTCCGACCATCCGTTTTTCTGACCGCGGTCGTATGTTTCGACGAGCCTCATATTCCGTTAGTTGATAATAGCTTGACATTGCTCTACTTTTTTTGCAGTCTGACATTCCGCCGAACCCTGCGAAAAACAGTTCTGAAGAGTAAGCCTTTTCTGGTCCGCGCAATCTCGGCGAGCGTTAGCTCTTGCCACAAATGAGGTTACGAGGAGACCTGTTTTCCCGTCTCACCGGCGGAATCGGGCACGACTGTTGCTTGCAGTTCTTTTGCTGAAAAGCAGCGAGAAGACGTGCAAGCCGGGAGGGAAAAAGGCGGACTCTTCGAGCAAGTTCGCCGCCGGTAACCACCCTCAAGGAGGTGAACCTATGCGAAAAACAAATACTATTGAGAAGGGCGGCCTTCTAATTGGAAAGCTTGTCAGCTTTGTCCTGGTATTCCTTTGCCTTTCCTCTGGAAGCGTGCAGGCCGACAAGCTGCGGCTGGAAGCAAAGAAGGAGAGCCACCGAGCGACTTACAAACTCGCGGCGGATTTACCCAACGCCCAGCAGCGGGTGCACCGTGTTGGTCTCATGCATCTGTGCGTTACCAACTGGGGGTTTTTTGGAAGTGAGACCAGGGATCTAAATGAGTCACAGGGAGGCTGCTTCAACCCCAATCCGGAGGAGGAACTGCCAGCTCCTTCGTGTGAATACCCTCCGAACTCGGATGTAGAGTACCTGTTCCAGGGCGGACTCTGGATAGGTGCCTTGGTGGATGACCATCCTTATACGACGGTGGGCTGCGACGGTTGGCTCTGGATCAACGAGATGTGGTCGGATGCCGGCGAGATTGGTGCCATAAAGGAGGCCAGCATTCGTCCGAATTCCCCCTGCTATTCACCGGACGCCGTCTCGGAACAAGATATCATTGCGGTGTATACCGACACTTCGGCGGACATCCCGCTCTCTCCCTGGAAGCCGGAGGAGGTGGACTTTGACAACCGCAAGCACTTCCCTTTGGGCCTGCAGATCACCCAAAAGAGCTACTCTTGGAGCTACGAGTACGCGGAGGATTTCGTGCTGATAGACTTCTTCATAAAGAATATCGGCGTGAGGAGGATACAAGACATGTACATGGGGCTTTACATCGATGCCGATGTGATGCACGTGGACGAAGATCCTGTCGGATCCTACGGCCCGCAAGATGACATCTGCGGGTTCAAGCCTGTGGTGACCGACACTGGAGCCGAGCTCGATTGTGCGGACACCGTGAACCTGGCGTGGATAGCAGACAACGACGGGCATGGCATCAGAGGAGAGCGAGTTTTTACTCCCCGAAGCCCCATTGCCGTAACCGGCACCCGGGTGGTCAGGTCCCCCAAGCCGGGGCTCGATTACTCTTTCAACTGGTGGATCTCCAATCAGACCGGATTTCCCAAGGACTGGGGTCCCTGGACGCGGGAGAGCCAAGAGAGGTGGGCGCAAGAGAATTGCTACCAGCCGGGAGGCCTAACCTTTCCCGATGACGTTCTGGGGACGCCGGGAGGAGACTGCTCCAAGTATTTTATAATGTCCAATCAGGAGTTCGACTACGACCAGATATTCGCCTGCGCCTGGCCGGATGATCATCCAGAGGAGGGATGGCTCGAGCCCAGCCCGGAATGCGCCGATCTGGCCAATGGCTATGACACCCGCTATCTTCTCTCGTTTGGACCTTTCGAGCAGATCGCTCCCGGAGAGTCGTTGATCATCACAATAGCCTATGTAGCCGGGGCAGATTTCCACGTAGACCCGCTGAACTTAGACCAAGATCCTAACATGACCGATCCGGGGAGGTATTACCGCAATCTGGACTTCTCTGATTTAGAAACCAACGCTGTGTGGGCAGCCAAGGTTTATGACAACCCTGATCTGCCAGATTTTGCCTGCGGAGATGGCATCCCTGATTTCAAGGGGCCACCCCCGCCACCTGCGCCCACTTTGAGTTTTGAGACTCGCAAGGGAAAGGTGAAGGTGAGGTGGAACGGAAGGCTGACGGAGAAGATGCGTGATTCATTTAACAGCCGAATAGACTTCGAAGGTTATAGGGTCTACATGAGCCGCAGCGGATTAGTTGAGGACTATGGTCTGTTAGGTTCCTATGATAAGGTTGATTTCAAAATCTACAAGCTTAACCGGTTCAAGGAGGATCGTCCCTGGGAGTGGAGGGCAGCCTCAGTTAGTCTGGATTCGCTCAAAGCGTGGTTGAATTCTTATGGGATCGAGGAGATTGAACATGATCCCACTGTTTTCAGCCAGGATCATCCCTTTGTGATTAAACAGGTGAGCTATCCTTTCTACCTTCGTCTCTCGGACCTGATCGATGTGGAATCGGGTTGTGCGGTGGCTTATGATTCCATCATGCTGGAGTCTTTTGATTCTTTGTATTTTGAGGCACAGGACTGGAACTTGGGGTTTGACGACATAATATCCTGTCCCGCTTATCGGGACAGCGTGGATAGGGGTCTGGCTCCCGACACATCGGACCGGTACTGGGATTATGATTTTGAGGTGGAGGTATTTCCCTCTCAGCCCCTCTGGTTTGCGGTGACGGCGTTTGACGTGGGAGATCCGCAGACCGGACTTCCTCCTCTGGAGGCATCCCGATTGGTGAATGCCACCCTGGTATATCCCATAGATGAATGGGAGACGGTCAAGGAGGAGGGTTTGGAGGTGATGGTCTATCCCAATCCCTATCGGATAGACGCAGGCTACAGTGCCAAACAGTATGAGGAAGGTGGACTTTACGGTCGGCGGATCAGGTTTGTTAATCTGCCCCCTCGCTGCACCATCAGGATCTACACTCTGGACGGGGATCTGGTCAAGACCATACAGCATGACAGGGAGGATACTGCCCTGGATGCCACCTACGACGAGTGGGATTTGATCTCCCGCAACACCCAGGCGGTGGTATCGGGGATATATCTTTACAGTGTGGAGGATAAGGATACCGGAGAGAATCAGGTAGGAAAATTCGTGATAATAAAATAGTAATTGGCAGACGAAGCGTAAACGTCACTACCGACAATCAGCTTGCAGCGCGAGCTTGAAGCTGCGTGCGAGGCGAGCGGAAGATTATTCCAGGATTCACCAGAGCAAAGGGTTTCTTCTCGTTCCGAGCCAGCGAGGGCAAGAGCACATTCCGTATCTAGTTATAGGGAAGACCGGCAAACGCCCGTTTTCCCCATTGACATCTCGGCGATTGATTTTGCGAATGAGCCAACCGGAGAGAGACGAGTTCTGAAAATTGCTCTCGGTTTTCACACTCGTAATTGTGGCGGCGCGCAAAAAGGCAGAGGCGTGGTTGTTCGAGGGATCTTTAGCTACGCATGCGACGCGACCTGAATCCGTCTAACGATGCCTTGGAGCGATGTAGAGGTTAACGAAAAACGTGTTGAAGTCGTAAGGCCGAGACTTGGGAAAGTGCGGCATGAAGGTAAACGAAGGCGACGCCTAGGTTAAGCTCATAATCCACAGGAGATTCCTATGTCAAAAACTAAACCTATTTCACTACTATTTGTCGGTGCCGTTTTGCTAGGTTTGGCAGGTTTCTCACACGCCTCTGTGCTGACGGGACCTTTCAAGGAGATGAAGTTAGAGTTGTCTCATATGCCCGCATTGAACGAAAAGGTGCAACTCATCTTTTCGGTAACTTCAATTGCTGATGTTGACAGCGCTCGAGTGGCTTTCTTGATTCGAGACTCAGCCAATGTCAGGGTGCTTGAGGGCCAGAAGATACGGTACTGCAAGTTTAAGAAAAACAAAACCCAACAGTTCAAATTGACCCTGAGCTTTGAGGATGAAGGAATCTTCCAGGTGTGCGGCTACGCCCAAAGATTCGGCCCGGGAGGTGGGTCTGATAGTAATTACGAAGATTTGTTCGTCAAGATCTGCAAGAACGGGGAGACTGAGATTCTGGATTCGCCTCCCCAGAGACCACGGGACAAAGTGCGCCAAAATAGGCCTTGGGGCCCGGCACAGAGAGACTCCATCAGAGCAATAATTGAAAGGAAGAAGCTTAACCAACGCTAATTCACAGTAATTCAAGCGTTCGCTTGAGCGCAGAGGGCGACGTATCGTGAGCAGAAAGGCACATTTGTGATTGGCTCTCTGCTTTCGGCAATGGCCCTCCTAAGCCTTGCTAGCATTAGTGCTCGAGCCGGTCAGGGAAGGCCAGAGAGTGACACCGTTGTTGCTGGGGCGCGCTTAGCCTGCAACAAACAAACTGAGGCTGAATCTTTAACTTCGAACTAGATCAAAAGAGTTTACCCACATGAGACATTCATTTCTTGATTGGGTACTTCGGCCTTTCAGGCAGTTTTTTGGGTTCCTCTTTTATCTTTTTCATTACCTCTTGGATGGCCCTCTCCAGTTGGGGATCCTGTCCTCTTATGACCAGATCAGGTCGATTGTCTACCTCAATGTCTGGGTCCACCCCGTAGTTTTCTACATCCCACTGGCCCTCCACATTGATGAACGCGAATTCGGGAACCGTGACGGAGCCTCCGTCCATAAGAGGGATGCCGCGGGAGATGCCCACCAGTCCGCCCCAGGTGCGCATCCCTATCAGTGGGCCTAATCCAAGCTCTCTGAAATAATAAGGGAATGCGTCTCCGCCGGAACCGGCGTATTCGTTGATTATACAGACCATATGCCCGTGCAGAGCAACGCTGGGCGTCCTGACCAGCTGCCCTTCCCGGCGGGACCACAGGCTCAATATCTTCCGCTGAAGATGCTCGACAAACATATCCGGGATCATGCCTCCACCATTATAACGAACGTCGATAATAAGACCGTCTTTGCGGGTCTGGGCGTAGAACGCGCGTGAGAATTCGTTCAGCCCCCACAGGCTGGTATTGGGTACGTGAACATACCCTACTTTTCCGTCTGTGGCCTCTTCAACCGTCTTCCTGTTTCTCTCCACCCAGTCCAGGTAGCGGAGCATGTACTCCGAGCCTGCAGGCTTTACCGTTACCTCGCGGGCATCTTCGGCAGCGGGTTTGTCATTGACCTTGATCTTCACCTGCTTGTCGACTGTTTTCTCGAAGTATTTATATGGATTTGCCGGATAACGAACTTCTTCTCCGTTCACCGCTATCAGGTATTCTCCTTCTTTGACCACCACACCCGGTTCGGTAAGGGGGGCTCTCCGGTTCTTCTCCCAATTTTCGCCTTTATATATCTTTTTGAAGCGGTAAAAGCCGGTCTGGTTGTCCGGCTCGAAATCTGCCCCCAAAAGCCCCACATTGATCGCCTCGGTTCTGGGCATTTTACCTCTTCCCACGTACGTGTGAGAGGTTGTGAGTTCGCCGATCAATTCTCCCAGGAGATAGGTGAGGTCCCACCGATGGGCCACATAGGGAACAAGCTGCCCGTATTTCTCTTTCATGCTCTCCCAGTCCACCCCATGCATGTTGGGATCATAGAAGAAGTCCCTTTCCAATCGCCAGGCTTCCTCAAACATCTGTTTCCACTCTCCCGGCGGATCCACCTTCACCTCCATTCCGGATGTATTCAGCTTGCCGTCGCCAACTTTGTTGCTTCCCTTTTTAGCGTCGATAATCCCGTAGGTGTTGCCGCTTTTGTAGATTATCTTTTCACCGTCAGACGAGATATCATAGTTGTTGATCCCGGAGATGAGAGTGTGCTCCTCCCTATCCTTCATGTCAAACATGCGCAACTCGTTCTGTCCACCTCCTGAACCGTCTCTATCCCAGATGGCAGGCATGGCCAGATAGAAGAGTTTGCCTTTTGTGGCATTCAGAGCTGTATAGTTGCCAGACTTGATGGGCACTCCTACCACCCGTTGGTCTATGTTCTCAAAGTCGATCTTGATCTCTTTGATCTTATCTTTGTCTTCCTCTTTCTTTTTGTCCTTCTTCTCATCTTTCTCGTTATCATTTTCGTCCTCGTCTTCCTTCTCCTCGTCCTCCTCAACTTTCTCCTCGTCACTTTCTGGAGCAAAGGGAGAGAGGCTATCTGCCTGCAGGGTTACCAGATATATGTTTCTGGTATTCCGATAGACGTAATCGGAGCGCTCAAAATCGCTGAAGATGGGATCGAAGGTTCGTGCGGAGATGAAATACAGGTACTTCCCTTCAGGATCGAAAACCGGACTGAAATCATCGGTCAAATCGCCAGCGATGCGATGGATCTTTCCTTTGTCCAGAGAATAAAGGTATACTGAGGCAAAGTAGGCCGGGTTGTTCTTGGAATAGGCAATCCACTTGCTGTCGGAAGACCAGACATAATCATGAATCTCGGAAACCTCGGCTCTGTCCACCAACACGGGCTCCTTCTCGTCTATGTCCACGTAAAACACTCTGAGCTTCTTGTCCGAGTAAAGGAGCTTTTTGCTGTCGGGCGACCATCTCGGGACAAACCTGTAGCACTCGCCATCGTATGTTATGCGCGTCTCTTCACCCATTTCGTCTTGAGGCCTGATGTACAGCTCATATTCACCGGTACGATCGGAAAGATAAGCTATCCACTTTCCGTCCGGTGACCAGGCAGCGTAGATTTCGCGGATCACAGCTGTCTGGGTCAGGTTGCGCACCTCCCCTTTTTTCTCCGGCACGGTGAACACCTCGCCCCGGGCAGTGAATAAAGCTCTTTTGGCAGACGGGGAAAGGCTGTAGTCCAGTACCAGATCACTCACTTTTTCCCACGTTGGTCGAGTCAGGATGCGCTCGGCCGGGACCTCCACCGAAATCTTCCTGGTCTGTTCGGTAGCCAGATCCAAGACGTAAAGATAGCCGCCATTTTCATACACGATGGCATCAGAACCCAGGCTGGGCCACTTCACGTCATATTCCTCGTGATTGGTTATCTTTCGGATGTCTTTGGTTTTCAGTTCATAACAGTATATGTTCAGCCTATGCTCCCGGTCCGAAGTAAAATAGATTCTGTCTTCATACCACATGGGCATGTTGTCCGTTCCCTTCCAATCCGTGATCTTCTCCACCGCATCGGTCTTCAGGTCGTAGATCCAGATGTCTTGCGCGGTTCCTCCGTAATAGCGCTTCCAGGTTCGGAATTCGCGTGATTTTCTGTTGTATGCGAGTTTGCTGCCATCCGGGGAGAATGAGGCAAACCCCGACTCGGGCAGCTTCAAAGCCTCAGGATAACCGCCATCCGCACTTATACGATAGAGCTTGGAGGTAGGGAATGCCTCTCGAGCCGAGCGAAACAGTATTTCTTTTCCGCTCGGAAACCAGTCCACCACCCAATCGTCCAAGGTCACCCCACCTGACGGCTGAGCCGTGCCAGGACGATAGGTGAGTCGTTTTGGTTCGCCTCCCTCGGAGGGCATCACATAGACATCCCCGTTGCCGTCGTAGGCAGCGGTAAAGACTATTTGTGTACCATCCGGGGAGAACTTCGGGAAGGCTTCATATCCATCAAACGACGTTAGCCTTCGCGCCAGACCGCCTTCGGAGGACACCGTCCATAGGTCTCCGCCATAGACGAAGACTATCTTGTCTCTGTGTATGTCCGGGAAGCGGAGAAGACGGGTCTCGCCCGCGAAGGCCGAATCAGCCACTAAAGCGACGAGAAACAACCCGATCCAGAAGGCTCTCGACGTGCTCATGTCAAGACTCCTTTTTTTGAGGGTTAAAAGCAAAGCCACAAGGGCATTTGTTCTTCGAAGGCTGATAATTGCAGCTTGGTCAAAAGTCCATGCTGAAAGGTCACCTTGGCCGCCAGTTTCTACAGGTTCAATCCTCTGACACAACCTAACAAGTTAATGTATACGCAAATCTGCTCAAAAACTCCACGCTTACTTATTGAAAGTTTCTTACGCGGGAAGCTTCCCTGGCAACATGCGCTTCAGGTCAAGCTCCAATGGAGAAGTCGAGAAAAAAGACGAAAGCATGCCTGCCGTCAGTCTCGCACAGGATAAGGGGGTCTCCCAGGCAGCTCCTTGGGTTCCTCCTCAAGTTTCTTCATGATGACCTCAACTGCCTTTTCCAGCTGAGGGTCCCGGCCCCGAATGACCTGATCCGGGAGATTGTCCACTTCAATGTCAGGGTCAACCCCGTAGTTCTCCATTATCCACTTGCCTTCCATGCTGAACGGTGCAAATTCCGGAACGGTGACATAGCCTCCGCCCAAAAGAGGGGGGAAGTCCCGTATTCCCACCACTCCTCCCCAGGTGCGTTTGCCAATGATTGGCCCCAATCCATACTCCCGGAAGAAGTAGGGGAAGTTATCTCCATCGGAAGCTGAATATTGATTGGCTATACATACCATGTGCCCGTACAGAGTTCCTCCCGGGTAGGTGTAATCGGCGCCATTGCGGGAACAGCCCATGCCCACCACTTCCCGGCGTAATCTCTCTAGAATCATCTCCGAAACGAAACCCCCTCCGTTGTAACGCACGTCGACGATGAGTCCCTCTTTTTTGATCTGAGGGAAGAAAGACTCCGCGAATTCGTTTAGTCCTCCGCCGCCCATGTCGGGAATAAAGATATATCCCACCTTTCCGTCGGTTGCTTCCTCCACTTTACGCCGATTGCTCTCCACCCAGTCTCTATATCTTAATTTGTATTCGCTCTCTATGGGCTTGACTGTCACTTCCCTGGCGCCTCCAAGTGAAGGCTTTGAATTCAGCTTCAGGGTAACCGTTTTCCCCACGGTATTCTCAAAAAGACTGTAAGGATTAGCAGGATACCTCAACACCATGTTGTCCACCGCCACTATGTATTCTCCCTTCTTAGCGTCCACACCGGGCTCGGTCAAAGGAGAACGCAAATTCTCCTTCCAGTTCTGTCCCGGATAGATTTTCTTAATGCGGTAGAATCTGGATACCGTATCAGGCTCCCAGTCTATGCCCAGCAGACCGGTTTTTGTCACGTCGATCTTAGTTCCTTCTCCTCCTGCCAGATATGTGTGTGAACAGCAAAGCTCGCCGATCATCTCTCCCAAGATATAATTCAGATCGGTTCTGTGTGCAACGTGGGGCAGCAGCTCTCCATATCGGCTACGCATCAGTTCCCAGTCCACCCCGTGCATATTGGAAGCGTAGAAGAAATCGCGCTGGCGTCGCCAAACCTCGTTGAATATCTGGGTCCATTCCTCTCGGCGATCCAACCTCATCTCCATCTGATCCAGTTTCAGGGCACCATCGCCAACCTTGGCGTCACCAGGCTTAGCGTCCATTATGCCAAATTGCTCTCCGCTCTTGCAGATAATCTTCTCTGCGTCCGCAGAGAGGCTATATCCGTCTACCGACGAAAGTAAAACGTGATCCTTCCTTTCCTCCACGTCGAACAGATGTAACTTGCCTTTGGGGCCGGGCTTTCTTCCGGTGAGCGTCCAGGTCGGAAAGGACAGATAGAAGATCCTTTCTCTGCCGGCTCTAAGCCCCCGGTAATTCCCTGGATCCGTCGGAACCACCACTATTCGCTCCTGGATTCCCTCTATATCGATTTGAACCTCCTCGATCGGCTCGGGCCTCTTCTCCTCCCACTCTTCCCTTTTCTTCTCTTTTCTCTTCCACCTTTCCTCCGGGGATTCCGCCTCATCACTTTCTGGCGCAAAAGGAGACAGGCTGTCCGCGTCGAGCGTCACGACGTAGATCTTGGTCATCTGATTATATGTGAAGCCAGGATCGAACTCGCCCAATGTGGCATTAAAATCTCTTTTGGAGAGAAAGTAGAGGTATTTGCCTTCAGGATCGAAGACGGGCTCGGTATCGTCAGTGAAATCGTCTGTCACCCGAAAGATTTTCCTCTGATCCAGTGAATAGAGAAAGATGGAGGACATATGGTTCTTTGCGGGCTTGGCATAGCCGATCCACCTGCTGTCCGGGGACCAGGAATAATCTCTGATCTCCCAGTTCCTGGTGCTATCAACCAGGATGAGTTCCTTGTCCTGAATGTCCACATAGTAGAGCTTGAGCTCCTTATCTGCAAACAAGAGATTCTTGCTGTCCGGCGACCATACCGGGGCAAAACGGTAACAGTGCCCATCTGCTGTTATCCTTGTCTCCTCCCCTTTTCCATCCTGAGCAACAGTGTAAAGCTCATCCTCGCCTGTGCGATCCGACATGTAGGCAATCCATTTACCGTCAGGCGACCAGACCGGATTCTTCTCCCGAATTCCACTCGTATTGGTAAGGTTGCGAGTGTTTCCTTTCTCTGCAGGAACAGTAAAGATCTCTCCTCTGGCTGCAAACAATGCTCGTTTGCCGCCCGGGGAAAGACCGTACTCGGAGATTTGATCCTCGGCGGAGACGAACTCTGGCCGAGCCAGAACCTTGTCATCGGGAATCTGAACAGATATCTTCTCTGTTGTCTGTCTCTTCAAATCGAGCACGTAGAGGTAGCCGCCGTTTTCATAGACAATCGATTCCAGACCCAGGCTGGGCCATTTCACATCGAAATCAGCGTGCTGGGTGATCTTCTCAGTCTGCTTGGTACTGAGGTCGTAGCAGAAGATGTTGGCAGTGTGATCCCGATCGGAGACGAAGAATATCTTGTCCTCGTACCACATGGGCGAGGTATCCGTTCCTGCGTGATCGGTGATCTGCTGGACGCTGTTCTGGTTTAGATCATAGATCCAGACATCCTGTGCCAAGCCTCCTCTGTATCGTTTCCAGGTGCGAAAATTTCGGAAAACGCGGTTGTATGTGATCTTGCTTCCGTCCGGAGAGAAGGAGGTCAGACCGGCCTCAGGCAAGGTCAACCTTTCCGGAAAACCTCCTTGCGTGCTGATGAGGAAGAGCGTCTGAAACCAGCTGTTGTAGCTTTGCCGCCAGGAACGAAATAGTATCCTCTCTCCGTCTGGATGCCAATCCAGAACCATGTCGTCGAATCCGAATCTATCGGCCTGGTTTTCAAAGCCGGGGCGGTAAGTCAGTCTCTTGGGCTCCCCTCCTTCGGCTGGAATCAGATACACGTCCGTATTCCCGTCATACTGACCGCTGAACGCAATCAGCTTGCCGTCCGGAGAGAACTTTGGAAAGAGCTCGAAGCCGTCGTCGGAAGTCAACCTCCGGGCAATTCCACCTTCTGCATTAACCAGCCACAAATCCCCCGCGTGCACGAAGACGATCTTATCCCGATGAATGTCCGGGTAACGCAAAAGACGAGCTTCCTCAGCCTGGCTTAAGTTAAACGCTAAAACCCCGATTAGCAGAAAAATGAAACCGGTCTTTAAGTGGCGCACCTTTACCTCCTGCATGTGGGTATCACGTAAACAACGCCTGAAAAGCAGATTCAGGCGAACCGGAAGATTCACCTCAACACGCCTCGCTGCTTTTCGAAGAAGCTATTGTCCTGCCTCTTTATGAGTGCAAATTTATGCATTCGATTCCACTTTGCAAGTCATTTTTTCAATCATTCTGCTTGACAACGGGTCGCTCATGCATACATTCTGAAATGCCAAAATGTCAATGTTAGCCAAGGAGGCTCTCCATGAAGAAAGGGATGTTAGCGTTTGCTGTGCCTCTGCTTTTCTCGTATGTGTCTTACGGTTCTTCTGAAGCCGACGCATGGAAGAGACACTTAGATTTGAATTTGACCCTGACCCAGAACTCCTATTCTGACAATTGGAAAGGAGGAGAGGCGGGCAACATCAGTTGGGTGGCAAACAGCAACTCCGGATTTGAGAAAAAGATTTCAAATAAGGTAACTTCCAAAACTACTGTTAAGCTTGCCTTCGGCCAAACGCACACTCAGGACAAGGAAACAAAGATCTGGGCCAAACCTGACAAATCCACAGACCTGATAGACATAGAGAGCCTGGCAAGATTTACCTTGAAAGCCTGGGTGGATCCCTATCTCGCTGTCAGGTTTGAAAGTCAATTCCTGGATAATAGCTATCCGGACCTCAAAAGATACATTAATCCCAAAAAGATAACAGAATCGGGTGGTGTCTCCAGGCAGTTCTACAAGACGGAGAAAAACGAGGTGCTGTCACGGCTGGGCCTTGCCTTGAGACAGATCATCACCGAGGACATTGCCGATACCGCCGCCAGGACAACCGAGATCAGTTCCACCAATGACGGTGGAATTGAGTCGGTCACCGACGTGCAGCTTGCTCTTGCGGACAAGATCTCCTACACCTCGAAGCTGTCGCTTTACCGGGCTTTGTTCTATTCGAAATCTGATGAACTGAGAGGAACTCCTCAAGAAAATTACTGGAAGGCAATCGACTTGAACTGGGAGAATACCATTTCCGTCTCGGTGGCCAAGCATGCCACGGTGTCGCTGTATACCCAGTTGCTGTATGACAAGGAGATTGATAAGAAGGGACGCTTCAAGGAAACCCTTTCCCTGGGCTTGACCTACAAAATGTTCTGAGTCGCTACCACTAGGTAGCGACGATTCGATTTCGCTTCAATCCTCGATTGGAAGGTTTACCCGGAAATGCTCGTAAGGAGCAGGAAGGGCGTCTATTCTTGAAGGGCACAACCATTCACATCCACGTCACTTTTCGGTGGGGTATTCGGGCATCTATCCAGCCCGTCATAAATCCCATCCCCGTCTGAGTCCAGGGGGCATCCTCTTTCATCCACCACTGCCCCGTAAGGCGTGTCGGCGCAGAAGTCGTTTCTGTCGGACACTCCATCTTTATCTGTATCCATCAGCTTGCCAAAGTAGTAATTGACTCCCAGGAACAACTCCAGAGTAGCTTTGGGCACATCCAACTCGCCCGGTCCGGAGCTCAAGATGTCCTTTGAGTCTTTGAAATCTGTCAAAATGCGGCTGAGAATACGAAATCTGGTGCCAAAATCCAAACCCCATTTTTCTTTAAACCGATACTCCAGGCCTCCGCCCAAAGAGACGGTCAACTCCTGATCTTTAAGATCGAAGGGATTGCCGTTTTTGTCCAGCACCTGAACGTATTCCCCGTTCCTGTCCTTCAGATTCCAGAAAGCCATGCCCGCGCCTCCACACACGTATGGATTAAGCTTCTCCCACGGACTAAAGCGGTAAATCAGTAAAAGCTCGAGCCACATCTGGGTGGAGCGGTTGGCCCCATCCTTCTTGGAGAAGGAGAAACCTGCTCCACCACCCCTCTTACCGGACAGATCGGCTTCCCATGTTTTTGCGTAGGTCGCCAAAAAGCCCAAACCTATTTTTTCCCTTAGGTTGTACCTGAAGTACAGGGCGCCAAAATTTCCAACCGTATTGCTGTCTGAGTGTTCGGTGAGCCCCAGCTTCCAGATTCCCCCCCTTGCTCCAAGAGTGAATTTTCGGCTGAAATCCTGAGCCTCAGCAGAGCAACCCAAAAAATAAGTGATAATAGTCAACAGACAGAATAGCGAAAGCTTACGCACCCGAATGAACCTCCAATGAGATGCCCTTGGCAAGCCAATTGTTAAGCTATATAACACAGAGCCGACGCCATTGTCAAGAGTTTTTATCCGATGTAGCAGCACACCCCGTTTGGCTATAACCGGAGAGATTTCTAAAGGCGAGATAGCGCGCTTTTTATGAAATGTATCGAAAAATGTGTTCGGTCTTGGATCAGAAATGACTATCTTAGGAGGCACTGGGCTTTTTGAATAAACTGATGGTTGAAGTGTATACATAAGGCGAGATGGATGAAAGACGAAGACGGAGAGCTGATTCTGCAGTCAAAGAAAGGTAAGATGAAAGCCTTTCAGAAGCTGGTGGAGAAATACAAAAGACAGGCTTTCTTTATCGCTTTGGGACTTGTCGGCAATCGGGATGATGCATACGATCTTTCGCAGGAGGCTTTCATTCGCGTGTACGCTAACATCAGAAGGTTCAATCCCAAACATAGATTTTTTAGCTGGTTTTATACCATACTCAGCAACCTGTGCAAGAACCATCTCAGGAATATGGAAGTTCGCAGAAGCTACATGAAGAGCGATCCCGGCAATGGGAGATTGGATCGTCTCAAACAGGAAGCTTTGGGCCCGGATGTGCTCCTTGAGAAAAACGAGATGAATCGTAGACTCTGGAAAGAGATTACAAGATTGCCTTTTGAATCCAGGGAGATAATCGTGTTGAAGCATTTCCAGAGATTCTCTTACAAGAACATATCCGAGATGCTCGAAATACCCGTCGGGACCGTGATGTCGCGGCTATACCACGCTAGAAAGAAACTGAAGGAGAGTTTAGAGGACGTACTTAACTGAGGTTTGTATGAAGTGTGAGGAGATAAGACCGTATCTTTCGGCTTACCTGGACGGGGAAATCGAACGCGACAAGAAGTTGGAGATCGAAAGACATTTATCTGATTGTGAGGCTTGTAGAAAAGAATATCAATCCTTTGCCAGGCTTAAGGAGGTGACCGACAGGATGAAGTTTGCAGATTTGTCCGACCAGCTGTGGGCGGGCTACTGGAAGGGAATATATCGCCGAGTAGAGAGAGGTGCAGGCTGGATATTCCTCTCCATCGGCGCCATAATTCTTCTAGCGTTCGGCGTTTATCAGTTTTTCAAGGAGTTTCTTGTTGATCCAAACATTTCGTCGATTGTCAAAATAGGCGTATCGACCTGTGCTTTTGGAGCAATAATCCTTCTGGTCTCGATAATTCGGGAACGGCTGTTCCTTTTCAAGACTGAAAGATACAAAGAGGTAGGGAGATGATAATAGCTACGTCAAATGAAATCCCGGGTAAAAAGATAGTCAAAACCCTGGGATTGGTGAAGGGGAATACTATCAGAGCCCGGCATATCGGGCGGGATATCATGGCGTTGTTTCGTCATATGGTGGGCGGCGAGGTGATAGATTACACCAAAATGATGGCTGAATCAAGAGAACAGGCCTTGGACAGGATGATGAAGCAGGCCGAAAAGCTGGGGGCCAACGCGGTTATCTGCCTGCGGTTTTCCACCTCCTACATCATGTCCGGAGCCGCTGAGATCCTAGCTTACGGAACGGCGGTGGTTGTGGAATAGCACAAAAGGTACAAGCAGATGATCCAAAAAAGCTCAGTCCAAACGTGGTTCTGGGATAAGCATACCTCGTATAAATCAAATCTTTAGTTGGCAGCGAGAGCTGAGGTGGAGTGTAATCGAATCCTACTGACCGCTTATTCGGTGCCCAAATTCTTCCAGGTCGCCCTAAGGTGAATGTCTTTAATATCTCATCGTGAAAAAATAGGATGTAGGAAGCACAGGGATATGATTCTCTATGATTACCTGGTTCCTCAGGCAGCCACAGACCAGCGGAAACGCACAGAACAACATTCTAACGTAATCCACGCAGAGAGGGGTGATACCATGAAAAGAGATTTTTCATTTGTCCTCATTTTTATCCTGCTTTTGGCATGGCCATCATCTTTAGGCCATAGCCAGGAAAGATCAGGAAAGTACATCATCTACTATGGAGGAGAGGAAAGCGGGATGGAAAGCTACTCCGTCTCAGAGTCCGAAGGTAAATTCAAGCTTTCCGATCGATCCGAGTTTACAGCAGGGGGGCAGGCCTTTTCAGTTGATCTGAATTTGTGGATGGATTCCTCCTACCGGGCCCTGAATTTAAACCTTAACGGAAGATCCATGGGAAATGATTTTCAAGTCACCGCTCGATTCGAAGAGGGGAAGGCGATTAACTTCATAAGCGGGATCGCGGATACCACGACTCAAATCCCGGTGCATGAAGACGCACTAATAATGCCTAACGGCCTCTTCCTGCCTTACAGCTATCTAGCGGAAAGATACGATTTTCAAAAAGGCGGAAAGCAGGAGTTCTTCGCTTTTGTCGTCCCCCAGGTGGAGATAATCATCCAGGTTGAGGACAAAGGGGATGAGAGGGTGGATTTCGAGATTGGTGCGGTGGAACTTAAGAGACTCCTGGTCAGCCTCGGCGGGATGCTGGGGGTCAATGTGTGGGTTAATGCCGATGGCCAGATAGTGAAGCTTAACATCCCTGTGCAGGGAATCGAGGTCTTTAGGGAAGGATACAAACCCGCCCCAGCCAAGGTCGAAACTGATGCCCCACCCGGGCTCTATTCGCCTGAGGATATAACCTTCCAGTCAGGCCATCTGGAGTTGGCTGGGACAGTTACTGTTCCCCGGAACGGGCAAAAACCTCATCCGGCTGTGATCATCATCTCCGGCTCGGGGCCGCAGGATCGCAACGGAGTGACCCCGGAGCTGAAGTTCTCCGTGCAGTATAAAGCTCTGGCCAACGCACTGTCCAATTCCGGTATTCTAGTTCTGCGATACGATGAGAGAGGAGTGGGAGAAAGCCAGGGGGTCTTCCGGACGGCAACTTTCACCGATTTCATCTCTGATGTTAAAGCCGGTATCAGCTATCTTAAAGCGAGATCAGAGGTGGATAAATCCAGAGTGTGTCTTGTCGGGCACAGCGAGGGTGCCATAATAGCTCCAAAGATCAGCTCAGAAGATACCACGATCAAAGCCATCGTATTGATGGCCGGACCTGCCAAACCTCTGGATCAGGTAATCATGGAGCAACAGGGGTATGTTCTTGACAAATTGAATACGCCGGAGGAAATGAAAAGGCAGGCGATGGACCAGCAAAAGGATTTTTTTGCCTGGGTCAAAGGAGAGAAACAGTGGGATCAAGAGAAGCTGCAACAGTTGGGTCCGCTGGTTGACCAAAAACACTGGTTTTTGGAACACTTCCAGCATGATCCCCTCCAGACCATAAAGCGGGTTAAATGCAAGATTTTGATCCTTCAGGGGGCAAAGGATCGTCAGGTTTTCCAAGAACACGCTAAGCTGCTCAATCAGGCTCTGGATGAATCAGGAAACCAGAAACACATTCTAAAGATCTTTCCGGATTTGGACCACCTCTTCTGCAAGACCGAGGGTGAGGGGGATTACGCCGCCTACGCCGACACCGAGAGACCGTTGGATCAACAGTTCCTGGATTTTTTAGTTGATTGGTTGAAAAAAGAGTTGTGAAAAGCAAATCCGAGCCCATATATTAATGGGTCAAGGAGTGTTTGACACGATTGGGATCGGTCAACCAGAGAACGGTTTCCCCTGGTCGAACCTCAACTCTGCCTGAGTAGTCAGGCAACTGTAGATAACCAGATTCCACATAACCTTATCTCCAACCTGACCATGAAGTTGGTGACTTCCTCTCAGATGAGAAGCATTGATAAGAAGACCATTGAGGGCATAGGAATCCCCGGACTGGAATTGATGGAAAAAGCTGGGCATGGTGTGGCTCTAATCGCCAAAGAGATGTTAGGAGATCCGGCGAGCAAGGTGGTAGTCATTTTCTGCGGGAGAGGGAACAATGGCGGCGATGGATTTGTGGTGGGCAGATATCTTTCGCAATGGGGTGCCCAGGTGAGGTTTTTCCTCACCGCAAAAAAGGACGAGGTCGAAGGAGACGCCAGGATAAACTTAGAAAAGGCGGTTGGCTTGGACTTGCCCATTGTCGAGATTCTGAAAGAAGATGGGATTCCCGACCGAATTAAAGGGGATTTGATCGTGGATGCGTTGTTCGGGACGGGCTTTAGCGGTGAGATAAAAGGTTACATGAAAGACATAATTGAGAGGATCAACTCCTCGGACATACCTGTCCTGGCGGTGGACATTCCTTCCGGTCTTCATGCGGATACCGGACGGTTTACCGGCCCTTGCGTGAAAGCCGATAGAACCGTCACCATGGCTTTGCCAAAAATCGGTCATTTCTTCTTTCCTGGAAAGGAAATGTCGGGCAAGGTTTCAGTCGTCGATATCGGCGTCCCTTCACACGTGGTGGATGAGGAAAAAATCGATCTGAACCTGATAACCGAAGAAGAAGTAAGACGGATGATCCCTGAGCGTCCTGGAGATGCTTACAAGGGGACTTGTGGCAGAGTAGTCTTGATCGCCGGATCCACCGGTATGACCGGAGCTGCAGCTTTAGCATCGCTCTCATCTCTGAGAGCTGGAGCTGGAATGGCTATTCTCGGCACTCCCAACACATTGAATCCAATTATGGAGATGAAGCTAACCGAGGTAATGACTCACCCTCTGCCCGACGTGAGAAAGAGAGGAGCCTTAGCGTTAAGAGGTTTGGGGGAAGCCAGGGAACTCCTCAAATGGGGAGATTGCTGCGCCATCGGTCCCGGTTTGGGACAACACCACGAGACGGTTGAATTGGCTAGAAGACTGGTGAACAAATTGGAAATGCCCGCAGTCATAGACGCCGACGGACTCAATGCTCTGGCCAAGGACAGTTCTATTTTGAAGGAATGTAAGGCACCTCTGATTCTAACCCCTCATATCGGCGAGCTTTCCAGGCTAAATGGAGTACCTGTCTCGGAAATAGCCAAAGACAAAATCAAGTATGCGTCTGATCTTGCCAGGGAATACAACTGCATTCTGGTCTTCAAGGGTGCGCCTACCATGGTCTCAGAACCGGGCGGTCAAACTTACGTTAACCCTACCGGAAATGCCGGCATGGCAACTGCCGGATCAGGAGATGTTCTCACGGGCATTATAGTCGGCCTTCTGGCTCAGAAGCTGATGCTGCAAAAAGACAAGACCATCCAGGAGATCATGTTGGACTCCGCCCTTGCCGGCGTGTACATTCACGGCATGACTGGCGATCTGGCAAAAGAAGAAAATGGGGAAATGGGCATGGTTGCAGGCGATATGATGGAGAAAATCCCCGCGGCCCTTATGGATGTATTGAGATAGATCAAATCGTCGACTAAGTCAAAGGATGCCAGCATCCAGGTCATACGACCGCCAAAAGGCTACAAACAACTCAAATCCTTTGTTTCTTTCTGTAGAGAGATAAAAGGCCGCCGAGATCTACTGTGTTCATTGTAAAAGAGGGAGGAATGGCATGCTCCAACCACCATCCGAACAAGTTCAAACTGCCAGCAAAATCAAGGCTATTTCGAAAGGCATTTTCCCCCGACTGGTGAAGCTCAGAAGGGAGTTTCATCAATATCCCGAGTTGGGGTTCAACGAATTCCGGACATCCCGAAGGGTCACAGATGAGCTACGGAAATTGGGGCTGCAGGTCAAAAGCGGCTTGGCTAAAACCGGAGTGGTGGGGCTTCTGAAAGGCAAGAAGAAGGGCAGGACGGTGGCTCTAAGGGCGGACATGGACGCTCTTCCTATTACCGAGCAGACTAATTTCACATATAAGTCAAAGAACAAAGGGTCAATGCACGCGTGCGGACATGACGCCCATATGGCTTGTGTCATTGGAGCAGCTATCATCCTCTCCGAGCTTAAAGACGAGCTTTATGGTAACGTCAAATTCATTTTTCAGCCCAGTGAAGAAAGTCCACCCGGGGGAGCAAAGCCGATGATTCAGGCGGGCGCGCTGAAGAATCCGCAGGTTTCCGGAATATTCGGGCTTCACTGTGACTCCTCAATTCCGGTGGGCAAAATTGGCGTGAAAGACGGACCGTTCATGGCGCAGGCGGACAGTTTCAACATAACCATCAAAGGTGTGAGCGGACATGGGGCCAGGCCTCACGACGGCATAGACGCTATCATGGTTGCCGCACAAACTATACAGGCTTTGCAGGCCATTGTCTCCAGAAAAATAGATCCGGTACAGCCTGTGGTGATAAGTGTAGGCAAAATCCAGGGGGGTACGAAGCGTAATATTATATGTGACCGGGTCATGTTGGAAGGAACAGCGCGAAGCTTAAACAAAGAGGTGGCCGGAAGGATTCCCGTGCTTTTGAAAAACATAGTCTCAGGGGTCGCCAGAAGCGCCGGCGCATCCTTCGAGTTGAGTTTCTCTCCCGGTTATCCTGTGCTGATAAATAATCCTCAGGCCACGGATTTGGCTCGGACCACCATCACCAACATGTTCGGCAGGCAAGCCATATTTGAAATCAAGAAGCCGTTGATGGGCGCCGAGGATTTCGCTTATTACTTACAAAGGGTTACCGGAACGTTTTTGAGACTGGGAATTAGAAATCCAAAGAAGAATGCGATCTATCCCTGGCATCATCCCAAGTTCACCGTTGATGAAGATGCTATTCGGATCGGAGCAGCGCTCTTAGCAGGAGTGGCATTTGACTTCCTGAACAGTTGACCAGAAATGGTCACCGCATGCAGAGCCATACAGACGGCTACTTTGGGGAGGGAGAGTGCTAAGTAACTACGGGAAAAGCGTAAGGATTCTGACGTCGGGAATGATGGTCTGCCTTGTATGCATCTGCACTTTATCAACTTTCGCTTACGCCAAAGGAAAATATGAAGAGGGGGATTGGGTCAGCTATTCCGTGTTTCGATATATCACTTCCATTGCCATGGATTATGAGCATGTGTATTTCGGAACCACCGGGGGAGTAACCCGCTATGATAGGTTCGACCGGCACTGGGAGACTCCTCTGACTACCAGTGACGGTCTGCCCGACAACTGGATAAGAAACTTGGCTTACGATCCTGAGAGGAACGAAATCTGGGCAGACACTTATGTTGGGCCTGCGTTCTATCAGCGGATATTTGGTGAATGGTCCAGGGAACACGATTTCCCCGAGGATTTATCCAGAAGCGACACCTCCAGTCTCCAACTTCCCGACTTTTTCACTGACTTCGGTCCCACCACTGCAGGGAGTGAATGGGTGATGGATTCATACCTGGATCGATACCCCATCACCAATTATCTCAGAGACGATTTCGATGACCAATTGTGGGTAGGAACATGGGGGCTGAATGCAGGAGTGGCATCATTGCGTCATCTATGGCTGAACATGCTCAAGTTCGGGCTCTACGACAGCGATGTCAAGGCCATACTTATCGACGGAGATGATTTGTGGTTTGGAGGAACCGGAAGATTAGGCCCTTCCAGCGGTATCACAAGATATAACCGTAAGTCAGAAACATGGGAGTATTTCTCCTCGGAACATATTCCCTTCCTGACAAGCCATCAAATCAACGTCATGGATGCCGATAGCAATTACGTCTGGCTTGGCACTCAAGACGGTTTGGCCCGGATGAAAAAGAAAGACTCCACCTGGAGATTCTACAACACTTTCAGGGGTCTGCCTGACAACGAAGTTACCGCTTTGGAATTGGACGGAGATTATCTGTGGATTGGCACCACGCGCGGGCTGGCCGTCTACCATACCAAGTCCGATTCCTTGCGAGCAATCAACGACCCGCTGCTTGCCGACCTCTACGTCTTTTCTGTTCTCTCTGATCCCTACTACGTCTGGGCGGGAACTAACAGGGGCGCCTACACCCTCGATAAGGAGAAGAACACCTGGTACAGATTCGTAACGCCCGACGGTCTCCTGTACGGCCAGGTCAGATCCATTGCTCGGAAGTCTGGCAAAAATCCCTCAAAGGCAAAAGACGAGATTTGGTTCGGAACCGACCTGGGAATTCTTGGATACCGCCCCATGACCGATAAGACAGAAGTCTATCACAACCAGGTAAACTTCCCTGAGGTCGACGTGATCAAGGTTGCCTGTGACAACAAGAATGTCTGGGTAGCGACGACTCATGGGGTCTGGAAGCTAAACCGATCGACCGACATCTGGGTGAAGTACACCACCGAGGACGGACTTCTGGACAACAACGTGCAGGATATGGTTCTGGACGGAGATCATATCTGGTTCGGTACGCCCCAGGGGGCCACTCGATTCTTCTGGAACAATCCCAGGCTGAGGGAATGACAAGGATGCCAGAACCTGATCGGAGTCGAGTTCTCCTCCAAGAACAGACCCCAGGAACCGACTATGCGTGGTGAAGCACAGCCGGAAAGCGCCCCTGTTCGTAGCTTGGTACATCCGGGCGTCATTGTTCTCATCCTCCTGCTGGCCGCAGGAATCACTGCTGTTCTGTGTTCATGCTCGACTCAGCAAAAGACTCGCGGGATTGCACACGTGAAAGTGTATTTCGACAGGTACTCACCGGAAGCTACAGAATGCATCTGCAAGGATCCGGTAATACGCGAAACTCCCCAGACGAGAAATGCAGAACAGGCAGCAGTGTTTGCATTGGAAGGGCTGGTAAAAGGTCCAACGCCACAGGAATATGCAAGAGGTTACCGCCCATGTCTACCTTCGGCAGAAATGATTGCACGATACCGAGAATCGTACACGAAAATGCTCCAGGCTTCTCAAGAGGAAGGCAGGATTGACGACTTCGCAAAGAAATTCCTGAGCCCTGCCGGTGAGTTCACTCCGTGGGAAGACAGGATAAAGGTAAGAAGTGTAATAATCAAAGAGGGAACGGCCTATGCAGATTTCTCTAAGGAATTTTACTCCTACGGCGGGGGGTCGTGTTTCACTGAGGCGATCGAAACGAGTATTGTGAATACGCTAAAGCAATTTCCCGAAGTGGCAAGGGTGATACTTCTCGTAGAGGGTCGGAAGGCCGAACTGGAGCCTTAGCGCCTTCCGCCTTTTCAACTCAAGTTCCAGAAAAGGGCATATTGATGAAGATAAGCAAAATCGGCGAATTCGGACTCATCGACGTAATCCGAAAACAGGTCCTTGTAAAGGACAAACGAGTGGTAGTCAACCTGGGCGATGATGCTGCAGTTCTCAAATCAACGCCAAATAGACTTTTGATCTTCACCACCGATACCTTGGTGGAGAAGATTCACTTTGACCTGAATTATTTCACCTTTGAGGACATCGGATGGAAAGCCATGGCGGCGAACCTAAGCGATATTGCGGCCATGGGAGGATTGCCCGCCTACGCCCTGGTGAGCATCGGTCTGCCCAAATCCATAAGAGCTGAGGATGTACTCTCGATCTACAAGGGTGCGTCGAAGATCGCCCGGAGATATGGCTGCAAAATCATAGGGGGTGACACCACCCTTGTGCCCCAGGAACTTTTTGTCTCGATCGCCCTTTTGGGCGAAGTAGAGAAAGAATTCGTGACCACCAGAAGCAAAGCGAAAAAGGGGGATTTGATCTGCGTTACCGGAAATCTGGGAGAGGCTCAGGCAGGCCTGGAATTCCTGAAGCTACACGGTCGGCATAGCCTGTCCCTTGTTCGGAAACACCTGAGACCTCGACCTCGGATCGATGAATCGAGAATATTGACCAGAAATCTGAAAATAAATTCCATGATTGACATAAGCGATGGGTTGTCCTCGGACCTTTTTCACCTGACGGAAGCGAGTCGACTTGGAGCTGTAGTCTATGAACAGCACATCCCCATCTCCCCCAAATGCTTGAAGCTGGCCTCTCTTCTCAACAAGTCCCCCATTTCCTGGGTGCTCTCCTCCGGGGAAGAATATGAACTCCTGTTTACCGTAAACCAGAAGTATCGGAATAAGATCGACAGAATTGGAAAACAGGTGGATGTCACCGTTATTGGTGAAATGGTCGACAAAAGGCAAGGAGTCAGGCTGGTCAACGAGTTGGGAAAGGGAAAGAAGCTGGCAAAAACGGGATTCGTGCATTTTTGATGATTACTCCACGAGCGAGAAGCTCATCATTAAGGTCACATTCTTAAAATCTTTGCTCGCCCATCTTTTTATCTTGCCACCTGAGAAAAAGGATTCTTTCGGAACTAGCCAGGGATTGAACGTGGAGCATCCACCAGCCCTATCGCGTGGCGGTCAAACCCATCTGTTTCGCAAATTCAACAGTTGGATACACATACGTTAAATCTTTGGCTTGACACGAGGTTCGTTTTTCATTATTTAAGGCTATGACGGACGAGGCGCAGCGGACAAGAATGTGAGGCTTCTTTAGGGAGGAGGTGCGGAAGGTATGGACAGAGGTTTTCCGGATTGCAAGAAGTGTAGTGGAGGCGTGCTTCTACCTCTTTCCGACTATGGTCGGGACGGTGCCGCCATCACCTACAAAGCCTGGGTATGCTCCAATCCGCAGTGTGGCTTCTCCATCCGTATAGACAATGGGGAGATAAGCTTTGGCAAACCCATCGGTTTTTCCGACAAGTAATAATTCCTAACCTGGCTTTTTTGGAAGCAGCTCGAAAAAAAGCTGCGCTTCGTCCCGCTTAATCTCAACCTGGACCTATTATGTGGCGGATACTATTCCAGAACTTCTGGGTCAAGCTGGTTGCCATTGTCATGGCCCTGCTTCTCTGGTTTCACGTCGCCACCGACAAGGAGTCTGAACACATTCAGACTCTTCCTTTGGAAATTATCAACATCCCCGAGCGCCTGGTCCTGGCACAAAAGCTGCCCGATCAGGTATCGGTAACAATCCAAGGCAAGGGAAAGGAGCTTTTAAAACTGCTCTTGGCGGAAAAAAAAAGCGTGAAGATAGATGTCCAGGAGTTCAAGATGGGGGAGACAGATTATGAGATGAAACCCGAACAGGTTCCCATTCCAGAAGGACTGGAGTTGAAAGTAACCAATATTCTTCCTCCCAGAAGCCTGAAGGTAATCCTGGATTATCCCATGGACAAAAGGGTGAGAGTTCAACCTGATGTCAAAATAATCCCGGCGGACGGGTTTGAGTTGGTGGGCCAGGTACTGTACAATCCCAAGGAGGTGACGCTTTCCGGACCAAGAATTTGGGTCAGGGGAGTAAGCGTGATTTACACCGAGAAAGTGGTGATAGGGAATGCAAACGAGGCTATTTCTGATCAGGTGGATCTGGTACTGCCTGAAGGTTACAACCTGAGTCTCTCCGGAACCAAGATAAATTTCTCACAGAAAGTCGAAAGAAACCTGGAGAGGAGAATCTCCGGCCTGCCGGTTAAGTCGATCAATCTCCCCGGGCGCGCGAAGGTTATGCTGCACCCGGACAGCGTAAGGGTGACTATCTCCGGTGCCGAAAGTCTGGTGAAAGAGATAACGCCCGACCAGATAGAAGTAACCGTCGACTGCGCCAAGGTCAGGAAGAGGGAGACGGTCAAGCTTCCTGTCGTGATTAGCTTGCCACAGGAGATTAACCTGAAAAAAGCTGAGCCAGACTCTGTTGAAGTGCTGATAGAATAGATTCGGCGCACGCCAAGTCTGGAGGCGACCCTATTCTGATTCTCAAGTGCATAAGCGTATTTGAAAGATTTTGCTCCCTGTGACCCATTTTCCGTCATTCCGGCCGTAATCCCAAGCGAAATATGAGAATTATTCGTCGCGGTATGAAAATCGAAGCCAGGCAATACCGGTAAGAGGAACATGTTGATTCTGGGCATTGAGACATCCTGTGATGAGACGGCTGCCAGCGTGGTTAGAGACGGCAAGGGGATGCTGTCGAATATCGTCTATTCACAGATGGTGCACAACAAATATGGCGGAGTGGTCCCGGAGCTGGCATCGCGCGAGCACATCAGAACTCTTGTGCCGATTGTACGTGCGGCACTGGAGGAAGCCAAGATTTCCTCCGAAAAGATTGAAGGGATTGCTGTCACCTATGGGCCGGGACTGGTGGGTTCGCTTTTGATCGGATTATCCTTTGCTAAAGCTTTGTCTTACTCACTTGATGTACCCCTGATGGGAATAAATCATATAGAGGGGCACATCTTTGCTAACTTTCTCGAGCATCCAGAGCTCTCCGCTCCGTTTGTCTGCCTGGTGATTTCGGGGGGTCACTCTAATTTAGTTTATGTCGCTCGCAAAGGCAGCTACGAGCTTATGGGTCAAACCCGGGATGATGCGGCAGGTGAGGCATTCGACAAGGTGGCCAAGGTTTTAGACCTGGGATATCCCGGAGGACCTGCCATTGATGAGGTCTCCAGACAAGGCGACCCGGAATTTTTCAAGTTTCCCCGGGCCCACCTAGAGGAAGGCAGCTTCGATTTTTCCTTCAGTGGTTTGAAGACCGCGGTGGCACTATATGTTTCAAAACTTTCCCGGGAAGAGCTGAAGAGCAACAGGGTCGACACTGCGGCCAGTTTCCAGGAGGCGGTGGTGGACGTACTGGTGGAAAAGGGAATCAGAGCCTGTCTCACAAAGAATACCAGGAAGTTTGCCCTGGCTGGAGGAGTAGCCAGAAACCGGCGCCTTCGGGAAAGATTCCGAGCGGAAGCAGAAAAACACGGTGTGGAGGTTTTCTGTCCTTCACCGATTCTATGCACCGACAACGCCGCCATGATTGCAGCGGCGGGAGATTTTCATCTATCAAAGGGCGAAAAGTCCGGTCTGGATCTCAACGCCATTCCCTATGCGCCGCTGACCCCTGCCCAGTAGTTGTGATCTCACCTCTTGCAATTCTACTTTTCTCCAAAGGTCAGTCTATCGAAAGCAAGCTGCAACACGTATCTGATCTTGACCAGTATCAGAAGCAGGGGCGGGTGGCGCGCTGGCTGATTTTCAAAGTCTTGACAAGACCATCATCGCCGAGAACCATATTCTCATCACCGATTTGGTTCGAGGGTATCTTTCATCACCTGCTTACAAAAGTAATCTGAACCCTAAAGATCCGACTCTGACCAAGAGAATCCTTGCTCAAAAATTACGTCAAGCCTTGACAAAATCGGGATTTGAGTTATGATATAGGCATGAAGGTGGCAAAATCTCTGACACGACTTTTGGCGATAGCAGGTGGATGTTTTTCATTAACGTGTGCAGGTTTTGCACACCCTCTCCACGGAGATGGCAGTCCACATTTTTGGTGCGCCTTTTCCGAGTCAACTCTCACCTTAAAGAACGCCAATATCCGCTGCAGATTTCTTGCGGGATCGGCCAGAGGGGTCTTTGAGACCGGATTATCATCCTTTGACAAGGTTCACTTCTCCAAGTCCTCTCGTCCTACAGTAGGGGAACGAAATTCGATCGCCTTCAAGTCTACGCGTAAGGGAATCAACTATAAGAGAACCTTGCTTTTGGCTACGGCCAATGCCTGCGCCACGTTCTTTGGCTTCAAACATGCTATTGATTCTTGGGGAAAGACCAAGGGTAAGTTTCATTTCAAAGACGATTGGAGCGGCGACAATCTGGCGCAGATAGATGAATTGAGCCATTTGGTGTGGGGATATAAGATGACCCAGTTCCTTTTGGGAGCTTACCGGTGGGCGGGCTTTTCGGAGAAGCAAAGCCGTATCATATCCATCTCCCAAACCGCCCTCATTTTGACTCTGGTGGAGTACCCCGTTGATGCATACAATCCCCAGCAAGGTTTGGGCGTATCCGATTTAGTTTTCGATTACATGGGTATAGGTATGGCCTGGGTGAAGGAGCGCGGCAGTTGGCTTGAGGATTTCGACATCAAAATCAGCTCGAAGAGAAACATCCTTCTGGGCAATCAACCCTTGTTTGCTCAAGACTACGAGGAATTCGACAATTTCATCTACTGGCTTACCTACAGAACCAAGTTGTTCCTGCCTAAAAAAATCTTATGCTTGGGTGTGGGATACGGGGTCACTCACGAAGGTGCCACGGCGAAAAGAGAATTGTTTGGAGGGATCGGTCTGTCTCTGCCTGACCTCGTGTCTCTGTTCGGAGAAACACTGGGAAGACGCTCGGAATTCTTAGGAATATTCTATCCCAACCTGAGCTTGAGGTTCTGATCTTTTGCTTCTTATCCTCTGTGCTCAAGCGGTTCTGACGCTGAGAAGTTCGGGTCATACTTCGGGCGGATGAAGCGCAATGACTTCTTCTGAGATGGCTTTTGCTCAACCCGACCGCAATCCGAGTTCCGAGGACGCAGTTCTCTCAGAAACTACTGTGAATTTCTTGATGATTGAAAAATGGGGTCTGTGGGGAAACATCTCCACTGGCTACTCCGACCCGTATACCTATTGCGCAAAAGAAGCACAGCCTCAAATTCAACCTACTCTGGTTGTCAACCGATAGAACCTCTGTAAACGTGCCAGCTAAGAAGGTCGGGTTCTTTGGCTTGCCTCCTCTTCTCTTTGACGAACCATAATGCATCAAAAGGGGGGATATGAGCAGCAAGTTGAAAGATAGCTCTTGTTCATCGAGTGGAACTGTTTTAGACGTAAGGCCAGCCCGGGAAAAGAAAGCAGGGAAGAACGCAGTTTCCCCTCCGGCGTCATTGACCTCGTTTGAAACAGAGGAATTAAAACTGTCACACCGGGGTATCTCGCATATCCTGGTTGTGGACGACGAGGAGTACATATGTGAGGTCATAAAGGAGATGCTCTCAAATGAGGGATGCCGGATTGATACCATCTGTGATCCGCAGAAGGCTCTGGACTTCATAAAAGCCCACCCGGTGGACCTGGTTCTCACTGATCTGATAATGGGGAAAAAGTCCGGCGTGGACGTGCTCAACCAGACCATAAGGTACCATCCGGATGGCATCGTGATCCTCATGACCGGGCATCCCACTGTAGAGAATGCCGTGACCGTGTTAAAGTCGGGCGCTTACGACTATTTGGTTAAGCCCTTCTCCATGGAGACCCTACGGGCAGTGATCAAAAGAGGTCTTGAGAAGCAAAAGCTGTACCGGGAAAACATCCACTTGAAGGAGGCGGTCTCGCTTTATAAAATTGGGGAAGCCATGGGTTCCACCATTAGATTGGATTTCCTTCTGAATCTGATCCTGGAGACGGCTATCAAGGAACTGGACGCGGACATGGCTTCCGTTTTACTTGTGGACATCAAGACCGGCCGTTTGATGCCAAAGGCCTCCCTGGGAGTCCCGGAGAGGATGCTCAAAAGCGGGCTTCTGACCGGAGAGGATAACATTTCCAGATGGGTAATCAAACACGGTCGACCACGCGTGTTTGATAAGGACGAGATAGCCGAGCGCTTTCTGGCCAATCAATTGAGGAAGAACATAAGGTCGGTTATCGTCCATCCTCTCATGGCAAAAGGAAAAGTCATAGGAACTCTTACGTTGATAAGATCCGAAGAGCGGGTATCCCCATTCACCACCGGACAGCTCCACTCTCTTTCCATCATCGCCTCCAAGGCCGCTTCCGCAATTGAGAACTCCAGGTTGTATGAGGAGCTGAGAGAATCATATCTTCAGACCCTCACCGCGCTGGCCAACGCGGTTGAGGCAAGAGACATATACACTCGTGGCCATACCGAAAGGGTATGCTACATGGCCCAATCGTTGTGCAGAGAGATGGGATGGAATGACGAAAAACTGTGGGAGGTAAAGATGGGAGGGATCCTGCACGATATCGGAAAGATAGGTGTTCCGGATGCCGTGTTGAATAAAGCCGAAACTTTAACCCCCGCGGAGTTCGAAAGCATGAAACAACATCCCGTCGTGGGAGCGAAGATACTGGAAGGCATCTCCTTTCTCAATCCCGCGGTCCCCTACGTCTTATATCACCACGAGAGATTCGACGGCAAGGGATATCCCTACGGTCTGCGAAACGATCAGATCCCCATACAGGGTCGTCTGCTGGCGGTAGTAGACACCTTTGATGCCATGACCAGCGATAGACCCTATAGAAAAGCCAAGAGCTTGAAGATGGCGTTGAGCGAGATCAAAGAATGTGCCGATACTCAGTTCGACCCCCAGATCGCCCGGGCCTTTCTGCGCGCCTGGCAGAAGGGGCGGCTTAAGAAGAAAAAATTAAAAATAAAGAAAAAATATTAGATTCTTAAGCCTCAAGCTGTTTGAAGGTCAGATGATGCGGTGACCCGCAATCAGGCTTATTTCCTAGACGGTCTTTGTTTTTGTCAAATATCTGCAAGTTGGTTTTTCGTATTAAAGTCTAAGCATCAAGCTTAACCGATCATAGTGTCATGCGCCGGCGATAGAAGCTCGTTTCTTCATTTCCGGTTGAACTTTAGCCAAATCTTCAGAATTTTGTTGACATGGGGAAGGAAAGTAGTATATTTGAGCATTCGATCTTTTCAGGTCTTTTGGTAAACCACAGAATTTCTTCCTCAGTTCTGGCGGCGTCAGCAGGTGAACGGTCTCTGACCAGTTGCTGAAGAACGCGAGCAGAGCTTGAGGCGGGCACGAGGAAATCAGCAATCCCAAAGGAGTTATGATGAAAAAAACGGCGGAGAAAGTGGACTACGATATCAGCGGGCTGCGAGCAGTCGCGACGTTTCCCATGCTGGATGGATTTCGCTTTCCTTTAGTTGGACAGACGGTCTTGATCACTTCGGTAAATAAAGAACAGGTTCCCGGTCTGGGAGTAAAGAGTTCCATTTCCATTTTTTCGTCTCGTCCGCCCATCGTGGGCTTCGGCTACAACACCAACAACTTAGTGGCCAGGAACATACTATCCACCGGAGAGTTCATAATAAATATTCCGGGGACAGAGCTGGCCAAGAAGGTGTGGAAGATTTTGGAGATTGAGCCGACCGGGGAAGCGGAAATCAAGAAGGCGGGACTGACTCCGGTGAAGTCGGTGAAACTTGCCACGCCTCGCGTAAATGAGTGTAAAGCACATCTCGAATGTTCACTCGACTGGACCAAAAGGTACGGCGAGGATATGGTGATATTCGGACGCGTGCTCCTGGCGTCCGTGGACAAGGACGTGGCCGGAGCGGAACTGGTGGAAAGATACAAACATCTGAAGCTGTTCGCTCAGTTAGATGACGGACTTTACGGAGTGATCAAAGAAGCCAAGAGGATTTGCTCCTAAGCAAACTTTTGTCTCCCGATTGATCTTTACCTCTCAGCGCTCAAAAATGGGTGGGCGGGAAGAAGGAAGACTCTTCTTCGCAGGCATAGAAATTCTGGTCGCCTGAGTCCTATTTTTTGTCACTTAGATTCGAATACCCACAGATCCTAATCAATGGGCAAAGCCTCTCCCGGGACCGGAGGAATTTGTGTCGAGGGAACTGGTTCTACGGATGGAAATGCCTGTAAATGGTCTCCGCCACCCTCCTGTGAATGCCATCAACCTTTAGCAGCTCCTCTAAATCTGCCGCTTTAATCTTTTCGACCGAGCCAAAACGCTTCAGCAGGATTTTTCTTCTCACCGGTCCGACTCCGGGAATCTCGTCCAGCTCTGACTTTATGGTTCGTCTCTTTCTCACCTTCCTATGGTACTCCACGGCGAACCTGTGGGCCTCATCCCTTATTCTTTGAAGCAGTTTTAGAGAAGCAGAGCCTTTCGGGATCATCAGCGGATCAGACTTTTCAGGCAAAAAAACCTCGTCCAATCTCTTGGCTAAAGCTACCACGCTCTGATCCTTGATTCGGAGTCTACCCAGAGTCTCAATCGTACTGGAGAGCTGACCTTTTCCACCGTCTACCAAGACCAGGTGCGGGTATTCCTCTTTGTCCTCGGTCAATCGCGCGAAGTATCGGCGTACAACCTCGGCCATCATGGCGAAGTCGTCCTGCCCTTCCACCGTTCTGATCCTAAATCTCCGGTACTGGCTCTTTTTGGGTTGACCATCCTGAAAAAAAACTAAAGAACCGACCGCATCCTGGGGACCCAGGTTGGATATATCGAAAGCAGCTATCTTTCTCGGCGGGACCGACAGGTACAGGTCCTTTTCCAACGCTCTTATGGCGGGGGGAACTTTCTTCTTGGCCTCCGACCTCTGTAAGAGAAGTTCGTCTAAAGAAAGTTGTGCGTTGTAAGTTGCCATATCCAGCAGCCTGACCTTCTCTCCTCTTTGGGGGACGATAATCTTCACCTTGCCCTCTCTCTTGGACGAAAGCCAGGTCTGAATCATCTCCTGATCCTGAACCTCTGTGGCAAGAATTATCTGGGGCGGAATGACTAACGAATGCATGTAATACTGCCTCAAGAAGGTGGATAAGACCTCCGAATCTGAAGTGTCGCTTAGAGCGGTAAGATGGAAGTTTTGTCTGCCAATCAACACCCCCTCTCTTATCTGCAGAGCAACCACCGAGATGTCCTTCTTGTAACGGGCGAAAGCAATTATATCTCGATCCGCCTTTTCTGTGTCAGCCACCTTCTGTTTTTCCATCACGCTCTCCAGAGCCTGGATCTGGTCCCTTACGTAAGCCGCCTTCTCAAATTCCTCATCACCGGAGTACTGGTTCATCCTGTCCTGGAGGTGATCCATAAGCGCCCTGTTTTTCCCGCACAGGAACAGCAGAACGTTTTTTATGATCTCACCGTAGTCTTCCCGTGAAACCTTGTCTTCACATGGTCCGAGACACCTTTTGATATGGTAATCCAGGCAAAGCTTGATTTTCCTATTGGAGGGGAGAGCCCAGTTGCAGCTTCGAACCGGGAAGATTCTCCTGAGTATCCTCAAAGTGTGCCTCATGGCTTTGACGTTGGTATACGGGCCGAAATATCTGGCCCTGTCTTTCTTCACCCTCCTTACTACCAGCACCCTGGGGAAAGGCTCATCCGTCACCTTAAGGTACGGATACCTTTTATCGTCCTTCAAATTGACGTTGTATCTCGGCTTGTATTCCTTTACCAGATTGGCCTCCAGGATTAACGCCTCCATCTCCGAGTCGGTCGCCAGAACGTCAAAATCGGATATTTTCGATACCAGAGCGGACACCCTGGGATGATAGGGAGGGGTATCCTGGAAATACGCTCGTACCCTGTTTCTCAGGGATTTAGCTTTTCCTACGTAGATTATCTTCCTGGACCTGTCCTTCATCAAGTAAACACCGGGCTTGGCCGGAAGATTCTCGAGCTTAGCCTGTAAATTCATCAGCATCAACTAACACTTTGATGGGGTGCACTAATTTTCTGTCCACTACCGGGTTTGATGATCCAGGGCTTCAGGGAATTACTCTTCTGGCGCCCCTGTATCTTTTCTTGTAATAATCTTCGTCTAAGGATGACACGATCACCCCGAGTTCCTCGCTGGAGTGCACGAATCTTCCGTCTCCAACATAGATGCCGACGTGAGAAACCGAGAACCAGCCATCGGAAAAGAAGACCAAATCTCCGAACACTAAATCATCCTTGGCAACACGTTTTACCAGTTGGTAGAGCTTTTTCGTCTCGCGTGGCAGCTTGAATCCGGCATATTGCCTGTACACCTGCACAACCAGACCAGAGCAATCAATCCCCGCCTTGGTGTCCCCCCCGTTTTTATACGGCGCTCCCAGGAAAGAGTCGATTATTCTGCCCATCTTTTTCTTATCGATTTTGCTTTTGCTTCCCTGCTGGCCAGACTCCGGGCGACCTGACTCCTCTTGTACGCCAAGGTGTCCTTTTTTCTTCTGTCCGGATTCTGAGGTGTATCGGGGCTGGGGGATACAGGCTATGAGAATCAGGAAAGAAAAGGCGATTCCCAGGAATAGATTCTTCGACATCTCTGACCTCTCTCTTTTATCTCGCTTATCACCAAGAACAGTACTTGATTGTCTCTGCCACCATTTTCTCTTATCCGTCATTCAGCCATCATAACCATAACTCGCGATACGATCTCCCCAAAAGGGGGTCACAGCCACAGCAAAATCTTGATCCCTAGTTTCTATAAGACTTTGACCACCACCATGGTCAAATCATCCTCCTGGTGTGAACGACCGGTGAAGTCTTTAACCGCCTTACAGACGTTTTCTTGAATTTCGATAGGTTTCAGCTGAAGGCAATTTTCAACAACTCTCCTCAGTCTTTTCAGTCCAAATTCCTCTTCCTTTTCATTTAGCGCCTCCACCAGGCCATCGGTGTACATTATTATCGACTCGCCGGAACTGAGGCGCACCTCTCCTTCCTCATACAAGACATCCTTTTTCACTCCCAAGACCAAGCCTCCACAATCCAACATGGGACAAGTCCCATCATTTCTAGCTATGAATGGAGGATTATGCCCTGCATTGACATAAATCAACTTCTTCTCAATCGTGTCTAAAACTCCATAGAAAAAGGTGATGAACTTGTCTGCCCTGGTGTTCTTGTAGATAAGCAGATTGATTCTTTGAACCAGCCTCTCCAGGCTCAGGTCCCCGAATGCTAAGGTTCTTAAAGAAGCCTGTAGGTTTGCCATCAAAAGTGAGGCGGAGACCCCTTTTCCTGACACATCTGCCATTGCCATTCCCAGTCTATTCTGGTCGATTTCGATCAAGTCATAATAGTCGCCTGATACCATTTTAGAGGGGATATTTACGGCAGAAACATCTAAGCCTCTGATCTTGGGAAGAGTACTGGGAAGGAATTCCTCCTGAATCTGACGGGCCAACGATAGTTCGTTTTCCAACTCTTTTTTGGCTAACTCCTGCTCACGTAGTCTGGCATTTTCCACCGCTACGGCCGCCTGACCTGCGATGGTGGTAAGAAAGTCCACATCTTCAGAGTTATACATCTTCCCCGACAATTTTGGACCCAGATTCAAGATCCCCACCAGATTATCTTTGGAGAACATGGGAACAGAAAGAGAGGTTTCGGTTCTTTTGAAAATCTCCTTTTCTTTCACTGGCAAATTTAATAATTTGGGATCGAACTCTAAATCAAAAATCGGAAGTGCTTTCTTTTCCTTTTTCAAAAGACTGACCAGGCCAGAATTTTCATTTCTGAATTTCACCTCTGGCGAAATATCATCAGTTAATCCTACTGGTTCGAATACCCTGTATTCCTCTGTATCGGGATCAAAAATAAAAGGAATCACAGATTTCAGATGAATCGTCTCAGCAAAAGTAGTTGAAATATTTTTTAGCAAGGTGCCGAGATCCGAAAAGGAAGGAAGCTTTGTAGCAAATTCTTTCAAGCCTTGTTGATAATCATATCTTTCTCTGAAGAATTTTCTGTCGACAAAAAGCTGGATCCGATTTCTGACAGGATTGAATAAGGCTGCGACAAACAGAGTTGCAGCTATTATGGGAATTGGGCTGGTCTGTCCAATTACGCTGACCAAAAGGCTTCCCACGCCCATGACGAAGAGAAGATAAGAGATTATTATAAACGCAGTAACCGCACTATATATCAAACCTTTTCTAATGACGATCTCGATATCTAAAAACTGCCTTTTGAGAATGGCGTAGCTAAAAGCGGCGGGAGGGACTATAAACCAGGCAACCAAAAAGATGGCGACAAGTGAAGGTTTAACTTGCTGCAGTCCCAAGTAAAGAATTAAGGGCAATAAAAAAGCAAGTGGGAGATAGCCTAATAGGCTTCCCCAGAAAACTACCTTGAATTGTCGTCTTTTAAGGGGATGTCTTATGGTCTTATGACTATGGTATAGAGCGAACACGATCAGCAAAGCGTAAATCATGAGGATGATCAGGCCAAAGTCAAAAGAACGACCCGTTAAAATCCAAAAAGCCGTAATGATCAAAGCCGGGAGATACAGAAGGTATGAGACGGTTTTGTACTTCGCCATGAAGCTTTTCTCTTCCGGGAACACTAAATAAAAATGCAAGAATAGACCCAGTGACATAATACCACACACGACCACCATTACGGATCCAATAGACCCAAACAAAGCATCACTAATCCTCCATCGGCCAGCCAGAACTAACACAAAACCAATCAGAGAGCTTGCTAGATAGAATATTTTAGCGGTTTTATCAAAAGGCTTTTTGATGATAACAAAGATACCTGAAATTAGATACACAAGCCCTGCCGGAAAAGTTAGAATCAGCAAACGATTGAAAAGCCAGTACCCTAAGGGTTGAGGTTCGCCAGAATAAAGATGCAGATAGGTGATGTCCAACAGGCGGAACAACGCCATGCCGAAAGCGAATGCCGTAAAACAAATAGCAAAAATCAAAAACTGTTTGTCTGATTTATCCATTTTTGTTTTTCTTAGCAAATCGGTTATTGTCCATTTCTTGCTGAATCTTGTCTATAGTCATCTCCAATACTGTTTTACGATGGATTGGATCGTTTGGATTCCACATTGGTGTTTTGAGAATCTTATATTCGGGGATCTGAAGGAGAACTAACTGATGTGACAGGGATGCCCGGCATCCTACGAAAGCCCAACCTACGAGACCTTAATCACGATCATGGTCAAATCGTCCTCCTGGTGGAGACCACCCGTGAAGTCTTCTACTGCCCCGCGGATGTTTTCCCGAATCTGCCGGGCACTCAATCCGTGTGACTCACCTATCACCTGTTTCAATCCCTTGGTACCGAACTCCTCCCCCCTTTGGTTCTTCGCCTCCGTCACTCCGTCAGTGTAGAACGCAATTATCTCTCCGGGTTCAAGACCCAGCGGCCTTTCTTCATATTTTGAGTTCTCGAACATGCCCAAAGCTACGCCGCCTTCGGTAAGATACTCCATCTGACCATCGACGCGCCTCAAGATGGGAGCGTTATGTCCGGCGTTGGAGAAGGTGAATATGCTGTTCTTGGTGTCCAAAACCCCATACACCGCCGTCACGTAAATATCCGGCTCCGTGCTTTCGAAGAGAAGGTTGTTCACCTTGAACATAATGCTTCTGATGGCATAATTGTTCCTGATCTCGGCCATGAGGCTGGCTCTGAAGTACGCCATGATTAAAGCGGCGGGTATTCCCTTTCCCGAGACATCACCGATGACTATGCCCATCTGATTGTCAACGATGGGAATGAAGTCGTAGTAATCTCCTCCCACCGTCTCCGAGGGGATATTTATGCCGGAAATGTCGAATCCGGGAAGCTGCGGCTTTCGACGGGGAAGAAAACTCTGTTGAATTCTCTTGGCGATGGATAGTTCCTCCTCCAGTTTTCTCTTCTCTAAAATCTCCTCGTGCTGACGCGCTCTTTCCAAAGAGATAGCAGCCAGGCTGGCGAAGGCTTCAAGAAGCTCCAGGTCTTCCCGGCTGTATGCATTCGGTACATCGCTCTCTAAATTGAAAACACCTATCATCTGGTTTTCGGATAATATCGGCACCACCATCTCGGATTTGGTCTCCACTCGGGCTTCTATGTAACGTGAATCCTGTTTCACGTCGGGCACGATCAAGCTCTGTTGGGTTTTCGCAGCCCAGCCTGCCAATCCCTCTCCTATTTTGAGCCGCAGATCCGGCTCCAGGGCAGGATCGAAGCCTCTTGTCTTGATATGCTCAATCTCCTGCTTGTCTTTGTGCACCAGAAAGATGGCAGCCGCATCATACTTGACCACCTTATGAAGGGAGTTTAAGATTATCTCCAGAAGCTGGTTCAGATTCAGAGTCGAGCTTAAGGACTTCTCCACTTCCAGCAGAGTCTCTGTCTCCAGCCTCTTTTTCTTCAGTTTGGCGAAAAGATCTGAGTTATCCAGGGCGATAGCGATCTGGTCTGCCAGGGAGGAGAAAACCTTCAAATCCTCTTCGTCGAATTTCTTCCCGGGCGCCTTGTTTAAGGCGGTCACCACCCCTCTGACCTTGTCTCTTCTCAGAAGAGGGACACAGATCAGAGAACTGATCGGGAAACCTATCCGTTCTTCCAGCTCCGGGCAGAAACGCGCATCCTCTCTGGCCTGGTTGGAGATTACCGGCTGGCCGTGCTGGGCCACCCATCCGGCAATCCCCTCACCCAGTTTTATCTCCAACCTTCTCTTCTCCACGCCCTTCTCCCTGGGGGAGATGTGCAGGTTCAGCTTTCCTGTCTTCTTATCAATAAGCAAAAGCGAGCTTGCCTGAGCCTCCATGATCTGCGAGGACAGCTTCAAAATAACACCCAGTAGCTCGTCTATATCCAGAGTCGAATTCAAGAGTCTGGATGTCTCGACCAAAAGTTCGCTTTTGTCTCGAGGCAAAACCTCTTCAGCCATGTTTCTGCTCCTTATCCCGCTTTTGATAAACATACCAGATACGAGCAGGCCGGTCAATACGTTTTTATCAAAGTCGTTTCGCACAATCTTCGTGCTCACAGGGGCGAAGGCAAGGTTTAGCTTCGTCTCTCAGGCGCATCTCCTCCTTGCAGATAGGGTGAGGGTCGCAACGCTTCCCTTTCTCGGATATGGGTCCAACCCGTGCCGCGACGAAAATCCATTCCAGGGTTGCGGATCATGTTGCAGCGGATAGGCACCGGTCCGAGTCCCGCCGAAGGCGGGCAGGACCGCTGAAGGCGGGCAGCCCGGCCAAAGGCGGATGGGCTTACGGCAGAAATCCAGGAAGGATACGCCCTTTGTGTTCCTAAAA
>CAYGCR010000027.1:33232-41076 GCA_964348415.1 uncultured Ignavibacteria bacterium | reverse complement strand
GCGGAGAGGGGGAGACAGGGAGTGAGGCAGGAGGCTCTTTTGACCAAAGCCCAGGTTGAAAAACTGCTGAAAGAGTTTGTGAATGTGATGAAGAAGACCTATGGCAAGAATCTGGTCTTCATAATCCATCACGGAAGCTGGGCCACCGGAGAAGCCAGTCCGGAAAGCGATATTGACACCCTGGTAATGCTCGAGAGGATCACCAAAAAGGAGCTGGACAAACTAAGAAAGATTTTAAAGCAGAGGAAATACCAGAGAATGGTGGTGCTTTTGTTCTCCAGGCTGGACATGAATAATTTCGTTCCCTTCAAGCGCCATCAGTTTCACTTCGGGTCGAAGTTGCTGTACGGGAAGTGTCCGCTACCTGCGCCCACCAGGGAAGAGATGGTAACAGAGATGAGAAAGACGGCAGACACGGTGGGTTACTGGAGCAAATTCCTGTACACCCATCTTCATCTGGCCGAGAACGTGGCGCGAAAGATGTATTGGCGATTTAGGGAGGCGATAATCTCCTTGAGGATTTACGTCCAGTGGAAAACGGGCGAATTTCCTGCAACCAGAAGAAGACTGAAAGAGCTACTGGATGATCCTAAAGATAAAGAGATCGTGGAGATCATCGAACAATGGGAAACGAACAAGGACAAATATGAAAAGGACCCTGATCTCCTCTTGGTAAAAGGATTGGATTTTTCGCAGAGAATTTTAAGGAAGATCGATAAGAAAATCTCTTGACAAAATAATCCCAGAGGCTATATTTGTGCAAACTCAAAAAGGAAAGATTTTATTGGATGGTATTTTTGGTCAAAGAACAAAGTAATCTTAAACCTCAAATATTTAAAAGAAGAAAGGGGTGAGTGTCTAAATGAAGAGAGGGATTTGGGTTGTCGGTCTTTTGATTCTTCCGGTTTTGCTTCTCATTCTGGCGTGCGGCGGAGAGCCTACCAAGCAGCTGGCGGAAGCAAAAGATGCTCTGGAGAAGGCCAGGGCGGCTGAAGCGGACAAGTACGCGCCGGATCTTTTTGCCCAAGCTGAGAACTCCATCACTGAAGCTGAGAATCTGATTGCTGAAAAGAAATATGGAGAAGCAAAGAAGCTCTTGATGGACGCAAAGGCAGTGGCTGATCAGGCGGCCGAGCAAGCGGTCACGAACAAGGATAATACCAAGACTGAAGTCGAAGACTATATGGCTGCCATCAATGGCGCTACGAATCAACTTAAGGAGACCCAGGATCTGGCCCAGCAGTGGGGCATACCAAAGAAGGACAGAGATCTGACTGACCAAATGGCCACCTGGGATGAGAATCTCAAGAAAGCGCAAGCTGAGTACGACGCCGGAAACTACTATTCAGCCAAAGAAATCGCGGCAAAGATTCACCAGGAGATGACTGACAAGGATAACCAGCTGAGAGAGATGATCATGGCCAAGCAGAAATAGCTAGGTGTCTGGGTTCCCACCTCCTACCAGATGAGTAACCAGAACTCCAGCCAGGGAACCCTGTCGACTTCGAATCGAACTTCACAGCCAGACTGAAGCTTATGATGAAAGGACCAGAATCTTTCTGGTCCTTTTCTTATTTGTTCACCGGCTTTTTGACCGGTTTTCCAGTGGAAGACCCCAGAAACAGTGAGACCAGGAACAGCGCCAAGATTTAGTTATGTTTCCCCGGTCGGTCACCTCCAATACAGGTGGGAGAGAATCCCGGCTCACATGATCCGGCAACAGCTGGGTTCATCTGAGTTAGAGAGAGGACTTAAGCGTACCTTCTGGCACAGGGGCTAATTCTGCCTCGCCAGATTGGAACAAGGGCTGAAGCTTCAAGATCCACAGAAGTTGCAGAGACTCATCAATGTCTGTCTGAGTACCAGACAGAAAGATGTCCCCTCGATCAGATACTAGGCTCTTCAGAAAGCGGTAGGCTGGGAAAGGCTTCTTTCCTGTCCTCGCTGGAAGCACCAGCAGTCGCTATACGAAAGCGATCGCCTCTATTTCGACCTTCATCCCTTTGGGCAATCGGGAAACCTCAAAGGTCGATCTGGCAGGCGGGTCCTCTTTGAAGTATTGGCTGTAAACCTCGTTCATCACTCCGAAGTCGTCCATGCTGTGCAGAAAGACGGTAGTCTTGACAACCTTCTCCAGGCCGGAGCCCGCCTCCTCCAGCAAGGCTTTGAGGTTTTCCAATACATGGCGGGTCTCCTGGACGACTCCTCCGTGAATCCTGTCCCCGGTTTTCGGGTCCAGCGCGATCTGTCCGGAAACGAAGATCAAAGATTCCCCCTCCAGCTTGACGGCTTGGGAGTATGGCCCCACTGCCCGAGGAGCCTTGTCCGTTTGAATTATGGACTTAGGCATATGCTTCCCTCCCTTGAAAGTTCTTTCCATTCGGGGCTACATTCTTAATAAAACTACTGTCAACCCTTCTGTCAACCGGTTTTATAGTTTTTTTTGTTTTTTGTGCGACGGCAATCACCAGGGGCGCATCGTCTCGGATTTTTTCGGTAGGCGATCTAGGGCAAGCGGCCGAGTACGCTACCGCTGATTCTAGCACCCGCCATTAGTCGTGTCGACTTGAAAGAATGTGCCATGTGATTGACGCTTGTTCAACAGCAAGGAAATCCCCTGCTGGCGTTCGTTCTTTGCACCGGGCTCCCCTTTTTTGAGCTTTTTGACCTTGTCCTATTCGACTGAGCGTTTAGTCTCTTCTATCTCTTGCACCGGCGAAGTGGTAGCGTCTTTTTCTTCAGAAGCAGGTGAAGCGGCGCGCTCGAGCTTATCCTTAAATCTCTGCAGCTTTCCGTCGGCGGAATCGTAGCAGAGGCCTGCATTTCGTAGATGAGTTCCGATAAGTCGGAAATCGCGGCCAAACTTGTCGAAATCAGCTCTCAGTCTACCGAGTGCGGAGATGATCTCCTCGGCATTTTTCTCGACATCCAGACCTTTCAGTCCCAGGATGATGCTCTGTAAATAAAGATAGAAGCTATTCGGAGACACAGGAATCACTCTCTTTTGCATCGAGTAATTGGCGAGGCTTTTCTCCTGGTCTGCGTCTTCTTCTTTGACTATGGTTTCGTAGTACACGTTTTCCGCCGGGATGTACATCAGAGCAAAGGGAAGAGTGCCCTCGTCTGGAAGTATATACTTTCTTGCGATGGTGTCTATGTGCGACTTAACGTCGGAGACAAACTTCCGACGCCAAGCTTTTTTGTCGCTGTCGGAATCGGCGTGGAGCAGTTTCCGGAAATTCTCCAGTGGGAACTTCGAATCCACCGGAACCAATCTGTCACCCATGTGGATGACCGCGTCCACTCGCTCTCCAGTTTTGAAAGTGTAAGGCAGGCTGAAATGTTGTGAAGGAAGAATCTGGCCTAAAAGATCGGCCAACAGGAATTCGCCGATACCACCTCTGATTTTGGGAGCCCTCAAGAGCTCCTGAAGGCCGGAGATGTCCTTTCCTAGCTCGTATATTCTCTTGTTGGATTCTTCCAGCTTGGCTAAATTCATCTGCACTTCGCCGACCGTCTTGCTCGTGGTTTCAAGTCGCTGACTCAGCATCTGGTTCGTGTCTTCCAGACTCTGACGAACCTGCTCCCTCAAGCTGGCCGATTGCCTCTGCATCAGGATCAGCAGAAGCGCCAGAATGATGATTACCGCACTGCCAAATATCAAATACTCCACAGAAGCCCTCCCGTCCAGATCGGCCCGATTCTGCAAAAGACGTATGTTTGCAGACTCCGTTCTCCCCTACGGGTAGTCGGTGCCGCCGATCCTGGCGCTTTTGAGGATCCAGTATTCGCCATCCTCGGGTCCCTCCACTTTCACCAGTCCCGCATCCTTTGCATACCAGCGATAGCTGGTTCCATTGTATCTGGTCATCTCTCCGATCCATCCTGAGGCTATGAACCTGAATTTGAAGCAATCGCCGAAGCTGCCAGCCGGGACGCTTACGTCCTCTACGGCCTCAAAGACGGAGATCCAGCCAGTAGGATACAAACGACAACTGAGGCTGGTCATGGAATCCCCGACCTCAGGGTTGGCTTGGGCAAGAATAAGAGATGCGCACCAAAGCGCATCGAAAAGACTGCCATCATGAAAGCGGAGCCCCGAGCTGTCGTTTGAGTACAGGTCAGTCGGTCCCGCTATTCCTCCGGGTTCGCCGTTCGAATAGGTTCCCAGGAACTGTCCTCCCAGGATCATGACCCCGTCTTGAGGGTAGGGATATAGAATCGAGGCATGTAATGTGAGTGTACACGCGGTGTCACAGACTCCGTTGCCGTCGAGGTCCAGGAATAACTCACCAGCTTCCCATGCACCGTTGGGTGCGTCATATTCCTCGTTGCCGTTACGATCAACGTAAGGAATCGGGGAAGTCCAAGGATCATTCGGACCATCGTATTTTCCATTGGAGTTTAAGTCTTCGTAGACTTCACCAAAGTCGAAGACTCCGTTGTGGTTGGTGTCTGTGTACGGCTCCCCCAGACTGGAGTCGCCGTCGACGAATTCCTCGTCCACTTGGAAAGATGTGACTTCCCAGGTCCAGCTGTCGCCGTGACTTAGCGGAAAGTACTCTTGCATCACCGTCTGGGCCAGTCCTTCCGGCTCATCAGTGGGTGCAGTGGTCTTCTTTTCGGTGCAGCCACTGAAAAGCAGGAAGAAGACAGATGCTGCAAGGCACGTCAGCCTTTTTGAAAACTCCGGATTCATTCCTGACCAACGTCCTTTCTGCAACTTGCAGCAGTCACGTCTGACCGTCAATTCTCGCCGCGTCTTGGTAACGTGCAAGGCAACTATCCGTTATCCCTTATCGCCGGTTTCCTTGGCGAATCTCTTCACAAACGGTGCGAAAAGATCTATGGGTACCGGGAAGATGGTGGTGGAGTTTTTCTCGGTTGCCACCTCGGTCAAGGTTTGCAGGAACCTCAACTGTATTCCCACAGGAGTCCTACCTATCATTTCTGCGGCGGCGGCCAGCTTCTCTGCGGCCTGGAACTCTCCGTCCGCATGGATGACCTTGGCTCTTCTTTCTCTTTCCGCCTCAGCCTGCCGGGCAATGGCTCTTCGCATTTCCTCTGGCAAGTCTACATTCTTCACCTCGACGACCGAAACCTTGATTCCCCAGGGCTCGGTCTGGTCATCTATTATGTGTTGAAGCTCCTTGTTGATTTTCTCCCGATTGGTAAGAAGATCGTCCAACTCCACCTGGCCTAACACACTTCTCAGGGTCGTCTGTGAGATCATGGAGGTGGCATACAGGTAATCCTCCACCGCCACGATGGCCTTGTTTGCATCCATCACCCTGAAGTAAACCACCGCATTGACCTTGACCGATACGTTGTCTCTAGTTATAACGTCTTGGGCAGGCACGTCCATAGTCACCACCCTCAAGCTGACCCTTACCAGGCGGTCGACAATGGGTATAAGGAGAATCAAACCGGGACCTTTGGCTCCAATCAGCCTTCCCAACCTGAATATTACGCCTCTTTCGTACTCTCTCAATATCCGGATAGCGTTAGCCAGGATAAAGAGTCCGATAATAATGATGGTCAGAATTCCTGCTCCGGCCATGAAAACCTCCTTTGGGTTTGTAAAGCAGTTACTTGCTCACTTCAAATTCAAAAACAAGTCTCAGATTTCGATTGGGGAAGAAGTCCCTTTGACAAGTCAAAGCCTATCCGAGAACCTTAGGCTCTGACTCGCACAAATCGATCCACCACAAATCTTCAGATTGATGGATGCGATCATCATTCAACACGAATTTTCCTTTCCAGACCGAATCGGTCGAAACGCTAATTTTAGATACTACTCTTGCTTTTTCCTGGTCACCTTCAGGGTCAGATCGTGCACTCCGGTAACCACCACCTTTTCTCCCTTTTTTATGGGTTGATCTGCCTCTGCCTTCCAGATCTCTCCGTGAATAAACACGTCTCCTTCGAGTTTAAGTGCGGTTCGTGCCACCCCCACTTCACCTACAAGCCCTCTTCCCCCGGTCGTGACCTTGCGTCTTCGGGCTCTTAGAGCCAAGCCCACGGCGAGCATGAAGAATAATGCAGTGGCGGCAACAACCGTTATCACCACCACCAGGGATGCGCGCATATATGGAAGGGGAGATTCGAACAGAAGTAGAGATCCTAAAACCATAGATATTATTCCTCCGATGGTCAATGCTCCATGACTCACGATTTTTACCTCCAGTATGAACAAGATCAAAGCCAGGATCATCAAGAGCAAGCCGGCATAGTTGATGGGCAGGCTCTGCAAGGCGAAAAACGCCAAAATCAAGCATATTCCCCCTACGATTCCCGGAAAGATCGCTCCCGGATTGGAAAGCTCAAAGAAAAGCCCCCATATCCCCAGGGTTAGAAGAATGTAGGCGATAGTCGGATTGGTGATCACCTGCAGGATTTGGTCTCTTATGCTTATCTCCGCCTTTCTTACTTCGATCTCCTCTGTGTTCAGGACCCTTTCACCGGAAGGCAGTTCCACTTTTCGTCCGTCGCAAGAGTCCAGAAGCGCCCTGATATCTGTTACCACCAGGTCAATGACATTCAGGTTCAGGGCCTCATTTTCCGTGACCGATACGCTTTTTCTCACCGACTCCTCAGCCCATTTTTCGTTCCTTCCCCTCTTGGCGGCAATACTTCTCATATAGGCGGCGGCGTCGTTGACCACTTTTTCTTCCATGGTGGAATCCATCTGCCCCCCCATGACGACGGGATGGGCTGCACCGATATTGGTCCCTGGAGTCATGGCGGCGATATGGGCGCTGAGCGTGATGAAAACACCGGCGGAAGCCGCCCGGGAGCCGGCAGGGGAAACGTAGACGACCACCGGCACAGGTGAGTTTAGGATCTTTCTGGTTATCAGGCGAGTGGACTCATCCAGCCCGCCCGGGGTGTTCAGCTCTATGATCACAGCCTCGGCGCCGTCTTCAACAGAGGTGTCGACGGCCTTGTCGATGATTCTGGCTGTCACAGGTCCGATAGCACCGTCAATAGTGATCAGATTTACGTGACCCGGAGAAGGACAAAGCGTCGAGCTCCAGAAAAGCATCCCCAAAATGATGATGTTCATCCAGATCAAAAACCTGTTTTTCAATCTACCTCCCGCTCCTTAACATGACCACATTTCTCCCGTATCAAAATATCCTATGGGGATTGATAATGCAACAAAAATGTTTAACCGAAGGCGACTTATTTTCGATTCGTTCCCGGGCAAATCGTCGACCAAAAGCGCTGTTTCTGGCCGCTTTCAGATAGACCGCAGGGATATCAAGGGTACCAGCTGGACGCGTGAGTGGATCTGGTCTTTGACCGATTTTATGCTTGACAAAACACCGAGGCTTCTTATTTTGGGTGATGCAAGGCAAGGTGATGGCAGTTTTCTGATGAGTCCTGACCAATGCCTGTTGACTGGCTTTTGGGGCCGCAGTTCAGTTGGGAGAACGTCCCGATGGCAATCGGGAAGGTCAGCGGACGAGGGACGCTTTGATTCTGCTGGAGTGCAAGGCATAATATTGCACAACTTTTTTTTGTATATTTTGCAGAGTGGCAAAGATGGTAGGTATTATGTCGGTATAACAAAGAGCTTAGAAGCCAGGCTCAGTCAACACAATCGTGGAGTGGGGAAGTCGACGAAATCAAGCAAACCCTGGCGTTTGATGTATACGGAGGAATACAGAACTCGATCTAAAGCGGCAAGAAGAGAAAAACAGATAAAGAGTCAGAAAAGCAGAGCGTACATCCAGAGTCTCATTAGACTTCATCGATGACAGTCGAAAAAGCAGTGGACTAAAAAAGCAATGGATCGTTTCTGTTGACTGATTTTCTGGGGCCGTAGTTCAGTTGGGAGA
>CAYGCR010000027.1:0-33222 GCA_964348415.1 uncultured Ignavibacteria bacterium | reverse complement strand
CACGGGATTTTGAGTCCCGCGCGTCTACCAGTTTCACCACTCCGGCATCTGGTCCTTTCCTAAGCCTTTCACTGGACAAAATAAAATCTTGACTCCAAAAGTCAAGGGTTTTGTCGTCAGCAGTTCACTTCCCAAAAAGATTTGGCATATTTGTCTTGACAAACATCGATTTGCTTTTATGTTGCGTATTAAGCAGCATGGGGCCGTAGTTCAGTTGGGAGAACGTTTGACTGGCAGTCAAAAGGTCACGGGTTCGAGCCCCGTCGGCTCCACCAAGTTGAAGCAAGGTTGAGAATCCCTTTGGGTTACAAACCAAGGGGATTTTTTACGAATAACAGGAGACCGTTTGACTACCTCAAGGCATTAATTGTTGAATTTGAAGGTGCCCACAAAGAGAATCTGATAAAGATGGGGGGCTTGTTGGAGGCATTCTACTTTGATTGCCGCATCCTAAGCCTTACCCAAAAGACCGTCTCTGGGTATGGTGAAGTTCTGAAATTATTCCTTCAATACTTGGAGAAGGCGACCGTTTCTTCCGAGCAGGTTTCATCTCTAACTATTAAGCAATTATAGCATCTTTACAGGATCGGGGGGATCGGATTACTCGATCAATACCTATCTGAAGGCCCTGAGGATATTCTATGGTTTTCCAAAAACCGAAGGACTTCTGAACGGGGAGTCAATCCGACGGAGAAAATAAAGCTTCTCCGGACTGAAAAAGGGATAAGCCCCGTTCTGTCACCCCAAGACCTAGAAAGGATCTTGGATGTATTTGACAAAAGAGCTTTCACCGGGTGCCGCAACCTCACAAAGGTCTACAGCTTTTATGACACGATGATGGGTTTCTCTGAGTTATGTAACCTTGAGTTATCTGATCTCAATATGATTGAGCAGACCATAGAAGTCTATTGAAAGGGCAGAAAGGAACGAGATGTCTTCTTTGGCAAAAAGCTGGCTAAGTATCTTCAATTGTACTTGTACGGATTCCCAGAAAACATGCCCGGCGAATACTTATTCTGTAAATTAAACGGTTCTTACCTGCCACCTGATTAGGTTCAACACATATTCAGACGCTACTCCAAGAAGGTCGCCATTCATTTTAATCCTCACCTACCACGCCATGGTGCGGGAACGCACTGGATTAAGAATCATGGAAATCCCCTGTCTCTGCAACAGCTAATGGGCCACTTAAGTTTTCGAACTACTCAGAAATAGATTCACCTGGCTTTGGAGGATTTGAAGAGAGACCACCCCAAGTCGGGTGTTGGTGACAATCTTAGTTATCGACAAACACACCGCTTTTCCTGCGCAGATAGCTGCTTTCCCGAAGCCTGCCACAAACGGGGAGTCTCCTAAAGCGGTGCTAACAAAAGTTCCCGGGTTGATCGAACCTTCATTGAAGATTCCGGAAAGGCTGAAGGCCGAAAACATCACAGTGGAGAGACTGCCTGTTTATGGATGAGATTCCAGATCCGGCACCGATCAAGGTCTTGTTGAGAACGGACTTCAAAGATGAAGGTTAGACTTACAGTGGATGGGAAAGAGAAAGCATTTCAAATGCAGAACTTCTGAATCTGCGTTTTCGAGATGTCGCATTGTGTAAATTGTTTTGTGTAAAATTGTGTTTGGATAGATAAGTAGAAAGGGCATATCCATTTAGTGAAATGATAGAAAGGAGGATATGCCCTATGCGAAAAATAGACTTCTCGGAGGCTAATTTACGGAATCGTCGGTTTGGAGTCAACAGTTTTTGGAAGGAGTTGCAGGGAGAGGCCAAGCGATTTATTAAGATTAGGCTGGAGAGGGCATTGGCTGTGGAGCAAGGGAGGCGCGTAGGTTGTGGTAGGTATAAGCATAGCCCGAGGCGACGGGGGTACCGGAACGGGAGTTACGAGAGGGACTTGTTGACCAGTTATGGTTGGATAGAAGGTTTGGAGGTTCCCCGGGTACGGGAGAGAGGGATAGAGTTTGAGGTTTTGTAGCGTCACCGTCTTTTAAGATTCTGATCAAACCAAGCAAGGGTACACCCTCTGTCTTTATAAACCAAATCCATTTTACACACAAATATTTACGGCAGGACAGATTATGATTGCCAAAACAGAAAAAACCGATATATTCAATATGGACGGTCAATCCCAGATAAAGAGTCCTTAGTATGGGACGTAATCCCTTTTCTTTTGACTTGAAACCTGGAGGCTCTTATGTCCAGACGTCAGATTTTCGTTACCGCGGTCTATGTTGTTCTTCTGTGCTTCTGGGCTTGGCCCGCTCTGGCAGAACTTATTGTTGACACCGCTTGGGTGAGAAGATACAACGGGCCAGGAAATGGCGACGACATTCCCGGTGCCATGGCATTGGATAGCTTAGGCAATGTCTATGTGACAGGATATAGTTGGAATGTTGGATTAGATTGTGACTATGTCACCATCAAGTACCTTCCCAATGGGGACACTGCTTGGGTTAGAAGATACAATGGACCGGGAGACCCCTCCAACTCCATGGATATGGCCACAGCTATAGCAGTAGACAATTCAGGCAACGTGTATGTTACCGGCAGAAGCGAAGGCAGCGGGACCTCCGCCGACTTCGCCACCATAAAGTACGATGAAAATGGGGACACCATCTGGCTGAGAAGATATGATGGACTGTTGAATGCTGACGATTTGCCTTCAGCTTTGGCAATAGACAATGACGGTAATGTCTACGTGACTGGTTATAATTATGACAGCGGGACAGACCGGGACTATGTCACCATTAGGTATCATCCCAACGGGGATACCGCCTGGGTGAGAAGATACGATGGGCCGGGGAACTCCCTGGATTTCCCTTATGCTGCAGCAGTAGATGATCTCGGCAACGTATATGTCACCGGATTAAGTTACGGTATGGGGACATACCAGGACTACGCTACCGTCAAGTATCATGTCAATGGGGATACGGCATGGGTAAGAAGATACGATGGACCGGCGAACCTGTATGACCTGGCCTACGCCATAGCCGTAGATGTTTCAGGCAGTGTTTATGTGACCGGGCAGAGCAGGAGCGATGCGACACACGACGACTATATAACCATTAAGTATCTCTCCAATGGGGATACTTCTTGGGTGAGAAGATACAACGGACCGACGGACTACGAGGATATCGCTTGTGATGTAGCAGTAGACAATTCAGGCAATGTCCATGTGACCGGAGTCAGCCATGGTATCGCAACAGATGATGACTGCGCCACCATAAAGTATTATCCCAATGGAGATACTGCCTGGGTGAGAAGATATGATGGGCCAGACAACCGCTGGGATCTTGCCTCTGCCTTAGCCGTAGACGAGACTGGTAACGTCTATGTGACCGGATGGAGTAGTAGCATTGAGACATCGGATGACTACGCCACTATTAGGTACTATCCTAATGGAGACACGGCTTGGGTGAGAAGATATGATGGACCGGGGAACAGCTTCGATAATGCCCGGGCCATAGCCGTTGACCATTCAGGCAATGTCTATGTCACTGGAGGGAGTGGTGGCAGTGGGACATCGGATGACTATGCTACCATAAAATACTTTCAAGCTCTGCGCGGTGATGCCACCGGGGATGGAATAATAAATGCTGCAGATGTGGTGTATATGATCAACTACCTATTTAGAAATGGAGACCCTCCCGGCCCAATGCAAGCTGGAGACTGCAACTGTGATGGCTCAGTGGGCGCCGGAGATGTGGTCTACGTGATCAACTATCTATTCCGGGGTGGTCCTGCTCCGTCCTGTCCGTAATTGGTCAATGTTGGCTTGTCAGAGACCCGGCCGAATCTCTAACTCAGAGGTTCGGTCGTTTTTTTATCCTGTACTCGGTCAGTCCTGCGAGCGGAATTCTGCTTGACACCCAAGGGAAATCATGTTTTATTATAGTAGGAATTCTTGTTACATTCGGGAGATCGAGGATTAGATGCCATGGAGCTCTTTCGTGTGGCCTCCTCGCCTTGAAGCTTAACGCTTAGGCTCTGTAAACCCGAAGGTGCTTGCCACAGGCTCCAGATTATTGCTCGACCTCACACTTCTAACGTCTTTTTCGGGAGGTGCAAAGTGCACAAAAGGACCCTAATGCTTTTGTTGCTGGGTATTTTGAGCCTGTCTGGTTATGTCTTCTGGGCTGTGCCCTCATTGGCCCAGGCCCCCCACATTGTCTCCACGTCACCGACACAGAACCAGCTGAACGTACCAGTCTCAACCAATATATCGGTAACTTTCGACACTGATGTGGATGAGAGCACAATCAATGATTCCACCTTTGTCGTGAATGCCAGATCCACAGGACTACGCCCGGGCAGCATCACCTATGATGGTCCGACTAAGACTGCGACCTTTGACCCGTTTGAGGATTTGGAGGAAGGAGAAGTGGTTACCGTGGTGCTCACCACAGGGATACAATCCTCAGGAGGAGTCCCTTTGGACAGCAGCTACGCCTGGTCTTTCACTTTAGAAGTCTACGATGGTTCAGGCACCTTTACCTCCCATTCCGTCTACCCGGTGGGCGACGAACCTGTCTCCGTCTTCTCCGCGGATCTGGATGGCGACGGCGACCTGGACTTAGCAACTGCAAATTTCTATGAAAACGATGTCTCGATCCTGCTGAACAACGGGGATGCCACCTTTGCGCCGCATTCCGTGTATCCGGTCGGTACCTATCCCCGGTCAGTTTTCTCTGCTGATCTTGATGGCGATGGCGACCTGGACCTGGCGGTTACAAATTACTATTCCGATAACGTCTCGGTTCTGCTGAACAACGGGGATGGCAGCTTTACCTTCCACTCCTTCTATCCGGTGGGCGGCTATCCTGCCTCGGTCTTTTCTGCTGACCTTGACGGCGATGGTGACCTGGACTTAGCGACTGCAAACGCCTCCGACCACAACGTTTCGGTTCTGCTGAACAACGGGGATGGTACCTTTGCCCCTCAGTCGTGCTACCCGTTGGATGCCATTCCTATGTCGGTCTTTTCTGCTGATCTTGACGGCGATGGTGACCTAGACCTGGTGTCCGCAAACTACGGCACCAACACCGTCTCGGTTCTGCTGAACAACGGGGATGCCACGTTTGCTCCCCATTCCGTGTATACAGTGGATAGCTATCCTTACTCAATCTTCTCTGCCGATCTTGACGGCGATGGGGACCTGGACTTGGCAGTTACAAATGAGGGTACCGCCAGTGTTTCGATTCTGCCGAACAACGGGGATGGCACCTTTGCCCCCGATTCGGTGTACACGGTGGGGAGCTATCCTTACTCAGTCTTTTCTGCGGATCTTGATGGCGATGGGGACCTGGACTTGGCAGTTGCAAATTACGGTACCGACAATGTCTCGGTTCTGCTGAACCACGGGGATGGCACCTTTGCCCCCCACTGCATCTATCCGACCGGTGCCTCTCCTCGCTCGGTTTTCTCTACTGATTTTGACGGCGATGGTGACCTGGACCTAGCGGTTGCAAATTGCGGTACCGACAATGTCTCGGTTCTGCGCAACTCGTACCTTCAGCAGGTTGTGGTAACACCCGGAGACGACGTGTCCGGAGCTCCGAGAACCGACGTTGCGGTCAAGTTCTATATCGAAAACAGGGGAGAAGTCCTGGACGTCTACGACGTCAATGTCGTCGATTCTTTGGGTTGGAACATCGACCCGGTTTACTACGAAGTCACTCTTGACCCCGGCGGAGTGGATTCGGTCTGTTTCACGGTCTTTATTCCGGATGTGCCGCTTGGCACGACCAACAGAGTCTTTGTGACCGCCATCTCCCAAGCAGACCCATTTGTCCTGGATTCGGCCTCCCTTAAGGTCACCTGCGACGCTTACAACATCCAGATAGCGGACATCTCGGATGTGGGCAACGATCAGGGCAAGCAGGTGGAGATCTGCTGGTTGAGCTTTCCCGGAAACGATCCACTGGTCACGCACTTCACCATATTCCGAAGAGCGGACTCTCTACTTTTCACTTTGGCTAGCCCTGAGTTGGACGTCTTATCCTCAAAAGACTACCCTCCGGGCAACTGGAATATGGTGGCGACGTACCCCGCCTACGGCGAGACCCTATATTCGGCGGTAGTTCCAACACTGAAGGACTCCTCCATAGCGGAAGGGATGTACTGGTCGGTCTTCTTCGTCAGGGCAGGGACCGATAATCCCACCGTGTACTTCGATTCACCCGTGGATTCCGGATATTCGCTGGACAACCTGTCGCCCTCTCCTCCTGGGGGACTCTTGGCATGGCACGAGCCGGCTGTGACAAAGCTCTCATGGAATCGGACCGAAGCCTCTGATTTCGACTACTACACTGTCTATCGGGATACGGTGAGCGGATTCACCCCGGATCCGGCCAACAGACTGGGCTACACCATAGACACCATTTTCATCGATTCGACCGCCGAGGTGGCAAGGACTTGCTACTATCTTGTCTGCGCAACTGATTTCTCAGGGAACGTGAGTGATCCCTCCAATGAGGCTGAAGGTCTCCGCTACATCACCGGCGACTGTAATGCAAGTGGGTTTGTAGAACCTTCTGACGTGGTCTATCTCATAAACTATTTCTTCAGAAACGGTCAGCCTCCCAGACCCTATGAAGCCGGAGACTGTAGTTGCGACGGGGCGGTTAGCCCTGGCGACGTCGTCTGCTTGTTAAACTATCTGTTCCGGGGGTCGCCGCCACCTTCCTGCTGACCACAAAACGCGATATTCACCTTTCGCAGACCCGGCCGGACCTCTGTGTCAGAGGTTCGGCCACGTTGTTTTTTGAGCCTGTCGTCGAGCAAAATCTTTTTACTTGAACAGGAAATCATCGGGTAAATTCTTTTGTGGAAGACCGTGTTTGGCTGGATAAGGTGATAGGGCATATCCGTTTGGGAGAATGGTAGAAAGGAGGATATGCCTTATGCGAGAAATGGATTTCCCGGATGCTAATTTCGCGAATCGTTGGTTGGGAGTCAAGAGTATTTGGAAAGAGATTCAAGGGGGAAAGCGGGAACGAAAAGGAAAAGGCCCTGACATCGTGGGAGAAGAAGTATACCTACAGTGTGAGGCATAGAGATTGCCGAAGATGTCAGACTCCACGTTTGCTTGCGGCATATCTGCAATCGTGAAAAAGGCGATCCAATGGCCGTGTCACTTCTCAACCGCTAATCCGAAGGCATGTAAACACTTAGCTTCGAAAACGAACCTGTCAACTGGCAGTCAGAAGGTAACGGGTTCGAGTCCGTGGGCTTCATCGCAAAAGCAGTCAGAATCCCCTCGGCTTGCAAATCGAGGGGATCTTCCCGAAGAGATCAACTTCTCTAATCATCTTAAGGGTTCAGCCGCTTGATTCGCGAGTTCGGCTCTGTGAAGGCAGACCGAAGAGGAAGATTTGTCAAGAATATTCGAACCCGCCGGTGTTGGCGGCTGAAAAGAAAAGACAGATCCGGCACTCCCGTTCTTTTGGTCTTTTGGGGACGGTTTTTCCTCGGGGACGGATCTGTCTTACTCTTGTAAGATGTTGACGGGGTAGTTACTGATGACGGAGGAACATATCCATGTTTCCTGCCGAGCTCATCAGCTTTTCTTGTATCCCGCCTTCTGTTTATTCTCTCGGCATAATGGTGAAATCCTTTAGCCGGAGGATTGAATTCCACGAATCCTTCCGGTTGCCTCACTTTGACGTTGCTCAATATGTCGGTTACGGCCTCCGTTTTCGCATATTGAGACGATAGGTGTCAGGCAGAGACGGCACTTGGGGCCTTCCCCTGGTTTGTCCAGCCTTCAACAAACAATTTACTTCAAAGGGTGGAACTTTTATGGGGGCCATCTGTACAAGAAAGCGGAAAACTTGAGGATAATAAAACTTGAAGGAGGTTTTGTCATGTCAAAAAGAACCGTGGTGATGTTGGTTCTTCTGGCGTTCGTCGCTTCGGCGATGACTGCCGCTCCGGCGCTGGCCGAGAAGGGATCGAAAACAGGCTGGCTGGGTGTGTATATTCAAGACATAGATCGCCACCTCAAAGAGGCTCTGGATCTGGAGTCCGAGAAAGGAGTCTTGATATCCGGGGTGGCGGACGACAGCCCGGCAGAGGAGGCGGGACTTGAAGAGGAGGACGTGGTAATCGAATTCGACGGCAAAAGGGTGCGGAGCACGTCTGGGCTTACGAGGTTGATACGAAAGCACTCGCCGGGTGACAAGGTGAATCTCGTCATCATAAGGGATGGAAAGGAAAAGAGCGTAGCCGTCGTCTTGGGGAAACGCCCGAAGAGTGAGCTTGAGATCGTTGAGCCCTTTCTTGGGGATCTGTACATGCCCAAGGCGGGCGTTTATTCCTTCGCCTATTTCTCTGGGAGCCGAATTGGGGTAAAGGTCCAGGATCTGACAGAGCAATTGGGCGACTACTTCGGCGTAGAGGATGGCGAGGGTGCCCTGATCACCGAAGTGGAGGAAGATACGCCCGCGGAGAAAGCCGGGCTGAAAGCGGGCGACGTAGTCGTCGAGGCAGATGGAGAAGATATCGATGATACTGGAGATTTGAGAGAGATAATCTCTGAGAAGGAAGAGGGTGAGGAGGTAGAGATCAGAATACTCAGGGATCGCAGACCCATGACTTTCCAGGTCGAAGTGGAGGAGGGTACGGCTTGGTCCTCCTCAAAGTGGGGCGAGCTTGCCAAGATGAAGATATTCACGGAGAAGCTCCAGAAGCCCGAGAAGTTCTGGCTGGAAAAGGAGTCTTCGGATCTTGAACAGGAGATGGAAGAGCTGAAAGAAGAGCTGGAAGAACTCAAAGAGGAACTGCAAGAATTGAGAGAAAAACTCAGGTAAGGCGCTATCTGCCAGAAAACGCATAAAACTCTCTCACCTTAAACCCTCTCTGCCAAAGGAGAGACTCGCAGCTAACCATGTAACAGCAGTTGCCCCGCTTTTTCCCCCACAAAACAGCACAGGGGAGACTCAAGCAGTCTCCCCTGCCTACAGTCTATGGTGCTTGGCTCGGATCCTGGCCGGCAACGCATCACTGTAGTTGCCCGATTTATCGGGCGGAGTATTTGCTCGATGACTCGAACAACCACAAATTTTATGATTTGCGATACCCGATCTTTGATGGTTGTGGAGCGGGGAATTCCTGAAGCCAGTTTGAACGGTGAGCTAAAAAGGGGCGGGATAAATTCCCGCCCCTATTGAGTCTCTGAAAGGTCTTTGTAGGGGTCCGATTCGTCCGAACCGCCTTCGCTGCAGGTCATTTTAGCCTCTATATTTCGACCTTGGTTATTAGCCGCACGGGGGCGGCCCGCCTCTAAATAGGTAATTGATCAAGTAAACCACGTCATCTGGCGCGACTTGGCCGTCGCAATTAGCGTCGCCGGCCTCCGGGCGGTATGGCGGTAGACCGGCTCTAAACAAGTAGTTTATTAGATAGACCACATCTGCCGGGTCCACCAGCATGTCCCCGTTTGCGTCGCCGGGAATGAAGGGTTGGCGATATTTGATGACAACGTAATCTTCTTCTGTGCCGTCACCCCAACTGGTACCGGCAACGTATACGTTCCCGGAGTCATCCACGGCTATCCCCCAAGCCGCGTCTTTGGCGCCTCCGAGCCCATCATATCTCTTTACCCAAAGCCGGCTGCCTTGTGGCGAATACTTCACGGTGGCGAAGTCGTAGTCACTGCCTTCGCCTTTACTGGCGCCAGTAACGTATACGTTTCCGTACTGGTCCAAGGCAATAGCCCAAGCTTCATCCTCTAGGCTTATTCCCCCATCGTATCTGGCCACCCAGACTTGGTCGCCGTTTCCATCGTACTTTATAGTGACGTAGTCATACCGTGTGGCCGGGGCCCAACTTCTGCCCGCGACGTAGACGTTTCCGATGTCATCGCATGCCAAGGCATAGCCGTTATCCTCTGAAGCCTCGTACGGTCCGTATGCTTGCACCCATCCGGGTGTTCCACCAGTGCCATACTTGATGGTGACGATGTCCGGGCAGTCTCCACTCTCGCTTGTCCCGGTAACAAAGGCGTTCCCGGAACTGTCCACCGCTACGGCGTACGCGACATCGAGGTCATTAAATGGCCTGTGGCCTGGACCCTCATATCTCCATACGTTTAACCGGGCGCCTTCCGGACTGTACTTCACGGTCTGGTAGCTGGTGCCATAGTCAGGGCCAACCCAAGTGAATCCGGTTACAAACACATTTCCCCAGGCATCGGCGGCTATATCCTTCGGACAATCTTCGGATACGTAATGATACCTCCTTACCCAAGCTTCATTTCCTCCTGTGTCATACTTCACGGTGGCATAATCATAGCCCGTGCCGTAGCCCCAGCTTTCTCCGGTCACATAGATGCCGCCCCTGCTGTAGGCAACGGCAACGGCCTTATCAACGTCAATAAAGTATTCTCCTGGCTCGTCGTACCACCTAACCCACTCCTGGTTGCCGCTCCAATCGTACTTCACCGTCGCGAAATCATAGGTCCGGTCGCCGCCCGGCTCAGTTGTCTCCAGCCACCCGGTGACGTATACTTGGCCGAGACCGTGATCTGCGGCGATGTCGGTCGCCACATCGGCGCCGTTAAGACCGTAGCTTCTCACCCAAGCCGTATCCCCATTCGGATTATACTTTATGGTGAGGTAGTCATATCCTTTTCCGCTTTGGTGGCTGTAGCCAGTAACATAGAAACTTCCCTCATCATCTATGGCCACAGCGCTGACATGGTCAGATCCATTTGCCGACCCGTTGTATCTTCTCACCCAGGCAGTATCAACTTGCGCGACACTTGTGGAAATCCAGAGAAGTACGAGAAGAGCGGCCACGAACACCTTCCACATAAGCAACCTCCCTTCCTAAGGGTTTGCAGCACCAATAAGGCCTAAAAGATCATAGTTTTAGGCTCTGGCGAGAACATTAACCAGAGATAGTGTCTAGCTGGGCACTATAAATATACTATCTCGTTTCGCAAACGTCAACAAGAATTTAGGGAATCTGCTCGATTTCTGGAGAAGAGAGAAACCGACCTGATCGGCACTCCATCTACTTGAGTTGGCGATCAAGTGGTCGCTGTGCCCCCTTGATGCATAGAAGCCAAAGCTCAAACCTTATCCGCTCTCCCCTGCCTGTATGTTACAGCCCTTTTCTGGACCTTAAAGGTCAACCCATCACTGTAGTTGCCCGATTTATCGAGCGAATTGTTTGCTCGGTGAATCGAGCAGCTACAATTCTATCACTTCCGACATCTGGTCTTGGATGGTTGTGGAGCGGGGAATTCCTGAAGCTGGTTTGAACGGCTAGCAAAAAAGGGGCAGGATAAATTCCCGCCCATATTGAGTCTCTGAAAGGTCTTCGTAAGGGTCCGATTCGTCCGACCCGCCTCCGCTGCAGGCCATTCCAGCTTCTATATTTTGACCTTGGTGATTAGCTGCACGGGGGCTCGCCGTTTCTGAACAGATAATTGATGAGGTACACCACATCGCCGGGTCCTACCGCGCCATCACAGTTGGCGTCTCCAGCTTGCAAAGGAACAGGCGGATTTCCGCTTCTATATAGATAGTTGATCAGATAGATAATGTCGCTGGCGGTTATTGTTTCATCGCCGTTGGCATCACCGCGAATAAAGCAGACAAAGTGCCAAGTTTCATTTGACCATCTTTCAGCACCCCAGTTGTCATAAGCTTTCACCTTCCAATAATAAGCGCCGACATCCAGAGCGGCGGCAAGCTGGCTGATACCCAGACTATCGTATATGGTAGTAGAATCCGGATCAAAATCTGGCACAGTGCTGAGGTAAAGGCTATACCTGATTTGGTCACCAAAGTTAGGATCGTAGGGAGTTTGCCAATCCAAAGTGACTGGTGTAGACACCGAATCGCTATCTGTGGGTGAAAACAGTGAAAAAGGATATGGTGGTTGATTGGCAGGAATTTGGGACAGATTCTTTATGATGGAGACACTGTCAGTGTGAGAATTTGCCGCGGCCAAGTCCAAATCCCCGTCTCCATCTAAATCCGCGCAAAAAACAGAACGAGGAGCATCACCCGCCCCGCAGTTGACCACTCTTTGAAAAGTCCCGTGTCCGTTGTTCGTCAAAATGGAAACACTGTCGCTATCCAAATTTGCCACGGCTAAATCCAAATCACCATCTCCGTCTAAATCCGCGCAGAAAACAGAAAAAGGATTGTCTCCCGCATCGCACCTGACCGCGGTCTGAAAAGAGGCATCTCCATTGTTCATTAAAGTGGAAATACTGTCGCTTCCATCGCGTGCTACGGCTAAGTCCAAATCGAGATCGCCATCCAAATCTGCACAAAAAAGAGAAGTAGGAACAGACCCGGCAACATATTGGGTCTTTGTCTGAAAAGTCCCGTCACCGTTGTTCTTCAAGATGGAGATGCTGACATAATAGAAATTTGCCACGGCTAAGTCCAAATCCAAGTCCCCATCTAGGTCCGCACAGAAAACGGAAACAGGGTGCGCTCCTGCGTCATAGTTGGCCGCAGTCTGAAAAGTCCCGTCACCGTTGTTCTTTAAGATGGAAACATCGAAACTTTCCATGTTTGCCACGGCCAAGTCCAAATCCCCGTCTCCATCTAAATCCGCACAAAAAACGGAGGTAGGATAATCTCCTGCACCATAGTCAACCTTTGTCTGGAAAGTCCCATCTCCGTCGTTTTTCAAAATGGAGACATTGTCGCCATTCCCATTTGCCACGGCTAAATCCAAATCCCCGTCTCCATCTAAATCCGCACAAAAAATAGAAAAAGGACCATCTCCTGCATCATAGTCAACCTTTGTCTGAAAAGTCCCATCTCCGTTGTTCTTTAAGATGGAGACATTTTGGCTATTCGCATTTGCCACGGCTAAGTCCAAATCCCCGTCCCCATCTAAATCAGCACAAAAAACAGAATTAGCGCGATCTCCTACACCATAGTTGACTGCTGGAGCGAACCACTGCCCCATTGCGTAACTGTAATATATATTCCAGTTTTCTCCTTGATCCCCCGGGAATACCGAGCCAAAGCGCTGGTTGCCGTCACAGAAAGCTGCGGGCTGTATCTGGTCGCCGGAATCTGTGGTCACCGGAACGGGAAGGGACCATTCGTCTTCGTAGATGCTCCGGTAGATGTTCCAGTCGCCGTCCCGGTTGCTCTGCCAGATGACAAGCAGGTTTTCTTGCCCGTCATAGGTCAAGCTGGGACAAAGGTCGTCTCCTGAATGGGTGGTGATTTGCATCTCTGAGGACCATTGCCCCGTCTGACTCCTGCATCTGGAGTAGATGTCCAGATTCCCGTTTCTGTTGGTGCGCCAGACCAACCACACTGAGCCCGACGTATCAGCGGCGACTGAGGGCTGCACGTCATAGCCTGGATCACTGGTGACCTGGACAGGCCCGATCCAGGTTGAGCCGTTGTAGTAACTGGTGTACACATCCCAATTGCCGTCGACCCTGGCGTACCAGGCTACCCAGACGTTTCCGAATTTGTCCACGGTTATGACCGGGTCTCTTTCCTCGTGCAGGGTTGAAACAACGTACGCCGCGGCGGTCCAGGAGTAGCCGTCGTAGTAGCTGTACATTATGTCGGAGTCCGGCTTCCTTTCGGTCCTCCAGACGACCCACACGTTACCTGAACTGTCCACGGCTGTCTTTGGCTCAACGTCGTAGGGGTCAGCGGTGGTTATCCTGATGGGGCTTGACCAGGAGACACCGTTGTTGTAGATACCATAGATATCCCACCCGTCTATGTAGTTGTCCACCTCCCGGTAACTCTGCCAGAAGATCCAGACGTTTCCTGAATTATCACGAGTCGTAGACGGGTGAAAATCCCAAGGAACCGAGAAAGCCACTTCCTCTGGTGCAGACCAGGAGAGACCATCGCAATGACTGGTCCAGATGTTTGATCGGACGTCTCTTCCCGCGTTCCAGGCTATCCATATCTTGCCGGATTGATCCACGCAGGCGGAAGGATTACCGTCGGTGAAAGGTGAGATGTCAACCGGGGACGTATTCCATCCCTTATCGCCACTTTTCGGCTGCAGGGGTGAGAATCCGGCAAGAGTAAGCGGATTTCCGTGCCCATGCGGCTTCAAGGTAGGGTCTCCGAATATGCCACAACCCCAGAACCATTCATAATACCACCAGATCCAGTCCAAGAAGGCCTCACCCAGATTCACTCCCGTGGCTAAACTTGCGTATATTTCCTCAAACAAGTCCCCGTACATGATTCTGGTCTCTCCGATCACCGCAAGGACGTAATCGCTTCCGAAAAGATAGGACTGCCCCAGGTTATTGGTCTCAGTGTACTTGGCGTTAGAACAGGCATTCAAAAGAACAAAGATGGCTTGCGGGTTCACGTGAGGCATCTCGTGGCTGAAAACGCTTCCGCCCCCGTATGTCTCGTCCTGCAAGAAGAAGGTGCTGCCCCAGGGGGAGGAGTGCGCCAGCAGGTGAACCCATTCGTAGCCCTCCTGTAGCATGGATTTGTAGTGCAGAGCCGTGGTAGCGTTCTCATCGATCACAAAAGTGACGTTGCCGTAAACCCAATTCAGATAGCCCTGGACTTGCGGATACCAGGGGCACTCGAGGTATCCCAGCGCCCTGTCAGGAAGACTCAGGGCGCCCGTTCTGTATGCGTGATTCTTGGCAAAATACCGGTTCAGCAGTGTCACCTCGTCGCCGAACAGGCAGGCGGAGGGGCTTATTCTCCCGCACCATATTTCCGGCTCAAGGCTGCCGCTCAGGTCGTCGTAGAAGCCGTCCGCGTCGTAGTCGTTCCACACCCCGTCGATATCCATGTAGAAGTAGTCCGTGGGGAAATGGGAAACGTAATAGCTCGTCAGAAACGAGGTCTCCATCCAGGCGGCGGGCACGTCCCCTACAAAAATGGCTCCCACCAGACCGGAGGAGGCATATTCTGACTGCAAAGTTGCTCTGATAGCCTCCGGAGCCTGGTTCCAGGATTTGGTGAAAGAAACCGAATAACCGTCCGCTTGCAAATCGAGAATGAACTGATCGAAGTTGGCTTGTATCTGGTGGTAGATGACCGAATCCACGAAGACGTGCACCAAACCCTGATCCTTTATCCCCCTAAGAGTCTTAAAATCAGGACGGGGCTTGACACCTCGCAGGGTCTTAATCTCCTTGAAAACCCCCGGAGGGATTTTCAGGGGGTCTTTGCATTCGGCGATTATTCTCTCCAGCTCCGCAATTCTTAAGGAGTCCTCGTGCCTCGCCTGAGCACTAACCCAAGACGAGATAAGCAGGACGGCAAGGACTGCCAGTTTTTTGTGCATCTCGCACCTCCGTGCATAAGATCGAGAATTGCTGCAGTGAATGGTGACAGCTCGAAGTTTGGGGTTACTCCTGAATTTCACTTAAATCTAACCAAAACTCGCGCAAAAAGCAAGCAAAAACTTCGCCTGGCTTGTGGATCCCTTGACAGCCAATGTAAATCGGCAGGCTCATATCTTCAAGGAGGGAGCGGGTTTTTGCTCTATTTCACTCCCCCTATGCAGGGGCATAAAAAGGGGAGAGAAAAAGGGGCGGGATAACCCGAGCTTGTCTTCTGATTGCCCTTGCACGGCGTGAAAAACATGTGTTTGAGTTCCGGGCCAATCTTGGGGCTTTTTTTCATTGCCTGGTCGGAGCCGGTCCTTCTCTGAACAGATAGTTGAGCAGATAAACTATGTCGCTGGGTTGTACCTTTCCGTCGCCATTTGCATCGCCGGACGCCAGCGGTACAGGTGAGTCTCCATATCTGAAAAGGTAGCTTAAGAGAAACACCACGTCGCCCGCATCCACTATCCCGTCGCCGTTGGGGTCTCCGGGGATAAACGAGATACGGCAGTAAATGTTCCAGTTTTCCCCCTGGTCTCCAGGGAAGACCGAGCCGAATTGGTGCTTGTCATAATGAAAGGATGCAGGCTGGATCTGGTTTCCTGGATCGGCGGTCACCGGCGCAGGAGTCGACCATCCGCTTTCATAAATGCTCTGATAAATATTCCAATGGCCATCCCGGTTGCTCTGCCAGGTTACCATTATCTTATGGCCTCCGTCCCACGCAATGCTGGGACAAAGGTCATCGCCGGGATGAGTGGTTACCGGGATATCCGAGGACCAATTCATGCCAAAATAATACTTGGAATAGATATCCAGGTTTCCGTCTCTGTTGGAACGCCAGACCACCCAAACACGACCCAACGTGTCTGCAGTCACGGTCGGCTGAAGATCATAACCTGGATCGTCAGTCACCCGCATCAGCGACGACCAGCCAGAGCCATCATAGCATTTGGCATATATATCCCAGTCACCGTTCTTCCTTGCGTACCAAAATACCCACGCCTTTCCGTCTTTATCCACGGTTATCACCGGATCCCTCTCTTCATCCTGGGAAGCGGTTACATAGGCATCGGCAGTCCAGCCGTAACCGTTGTAGTACTTGTACATGATGTCCGAATCCGGTTTTCTTTCCGCCCTCCACACCACCCATACATTTCCGGAACTGTCAACCGCGGATTTTGGCTCAACGTCGTAAGGATCGGCGGTAGTTATCCGAAGAGGGCTTGACCAGAATGACCCACTATTGGAGGTCCCATATATGTCCCATGCATCTATCCCGTCTTCAACGTGGCGGTAGCTCTGCCAGAAGATCCAAACGTTTTCTGAATCATCAGTGGTCACGGAGGGATGAAAATCCCAGGGCACGGCAAAACCAATCTCCTGGGGCGAAGACCATGAGTTGCCATCGAAACGGCTGGTCCAGATATTCGACCGTACGTCTCTTCCCGCGTTCCAGGCCACCCAGATATTACCATTGTGATCCGCGCAAACAGACGGATTGCCGTCGGTAAAGGCAGAGACATCAATTGGAGAGGAGCCCCATCCAGACGCACCCTTTTCCATTCGGCTGGGGGAGAACCCTGCAGAGGTGACCGGATTTCCATGTCCGTGTGGCTTTAGAGTGGGATCCCCAAATATGTTACATCCCCAAAACCACTGGTAGTACCACCATATCCAGTCCAGGAAAGACTCACCTAGATTTCTCCCCGTGCCTAAACTTGCGTATAGCTCTTCAAACGGATCCCCGTACATGATTCTGGTCTCTCCTATCACCGCGAGGGCGTAGTCACTGCCGAATAAGTAAGATTGTCCGAGGTTGTTAGTCTCGGTGTACTTTGCGTTTGAACAGGCATTTAGCAGGACGAAGTTTGCCTGGGGATTCACGTGAGGCATTTCATAACTGAAAACGCTTCCGCCTCCATAGGTCTCGCCACGTAAGTAAAAGGTGCTCCCCCAGGGGGAAGAGTGAGCCAGAAGGTGGACCCACTCATATCCTTGCTGTAACATATACTTGTAGTGAAGGGCAGTCGTGGTGTCCTCATGGTCCACGAAGGTTACGTCCCCGTAGACCCGACCCAGGTAAGTTTGAACTTCGGGGTACCAGTTACATTCCATGTAGCCCAAGGCTCTGTCCGGGAGACTCAGAGCGCCCGTTCTGTACGCGTGATTCCTGGCGAAATATTGGTTTAGCAACCTAACCTCATCCCCGAAAATGCAATTGGAGGGTGTGATTCTTCCGGACCATATCTCCGGCAGGGAATCTCCGTACAGATTATCGTAGAAGCCGTCGGAGTCGTAGTCATTCCACGACCCGTTCAGATCCATGTAAAAGTAGTCCGTGGGGAAATGAGACCGGTAATAAAAGAAGGTCTCCATCCAGGCGGCGGGGACGTCCCCCACCAGAATGACGCCTACCAAACCGGAGGGATATTCTGATTGCAGGATCGCCCTGATATCTTCCGGGGTCTGGTTCCACGCTTTGGTTACCGAAGCCGAGTAACCGTCCGCCTGAAGGTCGGTGACGAATTGATCGAAGTTCGTCTGGATTTCCGGATAGATAATCGAGTCCACAAACACGTGCACCAGCCCTTCGCCTTTTATTCCTCTCAAGCTCTTGAAATCCGGCCGCGGCTTGACAGCTCTGAGGGTTTGAATCTCTTTGAAGATTCCCGGTGGAATTTTCAGCGGATCCTTGCACTGCTCAATTATCTTCTCTAACTCTGCAACCCTGAGAGAATCGTGCGTGTCCGCCTGAACCTCAGCCCACCCTGCCAAGATGAGAATGGCCAAGACAAATATCATTTTACGCATTATTTCACCTCCGGCGCAAACAGGCCCAAAGAAGATAACGAGTGAGACTCCAACCTGAAGCCGATGCCCCAAGGTATTTTCGAAATCCAAGTAGAAGCGAATCCAAAACCAGGCAAAGTTAAGTCAAATCTATTTAGAATGGCGGCGTTTAGTATGTTTATCGGCAAAGCCTGAGCCATCTGTGGCCAAAGGTACGAGTTTTTCAAAACACAAGGAGCCTGTCTTAGGTTAGCTCTGGAACGGCGGGCCTTTCGGCGCAACCGGATGGGGAAGAGAGACAGTTCCTTTTTTCCAAACTTCTGTAGGCTTCAACCGTATTAGCTTTTCATTCAGACTTAAGTCGTATGGGACACAAGGGATTTTTTGTCTTGACAATGCTGTGTGTTATGCTTAATATTCACCGCTATGAAGATAGAATTGAAGAGAGGCTCAGAGGATTACACGCAGACGCTTCATCTGGAGGAAGATCCCGAGACCTTCCGGATGGCCGCGGAAGGTGCAACTTTCAACCAGCCCATTGAAGTTGAGCTTTCTGTTGCCAAAAGCCAGGATCAAATGATCTGCAGAGGCGCGGTTCGAACTTCAGCGAAACTTGAGTGTTCGCGCTGTCTGGCAGAATATGACCAGGGCTTGTGTTCGGATGTTAATTTCGTGGTTGACCTGGCCGGAAGCTTACAGGCGGCCAAGTCGGAGGAGGAGGGCTATTTTGTCGCCGATCCCTCGTCTTCTTTTTTTGAAATCGATGATCTGGTCAGGGAGGCAATCATTCTATCTTTGCCCCTGAAACCCCTTTGTTCGGAAGATTGCAAGGGATTGTGTCCAATCTGCGGAGCCGATCTGAACAGGTCCCGGTGTGGATGTGTGAAAGAAAAAACGGATCCCCGATGGGATCAGCTAAAAGGACTGTTGAACAAGAAATCTTGACTCCTCATTATCAGCTATACTAAGAAAGAGGAAGGCCATGCCGTTACCGAAAAGAAGACACTCCAAAGCCCGCGGCGCCAAAAGGCGCGCCCACTGGAAGCTTTCCCTTCCCAACACAGTGGAATGCCCGCACTGCCACCAGCCCAAGTTGCCTCACCGTATCTGCCCCAACTGCGGATATTACAAGGGGAGACAGGTGATCACGCCCAAGGAGACCTGAGCAGAGGTCGCTAATTCTGGTGGCTAGGGATGGCTTATATTAAAGGTCGAGGTAGCACGAAGTGAAAGGAAAAGCAAGAATTGCGATTGACGCAATGGGTGGAAATTTGGCTCCTGCTTCGGTGGTGGAGGGGTCGATCTGGGCGCACCAGGAGAATCATGAAGATTTTGAGATGGTCCTGGTGGGGGAGAAACAGAGGATCCAACACGAGCTTTCACGCTTGAAAGCCGATCATGAGCCCATGAAGATTTATCACGCCTCGGAGCAGATTCAGATGGAAGACGAGGCGGTAGGGAGTCTGAAGAAAAAGGATTCCTCCGTGGCCGTAGGCATCAGGCTGCAGAAGGAAGGGAGGGTGGATGCATTCATCTCCGGAGGCAACACCGGTGCGGTGATGACCCACGCCCTGATAACCCTGGGAAGACTGGAAGGAATCAACCGACCGGCCATCGCTTCCTTGCTGCCCACGGAAAAGGGAATAGTGGCGGTGCTGGACGTGGGAGCCAACGCGGAGTGCAAGGCCATAAACCTATATCAATTCGGGGTTATGGGATCTGTCTATGTGAATCAGGTCTTCAAAAAGCCGACTCCTCGTATCGGACTCCTCTCCATCGGAGAGGAAAGCACCAAGGGCAATGAGGTGACCCTCCTGGCGCATAAGCTTCTAAGCGAAGATCGGTCGCTGAATTTCATAGGCAATGTGGAGGGACGGGACGTTTTAAAGGGGACCTGTGACGTGGTGGTGTGTGACGGCTTTGTAGGAAACATCGTTTTAAAATTCGCCGAAAGCATGGATGGATTCCTGACCTGGCTGGTGAAGAAGAGGGTCAAGGAGAGCCTTCTTTTTAGGCTAGGAGCTTTCCTGGTGAAGGTTTCCATAAGGGATCTAAGGAAAGTCCTGGATTACGCCGAGTATGGCGGCGCTCCGCTTCTGGGAGTAAACGGGGTGTGCATCATCTGCCACGGAGATTCGCCGCCTAAAGCTATAAAAAACGCCTTGAAGCTGGCAACTGAGATGGTAAAAGAGAAAGTGAATGAATGCATTGTCGACGCATTGAGGCAGAAAAAGAGGCTGAATGAGCAAAAAGATAAATTCTAAGATAACCGGCACGGGGTCATTCGCTCCAACACGGATTTTGACCAACTACGATCTGGAGAAGATGGTGGAGACTTCCGATGAATGGATCGTTACACGTACCGGAATAAAAGAAAGAAGGATAGCAGAGGATGGGACCGGTCCCTCTGATTTGTCCCTGGAGGCATCCCGGATTGCCCTGCAGGAGGCAGACCTTCAGCCCGAGGAAATCGATCTGATCCTTATAGGCACCGTAACTCCCGATTACCTTCTCCCCTCCACCGCCTGCATCCTCCAGGACAGGCTCAAAGCGAAAAACGCCGCAGTTTTGGATATCGTGGCGGCTTGCTCCGGATTCATTTATGGTCTTTCCATCGCCTCTGCGTTCATAGCCATAGGGCAATACAAAAACGTACTGGTGATCGGGGTGGAGACCCTCTCCAAGATAATAAACTGGGAAGATAGAAACACCTGTGTGCTTTTTGGGGACGGAGCTGGAGCGGCCGTTGTTTCAGCCACCACCGAGGACAGAGGAATCTTGGGCACATTCCTGTCAGGAGACGGCTCTCTGGCTGACCTTCTTCATATCCCCATGGGGGGAGCTAAAGCTCCCCTCACCAGAGAGAATATCGGTTTGAAACGGCATTACATCTCGATGAAGGGAAACGAGGTCTTCAAGTCCGCGGTCAGAGCCATGGAGAACTCGGCAAAACGCATTATTCAGGAGGTGGGCCTTTCCTCAGAGGAGATTGACCTCTTGATACCGCATCAGGCCAATATCAGGATCATAGAGGCTTTGGCAAAAAGACTGAAGGTCCCCATGGACAAAGTGTACGTCAACATCGATCGGTACGGAAATACCTCTGCTGCATCGGTTCCCATCGCACTGGATGAAGCCAGAAAGAATGGCAGGATAAAAGAAGGGTCAAACACGGTTTTGGTCGCGTTTGGAGCCGGATTCACCTGGGGCTCAGCAGTGATAAAATGGTGAAGGAGTTTGAGGGATTCCCGTGTAACATGATGGGCATGAATTGCGTCTTTGTCCTTGCCGGATCGGGCAAGGTCTTCACTCCTGGAAAAACAATATTAATTCTCGAGGAAAGTGCTTTATGGATAAGATAGCCTTTCTGTTTCCTGGCCAGGGCGCACAGTATGTGGGGATGGCGCAGGATCTTTATGAATCTCATGCGGGAGTGAAAGAACTTTACTCCGCCGCCGAGAGGGTTTTAGGTTTTGATTTGGCGAAAATCTGCTTCGAGGGTCCAGCCGAGGTTCTGGTTCAAACACAGCATACTCAGCCAGCCATCTTTACTCACAGCGTGACGCTGTGGACATTGTTGAGGGATCACGGGCTTAAGCCCGCGTTCGTAGCCGGCCACAGTGTGGGAGAGTACTCGGCTTTGGTGGCGGCAGGAGCTCTGTCATTTGAGGATGCCCTTCAGACGGTGAAAAACCGCAGCCTTCTGATGCAACAAGCTTGCGACAGCAGCCAGGGGAGCATGGCCGCCATCATCGGACTTACGGAGAAAGACATTCTATCTATATGCAGGGAAGCAGCCAGCTACGGGGTCATTCAACTCGCTAATTTCAACTCCAAAGATCAGATAGCCATATCTGGTGAAAGAAGAGCAGTGGAAAAAGGAGTGGAGCTGGCAGAAGAGAGGGGTGCCAGAAGAGCGATTCTGCTGGAAGTGGCAGGGGCATTTCACTCCGAGCTCATGCGCCCGGCTCAAGAGAAGTTCGGACAGGTAATAGGCAAACTTGAAGTCAAGCAGCCTGAGATTCCTATGGTGGCCAACGTTACCGCTGAGCCGGTGACCGATCCCTCGCACATAAAGGAGCTTCTCACCGATCAGATTACCATGCCGGTTTTGTGGTATCAGTCCATGGTCAGGATGTACAAGGAAGGGATCAGAACCTTCGTGGAGGTGGGTCCGGGAAGGGTTCTGCAGGGACTGCTGAAGAGGTCATTCAAGGATACCAGAGGGGTGGGTGTAGAGCGGCTTCCAGACTTAGAAAAGCTCGTCGAGGCCGCAAAGGTGGGTACGATCTAAGTTCCCTTTGCCCGGTGAATAGCGGGCGAGGACAGAATGAGTGTGAGTTTGAAAGGCAAGACGGCGCTGATAACCGGAGCAGCCCAGGGGATAGGACGAGCTATCGCCACAAGATTAGCCCGGGATGCGGCAAGTGTGGTCATCGCGGACATCAATATCGATTCGGCTCAGTCCGTCGCTGCCCAGTTGAAAAACCTGGGGGTGAGGGCCGCAGCTTTCCAAGCGGACGTATCCGATTCTGTTGAAGTAGAGGGGCTCATACAGAAGACGGTTAAGGAGTTTTCAGCCATAGACATCTTGGTCAACAATGCGGGAATCACCAGGGATGCACTTCTGATTCGAATATCGGTGGAAGATTGGGATCAGGTGATGAATGTTAATCTTAAGGGAGCGCTTAATCTGACCAAGAGTGCCGCCAAGGTGATGATTAAGCAGAAATCCGGGAGGATCGTCAATATCACTTCGGTGATTGGACTGATGGGAAATGCCGGCCAGGCGACTTATGCCGCCTCCAAGGCGGGTTTGGTCGGGTTGACCAAATCAGCTGCAAAAGAACTCGCCGGACGGGGCATAACCGTCAACGCAGTCGCTCCGGGGTATATAGAAACAGCCATGACCGAGAACCTGCCTCAAGCCACAAAAGATGCTTTTCTGAACCTGATTCCGTTGAGAAGAGCGGGAACTCCCGAAGATGTGGCTAATCTGGTGGCATTTCTGGTTTCAGATCAAGCCCGCTACATCACCGGGCAGGTGATTCAGGTGGATGGGGGGCTGTTGATGTGAAATCGCCCTTTGCGGCGGTAATCAGACTTTAGTTAAGACCAACCCGGTGCTCCCCCCAGGTAAGGGAGAGCGTTGTGCCAGAATAATCGAAAGGTGGTTCAAAGAAAACATAGGAGGAGCTAAGCATGTCGGTAGAGGAAAGAGTGAAAAAGATCGTGATTGATCAGCTGGGTGTGGAGGAGAATCAGGTGACCAGGGAGGCGAAATTCGTGGATGATCTGGGGGCGGACTCTCTGGACACTGTGGAGCTGATCATGGCTTTGGAGGAGGAATTTTCTACAGATGATTTCAAATTCGAAATTCCTGATCAAGAGGCAGAAAAGATTACCACCTTGGGGCAGGCCATTGACTACATAGAAGCGCACATTCCCGAGGAGTAGAGCCGAGAGGTCACTCATGAGCGATTCCGTTGTGCCTTTAAACCGGGTGGTAGTTACCGGGATGGGCGTGATCAGCCCGGTAGGCAATTCGCTGGAGGAATTCTGGAATAATCTTAAAAACGGTGTCTCCGGCATCGATCGGGTGAGCCGGTTTGATGCCAGCCGGTTCTCCTCTCAGATCGTGGGAGAGGTGAAGGGATTCGACGCCTCTAAATACATGGACAAAAAAGAGGCGCGCAGGATGGACTTGGTCCAGCAATATGCTGTGGCCTCGGCTCAGCAGGCCTTCGACCAGTCCGGACTGGGGTCGGATTCTCTGGATCCGGAAAGGGCAGGAGTGATAGTAGGAAGCGGAATCGGAGGTATCGAGACCTTCGAAAAACAGCATGCCATTCTCCTGAACCAAGGACCCGGACGGGTCAGCCCCTTCTTTATCCCCATGATGATCATCGACCTGTGCGCCGGGCTGGTCTCCATGCGGCTTAATCTCAAGGGACCCAACTATGCCACCGTGTCGGCGTGTTCCTCCGGCGCTCATGCCATCGCGGATGCCTTCAAAATAATCCAGCGAGGAGAGGCGGACGTGATGATTGCCGGCGGTACCGAAGCCTCCATAACGCCGGCATCTTTGGCCGGATTCTGCTCTGCCCGGGCTCTGTCGACCCGCAATGATGAGCCGAAGAAGGCGTCCCGCCCTTTCGATAAGGAAAGAGATGGATTCGTCATGTCGGAGGGAGCTGGAACTATGGTTCTGGAAAGTCTGGGGCATTCCCAAAGAAGGGGCGCCAAGATCTTTGCTGAGATCGTGGGAGTGGGGCAGACCGCAGACGCTTATCACATCACCGCCCCGGCCCCCGGCGGTGAGGGAGCTATAAGGGCCATGAGACTGGCTTTAGAGGATGCCAGGTTGGACCCTGATTCGGTGGATTATATTAACGCACACGGAACCTCTACCGATCTGAACGACGTGACCGAAACCCAGGCCATTAAGATGGTGTTCGGAGACCGGGCCAAAAAGATTCCGATCAGTTCCACCAAATCGATGATAGGGCACCTATTGGGAGCGGGTGGTGCCGTGGAGTTGGTCGCTACCATCATGTCGATCGAGGAAGGAATAATCCATCCCACTATCAACTATGAGTTTCCTGACCCGGACTGCGATTTAGATTACGTTCCCAATAAAATGCGAAAGGTGGCTGTCCACGTGGCCCTGAGCAACTCCTTCGGGTTTGGCGGGCATAACGTCACCATCGCTGTCAGGAAGCTTGTTCTCTGAGAATAGATGATCTTTGGGTATGAGAGGGTGAAGGAAAAACTGAGCAGTCCAAGTACTTTTTGAATCGCCAGGAGAAGACTAGCCCAGAGCAGGGAAAACTCCCAGCTTTCTGGTAATCACACAAAGGAGCTGCAGCCTCTCACCGCCTGCTGGCCGCTTGTTGCCAGCAGGACCGATGCGAATCTCCCTTTTTCAACTGGTGGTTTGAATTTTCGTTACTTTTAGAATATGTGAATCAGAGATAGCTTGGTCTGTGACCGAGCGAACGGGAAGCCTTTGAGTCTCGCATTGGATTCCCATTCTCCCGTATCCAGTAGCTGGCCATGTCACTTCGCCTGCCCCCATTCTTGAGAAGGTTATTTACCAGGAAGGATAGACTCAAAAACTACCTGGAACTGGAAGAAAAGCTGGGCTATCGTTTCGAGAATTTGGAACTTTTGGACCGGGCCTTAACTCACAGATCATATATCCGTGCTCCGGAGAACGAAGATCTGCGGGCAAATGAGAGGCTGGAGTTTCTGGGTGACTCCGTCTTAGGGATGGTGACCAGCAGATTCCTGTTTGAGAATTTCCCAGACAAAAGCGAAGGAGATCTGACCAAGCTTAAATCCGCCTTGGTCAGCGAGGCCAATTTGAGTCGGATTGCCAAGTCCCTGTCTTTAGGCAAGTATGTGAAACTAAGTGAGGACGAGGAAAAATCCGGAGGCAGGGAGCGAAGCTCCATAGTCTCCGATGCTTATGAGGCGCTCATCGGGGCCATTTTTCTGGATGGCGGTCTGGCTCCGGCAGAAAGGATGATCCGGAACCAGGTATTAAAAAAGTACCTGGAGGTTACCACCGATCAAACCCTGCACAATTACAAAGGGGAGCTTCTGGAATATCTACAGGCTCTGGGCTTGGGACCCCCCAGATACGAGGTCTTGCAGGAAAAAGGACCGGACCACCAGAAAAAATTTACCATAGCGGTAGTAGTCAACGGAGAGGAAATGGGACAGGGGGCCGGGAAAAACAAGAAAGAGGCAGAGCAGAAAGCCGCTCGTATGGCTCTAGAGAACATAGCGCGGAGGTTCGAACACCTCACCGGGGGAAACCAATAGCTTCTCCTCGAATCTATCTTCAAGATGGAGACCTGGCGAATAATCTTCACTCAGACAAACAACGCCTTTTTCAATATGGCCTTGGATGAGGCACTTGTTGTCTCCTGCCAAGAGGGTTCGTCTCCGCCGCTGCTGCGCCTCTACCTGTGGGAGCCTCCCGCGGTCTCCATCGGTTACTTCCAGTCTGTGGAAAAGGCAGTTAGCCTCAAGCAATGCAGGGATAAAGGTATTCATGTGGTGAGAAGGATCACCGGAGGAAGGGCAGTCTTGCATGAGGAGGAGATCACCTACAGCGTTTGCGCATCCAGTAACTATTTTCACCTGCTGGGAGGCAACACTAACCAGACCTACCGGAGAATAAGTATGGCTCTACTGGAATCGTTGTGTGCCTTGGGTGTGGACGGCGAATGGGTAAAGCCGTCTACAGATAGAAAGCCCACTCCTTCCCGTTCGACCTCTTGCAGGCCTTGCTTCATGAGTAATTCCAGATACGAGATCTTGGTCAAAGGTAAGAAGCTGATCGGCAGTGCGCAGAGGCGATTCTCATTTCCATCGGATGACAAGAGGAGGGATAGCTTCATCCAGCACGGTTCGATTCTGACTGGGGAGGGAAGGCACAGTTTGGCTGAACTACTGCCTGAAGGAAGCTCGGCGCAGGTAGTAAAACGGAGCCTGCACGAAAAATCGACTAACCTGGAAAGCGCTCTGGGCAGGAGAGTTGATGTAGAAGAGGTTGTATCCGCCTTGAAGAAGGGGTTCGAAGAAGTCTTTACTTGTCAAGTGGAAGATTCTCGGGTCTCAGAAAGGGAGCTCCAGGCAGCGCGGAGTCTAATGGAAGACAAATACCTTACCGGACAGTGGAACTTGAAAAGATGAGGCTTTGTCTCTTCAAGCGGTGCGTCAACGGTTTTGTTTCGAAGATTCCTGCTCTCTGAAAGCCAAAATTCGTCGATTCTGGCGAATCTACTAATTGCATACTTCACAAAAGAATAATCAAATGGTCAGAATCGCATGTCGCAAGAATCTGCGAAAACTCTCAGAAGGACACAAACTGGGACTGTTCCGCTAGTTGCATTCACCTTCTAAGCGGTTGGTAGCATGAGCATTACGCCGACGGACAAAATTTCTGTACCGCCATGTTTTCGGTACGGATTTTGTATGAGTAAAATTGTGCTATTTTGTATTCTTGGTTTGCCGACAGGCAAGCTGGTGTGGTCTTGCTTTGATGTCCTGCAACGGGATCGGGACTATAGAGGGCAAACCGGAAGAAAGGGTTTTTGTTTTCGAGCAGAGAAGCAATGAATAGTTTGAGGAGGTGATGCGAAGTCGGATTTTTTGGCAACGGTTAAAAAAAGTCTTGACAATGTGGGGGAAAGTTGCGACATTAAATAATTAAAGCACGCCGTTTGGCAGAAGGCAGAAGTTAACTTTCCCGGTGACAGACCGGATTTCGGAAAAACTGAAGAAACTTAAGGAAAGGAGTGAGTGACATGATGCGCTTTTCTAAGAAGAAAACAGCTGTAGTTTTCTTGGGGCTGGCTTTCTTGGTTCTGTCAAGCGTTCCGGCCCTGGCGGGTATAACCGGCAAGGTTTCAGGAAGGGTGATCGACGCTGAGACCGGAACCGAGCTCCCCGGGGCGTCCATCCGAATTGAGGGTAGCACAATGGGGAATATGGCTGGTCCGGATGGCTCCTATTTTATCATCAATATCCCGCCGGGCAACTATTCGGTGACGGCCTCCCTGATAGGATATCAATCCGTCACCGTGGAGGGTGTTCAGGTGATCTCTGACCGCACCAGCGAGGTGACCTTCAAGCTGAAGGCATCGCCGGTAGAGGTCGAGGGTGTGGTGGTTAAAGGTAAGAGAGAGTTAATTGACAGGGGTGTTAGCCAGACTGTCACAACCATCTCCTCCCAAGACATAAAGAACATGCCGGTGAAGGAGATCTCTCAGATTCTGGCCACCCAGGTGGGCTTCGTAACCAAGGCTAACGAGCTCCACATTCGTGGCGGAAGGGCAGGAGAGGCTCTTTACATAGTGGATGGCGTGGAGACTCGGGACCTCTTGGGAGGTCTGGGTAAGGTCACCGGAGGCATGAACGTTTCCTCCTCCAACATCGAGGAGATCTCCGTTATAAAGGGAGGATTTGATGCCGAGTATGGCAACGTTCAATCGGCGGTCATAAGCTTGGTCACCAAGGAGGGCTCCAGCAGGACCACCGCCGGTTTCTTTGAATTCCAAACCGACGATTTCGGTACCACCAAGCTCAATAAATATTCCCATAACAGCGATCGGGTGGAGTTCAGCCTGAGCGGACCGGATCCGTTCTTTACCACCCAGTTTCTCCCCAGCATCGGAATCAAATTCCTCGGTGAGAAATTGGCCTATTATCTCAGTGCCATTACTTACAAAACTGATACCTACCATGATGTCAACCAATACGCCACGCCAGTTACGCAGAAAAAGTACAGGGTGGACGAGATCCTGGGATTCGATATCGCCGAAAGAATGAGCAACGAATACTCCCTGGTGGCCAAACTGACCTACAAGGCATCGGCGGACAAGAAACTGGTCTTCTCTCACAAGCAGAACTGGGAGCGATATTCGCTTTTCTTTGATCCTTCCGGCGGGGATCCCTTGAAGGAGACGCGGGGAGCGGTAAACATATGGCAATATCGCTACACCCCTTCCACTATTCCTCAGGTGGAAGCTCACAACAATTCCTTGAGCTTGCTTTTCACCCACAACGTGAGCAAGAGCTCATTCTATGAGCTTCAGATCAGCCGTTTCTTTACCAGTTACTTCCAGAGGCCCGGCGATCCGGACAATCCCGGCGGCGGGAAGACTCCTGGTGATTTCACCAAGATTGAGTATTGGGAGCGCTTCACCCCCAGCCAGGACGCCAACTTCAATGGGAAATGGGACCGCGCCGAAGAATACCTTGATGTGAACCAGAATGGGCAGTATGACCTGGGAGAGCCGTTCAGGGACACAAATAAAGGTAAAAACGGCGTGTGGGATCCGGGTGAGCCGTTCGTGGATTACGAAGGGAACGGAGTTTTCGATCCCTACGACGGCTTTGACCCCAGGATTCATGATCTTCCGGGAGAGGGAAGGTGGAATAACGCGGAGAGATTCGATTGGGACAGCGATGACCCCGACGATCCCAATGACGGGGTAGACGGGCCAGATGGTGTGTTTAACGAATGGAAGCAGCCCCAGGCGTGGGGAACCACGGGTATAGATTTCGCTGAGCCTTACGTGGACGGGGACGTAAACCTGGGCGAACCGTACATCGACGCGAATAAGAGTGGACAGTACGAGTGGGGAGAGGACTTTGAGGACGTGAACGATAACGGAGTATGGGACGGACCGAACGACCCCTGGAGCCCGGGCATCCCCTTCATAGACAGAAACATGAATGGAACCTTCGATTATCCCAACGGGACCTGGGACCCGGGAGAATTCTATGTGGATTCGAACCAGAACGGTAAGTGGGACGGTGTGGATGGCTTCTATGATCGGGGAAACGAGCGAAGATCATACTATCATAACAGGCAATCCACCATGCTCACCCTGAAATTCGACTTCACCAGCCAGGTGAGCAAGGAGCATCAGATCCGAACCGGAATCATGATGGAAAGGATGAAGCTCACTTTCGCCGACCTGCGTTATCCTTACTATACCTATGATGGCATACCGGACGACGGCCCCTGGCCGGATCGGGGAGCATTTCGTGATTTCTACACCCGTCGCCCCATCCGTGGAGCTTACTACCTCAGAGACAAGATCGAGTACGGGGCCATGATCGCCAACCTGGGCTTCCGCTGGGACTTCTTCGTGCAGTCCGGGGATATAAGAGCGATGAAGGCAGAGGAAACGCCAACCGAAGAGATACCAATCGATACCCGCTCCAAATTCTCCCCTCGCATCGGGGTCTCCTATCCCATCACGGATAAAGCCAAGGTGTACTTCAACTATGGGCACTTCTATCAGCTTCCCGAGCTTCACTGGATGTACATGCAGAAGACCCAGACCGGAGTTGCCCAGTACGGCAACTACAATCTGGATTACATGAAGCAGATTCAGTATGAGGTGGGAGTGGATTATGCCGTCTCCTCCAACTATAAGCTGACCGTGTCCGGTTTCTACAAAGACTACTTTGGTCAGCTAAATACGGATGTGCTCAAGATCGGACCCAAGCAGTTTGATTATTGGGCCAACAGTGACTACGGACGCGCGCGCGGCCTGGAGATGGAGTTGAACAAAAGATACGGAGGTTACATCTCAGGATACATAAACTACCAGTACGCATTCGCATATGGCAAAAGCTCGTCTGAGGCATCCAACTATTATGCCAGATTTCGGGCAGGAGAAATCCCCATTCAGGAATTCCCGTTGGACTGGGACGTGAGGCATCAGATAACCTTGAATTTCGACCTAAGGGTTCCCGAAGCGGAGCATCCTAAACTGTTCGGTTTGAAGTTGCCGGATAACTGGGGGATCAACCTGGTCTGGCAGTACAACAGCGGATTTGCCTTCTCCCCCGCGTCCAACTTCCCGGGATTGCAACTCCGGCTGGGTGAGGAGCCTTTACCCAACTCCAAACGCATGCCTTCTTATAACAACGTTGATCTGAGATTCAACAAGGACTTCAAGGTGTGGAAGCTCAACTATTCCTTCCTGGTGTGGGTGAACAATCTGCTTGACACCAGGAATGTGGCTACGGTGTATGGCAGCACCGGTCGGCCGGATACAGACCAAAACTACTTTGACGGTGCCTTCAACAGCAACGTGGTGTCACAGGGCCGAGAAATTGACCGAAACCCGCTCCATTACGGACCGGGGAGGAACATCAATGTGGGGCTCTCGGTGAACTTCTAAGGCAGAGAGACGGTGAAGCTTCGGTTCGAAAAAGGCGAAGCAGCGGTGACTGATAGGTTTTGAATTCGTACGTCCACGACAGAAGCCGGATGCTGACCGTGAAACGTGGACGAAAAAGAGGAAAAGAACACAAGGAGAGATATATGTGCAGAATCAAGCTTTTGATCGTGCTCTCATTGTTGGCGGGGACAGTCCTGTGGTGGTTTTCTGTCTCGCCAACCGGCGCAACCACCATGATGCGGGAGGAAGGGAAAGGAACCAAGGAGTACCTCCGACCGGCCAAGCTGGCGGCGGGTTTGCCCAACGCCCAGCAGCGTGTGCATAGGGTCGGACTTATGCATCTGTGTGTGACCAACTGGGGGTTCTTCGGAAGCCAGACCCGGGAGCTGAACGAGTCTCTTGGCGGTTGTTTTAACCCCAATCCGGATGAAGAGCTACCCGCTCCCTCATGCGAATATCCGGCGGGTTCGGATATTGACTACCTGTTTCAGGGCGGACTGTGGATAGGGGCAATGGTAGACGACTTCCCATATACCAGCGTGGGCTGCGACGGGTGGTTCTGGATTCACGAGTTCTGGCCGGATGGAGACGAGGCGGGCGCCATACAGGAGAGAAGCATCCGACCGAATGCTCCCTGCTATTCCCCTGACGCCATCTCCGAGCAGGACATAATTGCCGTGTACACTGATACTTCGGCTGATATTCCGCTTTCTCCGGACGATCGTGATGACTGGGACAATCGGAAACACTTCCCTCTGGGTTTGCAGATCACTCAGAAGAGTTACTCTTGGAGTTACGAGTATGCCGAGGACTTCGTGCTGACTGACCTCATTCTCAAGAATATCGGCGTAAAGAGGGTCAGGGACATGTATATGGGGTTGTATATTGACGCGGACGTGAATCACAAGGATGAATACCCCTATGGCCCCTACGGCGCCCAGGACGATATCTGCGGATTCAAGCACATAGTAACTCAGCCCAAAGGCGAGTGCTCGGATACGGTCAACCTGGCTTGGATTGCAGACAACGATGGTCACGGTGTGTCCGGGGAAATGATTTTCACACTGGTGAGTTCCCCCGGCGTGACCGGTACGAGGGTGGTGAGGTCACCCAAACCAGGGCTTAAATATTCCTTTAACTGGTGGATCTCCAATATGGCTGGACATCCCAAAGATTGGGCTCCCTGGAAACGGGAGAGTCAGGAGCGATGGGCTCAAGAGAACTGCTACGAGCCGGGAAAGAATACCTTTCCGGATAATGTGCTGGGGACTCCGGGTGGAGATTGTTCCAAGTACTTCATCATGTCCAATGAGGAGTTTGACTACGACCAGATATTCGCCTGCAAGTGGCCGGGTGATCATCCGGACGAGCAGTGGCTGGACCCCAGTCCGGAGTGCGCTGAACTGGCCAATGGATATGACACCCGCTATCTTCTGTCATTCGGTCCCTTTGAGCAGGTCGCTCCCGGAGAATCCTTGATCATCACCATAGCTTACGTGGCCGGGGAGGATTTTCACGTAGACCCGCTTAATCTGCGTAAGGATGAAAACATGTCTGATCCAGACAGATATTACGCCAATTTGGATTTCCTTGATTTTGAGACCAATGCCATCTGGGCGGCCAAGGTCTATGACAACCCTGAGTTGCCCGATTTTCCCTGCGGAGATGGCATCCCTGACTTCAAAGGTCCGCCTCCGCCACCTTCACCCACCTTGAGTTTCAAGACTCAGAAAGGGAAGGTGAAGGTGATGTGGAATGGCAAACTCACAGAAAGGACCCGGGATTCTTTTAACAACAGGCTTGACTTTGAAGGTTATCGTGTTTACATGAGCCGTACTGGAGGGGTTGACGATTACGCCCTGCTGGGTTCCTATGATAAGGCAGATTTCAAGATATTCAAGCTCAACCGGAACAAAGAGGAACGTCCCTGGGAGTGGAGGGCTGCCTCGGTCAGTCTGGATTCGCTTAAGTCCTGGCTGAATCCTTATGGGATAGAGAAGATTGAAGATGATCCTGCCAGCTTCACCAAGAATCGTCCCTTTGTGATCAGGCCGGTGGGCGAGCCTTTTTACCTTCGCCTGTCCGATTCGGTGGATGTGGTGAAAGGGTATGCGGTGGCTTATGATTCCATCAAGCTGGAGTCCTCTGATTCCCTGTATTTTGAGGCGCAGGACTGGAATTTGGGGTTTGACGACATAATATCCTATCCGGCTTATCGGGACAGTGTAGACCAGGGTCTGGTCCCAACTGTCTCGGACCGGTACTGGGATTATGATTTTGAGGTGGACGTATTCCCCTCTCAGCCCATCTGGTTTGCGGTGACGGCATTTGACGTGGGAGACCCCCAGACCGGACTTCCTCCTCTGGAGGCATCCCGATTGGTGAATGCCACC
>CAYGCR010000026.1:1657-41461 GCA_964348415.1 uncultured Ignavibacteria bacterium | reverse complement strand
ACCGAAAAAGTCAGGACAGACTCTTCAGTTTGCTGCTCTTTGAAAAAGCACAAAAACGGCAAGAAAGTCAAACTCTCAGGTCGAGGTAGCCTTCCCAAGGCTTACGAAGATCACCGTCACCTAACCCCAAACGACACCCTGTTGACTATCGGATACCGAAAAGGTCCATGAGTCTGTCTGCTATCTTTTTGTAAACCTCCTCAGTATAGTATTCGCGGTTTTGTTTTTTCCTTTCCGCCTCTTTTACCTTTTCTTTTCTGATAGAAGTCGAACCACGCGATAGATCAACTCTCCTTGTTTCCCTATCAAAGACGCGGTTCTCTTTCCCGAGGGGAAGGAGAAAGTCACTTCTGCTCTCATTCTCCAATTCACCTTTTCCGGCGGAGCAAGGCATTCGGGTTTCCCCTATGCAGTTTCTTGCACATCAATTTTGCCGCCGAGCCGTCACGTATTAACTCGTTGTGCACCATGAAGATTCAACGAGCCCACTGCTTCAAATCCTGAGCTCGTCGTCTCCGGCTCTCAGCAGACTCGCCTACGATTATTCTCTTAGTCTGCCTCTAATATCTGTATCGACCTGTGTGCTCTAAACTTTATAGACTGAATTTTCAAGACATCTCTCAATGAAGCCAGACCCGGGTGGATAGCCCACGCAGTCATCCGAACGTGGTTTCAGGGTTCTCAAGGCAGACGCATTCTAACTCTTTCGGGTCGCAGGATGCATGTAATCTATCTGGTGCCGAATTCGCTCTTTCGCCTCGGGACCGGCCAACCTGTCACACAGATATAACCCCAAATCTATGGAGGAAGTGACTCCCCCAGCAGTAATAACGTCTCCCTCGTCCACTATCCTTTCTTCCACCACGGACGAACAGAAACTGCGCAGATACTCGAACGCGTTTGGATGAGTGGTGGCTCTCTTCCCTTTGAGGAAGCCTGCTGCGCCGAGCAGAAGAGACCCGGTACACACGGATGCTTTCAGCCCGCATGGCTCCGCGGTCTTGAGCCACCCGATGAAATCAGTATCATGGACCAGTTCTCTGCAAGCAAATCCACCTGGGACAACAATAATGTCGTAGGCATCCAACGCCTGTTTCACCTTGGTCGGCGAGAATAAAAGGCCTGTGCCATCTTTCACTCCCGAACTGTACGCGCATATTTCCCAACGCAGATCCGGCATAAAACCCATGGTTTTCAGCCGGGTCAGTGGATCATACACACCCACAAAGTCTAAAGCGGTCATTCCATTATACACCACAAATCCAATCTTCATACGGACTTCAACCGCCTCCCCGGTTAACGGATGGAAAGCTCGCTGAGTAAATCCTTCGCCTGGTAGACCTTGTCCAAAAGAAAAAGTACGTATCGGATGTCTACGTTTATCGCTCTGGTGAGTTCAGGCTCAAAAACGTAATCAGAGCTTATACTCTCGTAGTTCCCGTCGAAAGCAAGACCAATCAGCTCTCCCCTGCCATTCATCACCGGACTCCCCGAATTGCCATTGGTGATATCGTTAGTAGATAGGAAATTCACCGGAACGTCCGCAATTGACTTGTCCAAATAGGGTCCGAAATCCTTTCTTGAGTAAACCTCTTCAAGCTCGGCAGGTGCGTCAAACGGTTCCCGGTCGAGCTCCTTCTCCATCACACCGGTCAGCGTGGTGATGTAGCGGAAGTTTACCGCATCTTGCGGAACGTAACCCTTCACTTGGCCGTAGTTGAAGCGAATGGTCCGGTTGGCGTCGGGATATAGCTTACCTCCCTTGCACTCAGCGTAAGCCTGGATTAGCTTCGGCTCCAGTCTGGAAAGGGTGCCCGAGAACTCCTTTTTTCTCTGTCTCAGCTCTTCCCTCTCCACCTCCAGCCGCTTGGCAAAATGAATGAAAGGATCATTCCGTCTCTCCAGCTCCTCCTGACTCATGCCGGACATCTTCAGCCTCTGCTGTAACGAGCCCAGTTCAGTGCTTCGATACAGATCGTCAACGAACCTTTCCAGGATCTTGCCTCTGTCTTGCTCACCTTCCCCTTCAAAAATCCTTTCTATTGAACTGATCTTCTGATCGGAAGGAAGCTCAAGCGCTTTTTTCAGAAAGTATGCCAAAACTCTTTTGTCGGCCGATGGTACTAAATTTACCTGAGCATCTTCCAGCCATTCCCTGGTTTCCAGTGTGTCGCGATCTTGATAACCGGGCTCTCTATCCCGGTCCTTCTTCTTTCTCTCCAAGCTCCATTTATAAATGCTCGAAGCGAAGTCCAAAAACTTCGAGCGGTAGGTCATCCAGTTTACAATGAACTCTTTCTCTTCCGTCTTCCTATGTGCCTTGAACAGACTATCCAGCTCAGCTAAGACCCGCCCGTGTTTTTTCTTAAGCTTCGGATTCTCGTTCAAAAATTCGCTCAGTGACCTCTCCTCATTCATCTTCTTCTGAAGAATTTGAGCCCTTTCAAAACCTTCCAGCATGCCCTCATTCTTCTTGAGATAGTTATTCAGCCCCTTAATCTGCGAGGACAATCTGATGGCTATCGATGAATCTTCTGCTGAAGCCTCCTCTAGGATGGAGATTACCTCACGCCGAGTTCGGATGTCCAAAGGATAATCGTGGTTCACCATCTTATCGATGGAGAAGGAGCTCTCATAGCGTTTGGTCTTTCCAGGGAAGCCAATGAGCATCACAAAATCTCCTTCTCTTACTGCGGCAGATGAAAGCTCAAGATAAACGTCTGAACTATAGGGTACGTTATCCGTGGAGTAATCCGCAGATTTGCCATCCGGAGCTACGTAAGCGCGGAGAAAAGCAAAATCCCCGGCATGGCGGGGCCACATCCAGTTGTCTATCTCCCCCCCGTAATCTCCAATACTGCCGGGCGGAGCAAACACCACTCGCACGTCTCTGATCTTGAAGTAGGTGAAGAGATAATATTGGCTCCCACCGAACATGCTTGCCACCTCGCATCTCACGTCTTTGCCTTCTTCGGCTTCCCGGATGATCTTCTTGGAGATCTTCTCGATGGCTTTATATCTTTTCAGTCCGGTCATTCTCTCGTTCACCGCACCCAGAACTTGGTGAGTCACGTCCTGGAACGATTTGACCACATAAACATTGTATCCGATAGCGGGCAGCTCTTCCTCTTTGGTGGGGGCGTAGAAACCATCTCTCAGATAGTTCTGCTCCGGGCTGCTCTGTTTCTGTACTGCACTGAAGGCCACATGATGATTGGTTATTATCAGTCCATGAGGGGACACAAAGGAGCCGCTTGCACCGCTCACCTTAACCACCGCATCGGCAATCCCACCTCCTTTTGGATCATAGATCTCCTCGGCAGTGAGCTCCAATCCCCTCGCTTTCAGGCTGTCAATCGGAAGCTGATCGATTGCGTCCATAAGCCACATACCCTCTTCTGCCTGCGAGGTCAGGCATAAAAACCCCAAGCTGCATACCAGCAGGAGGGTATGGAATGCAGTTTGGACCATATTCTTCCTCCTGGCTAAAGCTGACTTTCAAAATAACAATTACAAGATAAACAGACAAGAACTAAATGTCCTGGCACCCTGCCTATTGCTACATCTAGACCTACCACAAGGAGTATGAACTTTCTGCCCCAAGGCCCGCTCCAAACGAGATCTCACAAAACCGCTGAGTTCTCCTTGTATCTGTCTCCAGACCCTCTTGACCCTAAGCCGACCAAGCTTCGAATTACTCTCCGGGAAATGGTAAGCAGAACAAAAGCGGGTCAGTTAGATAGGGCTCGGGTTTGGCTCTTCCCAGCCAACCAAGCTCAAATACCAGCGGCTATTTTTGATAAGACGCCGTATTTTGAACACCAGCTTGCTGAGTCAAACCAAGCAGAAAGGACTATGGGGTCGGTATCATCTACGGGAGCACCTCGCCAATTCGCCGCAAATCCGCCATCGACAGTCTTTGATTCGGCACTTAATCCGTCCGAGTTGTTCAACTGCCCTCTTGTGGTCAGGTCCGAACCAGAGCTTATCCGGTCTCAGACTAAAGATGTTGCCGAAAGCGGAGATCTCAGGCCGCCCAGCAAAACGAGGACAGGGGAAAGCGTCGCCGGAAGGACCTATGGCCAGAGTAAGAGGGGCAAGCTGACATCCGCTATTGAGCTTTCTGCCTCTGTTCTCCCCGTAAACCGGGAATGGGAAAAAGTTTACCTTCAGTTCCTCTATAAGCTTACGCACGCCTTCCACCTGATCAGGTTGTAAGCCATCCGAAGCCTCACGCTTGATCCGGAACTGGAGGTAATCCAATCCCAGATCAGTAGCCAGACGGGTTATCTCTTCCAGGAAATTCGTGTTGGCCTGACATATCCGAACTTCAGCCCCGAAAATCAAATCAGATTTTCTTCTTTGTCTTTCAGAGACGATTCTTTCCATACTGACCAACGCTTTCCGAAACTCGTCATGCTGCGGAGGATTATGAATCCGATTGTACACCTCATCGCTGCTCGCATCCAAGTTCGCTCTCAAAAAAGAAAACCCCTCCACCAGAACTTGAACTGCTGTCGGTTCAAGCGAAACGGCGTTGGTCATGAGACTCAACTTGAATTGCTGTCGTATGCACATCTGAGCAAATTCACAGAAACTCGGGTGCAGCGTGGGCTCGCCTCCTCCAGAAAGATTGATGAACTTGACTTCCAGGGAACGTAGGCTGTGCAGAACCTTTGAGAAGTTGGATGGGTCCATAAAGCAATTCTCCCTCTTGCGCTCCCATCCGGAGGGACAGCCAGAACAATTGTGAGTACAAGTTTGGGAGATGCAAACTGTGGCTGTGGAGGGATAGGCCGCGGCGCCCTGGAGCATTCTATTTGCGGCAGGCAGAACGCTCTCAATCAATGCTCTATCAAAAGGAGAGAACCTTTCGTTCTGCGTAAGCTTGGGCATGTCTTTCTTTGGGGAGAAGGTGGCTATCGCTCTCAGTTTTGCTTCCCTCTCGGCGTCCATCCTGAGGTAATCTTTGATTTTCAAAATGTGCCTCCCGACCGAGTGACACGAAGTTAACGGAAAAGTCAGATAAAAAAGCTCGCGGTCGAAGACCTTGATGCAGTTCGACCGTCTCCATCAGGGGAGCTAAGTTTTGGCCGATGACTTCCTGGCCTGGTTTGGCACTGAAAGGAGTCTGTTTACTGTGCTGAAGCTTTCCTGTTCAGATACTTCCGTCGTGACCGCTTTTTGAACTCGTCTAAAAGATAATGTCTTGTGGTGTACGGGCTGTTAGACATAACCGCCTGCTTGGCCAGCCTTTTTCTGGCGTTTATTACCAAAGGGCCTAAAAGGTCAGCGGAGGCTTGCGTTGCATCCTGAGGCACGGTGACTATAACGTAGGTGATCAAATCCTTGGAGCTGGCATAATTTAGCTCTTCCAGTTCTCTCTCATCAATCTCCAGCTTATAATTCGGGAAGACCTTTAGAGGATCCATTACTACAAAGGCAACGTTGGGATCCTCGACCGATTGAAACCATTTGAAAGGAGCGGCCTCCTCTTTCTCTATAATGACATAACGGGTCAGCTGAGAGAAACCAAGAATTCCCTTGGGAAGAATTATTACGTCGTTCTCGTTACAATCGATCTCTCCGAACCTGGTAGTGACGAATTTCATGCATCCCCCTACTTTAACCCGGAAGTACCATCGGATGGGAATCAGATCCAGACCGGTTTGAATTGCATTTCGCTCTACTCCGGCAACCGCGGCGATGCGAGGGGATCGGTCAAAGAATATCCGCTGAAAAAGCCAGTGGTTGGCCAATCACCGTGTTGCTTTGATCAGCCTTCTTCGTGATAGACGAAGCTTGAATCGAAAGGTCTCTCTTTCGGCTTATGCTTCCCTGAGGACCTCGACCTCTCAAAAGGAGACTCCTCAGGTTGATCTTGCCACCATTTTTTGTATTTTTCGACCTTTCGATTTAAATCCTCCTCTCTGTTTCTGTTCCCGGATTTGATAAACATGATTTATCCTTTCCGCTTCGATCTGCTATTTGCATCTGAGCTTCTATTATCTTCGGACCCACGGGTTTTGTTTTGGTCCGGGGCAGAAGTCTTGCCCGGCGGTTCTTCAGGATTCTCCTTTATTATGGTGGCGATTCTGGCGACCTCGTCTACGGTACTATCCACTGCCCTTTTATTCTCCTCCTGGATTTTGAAGTATATCTCCTCTCTATGTATGGCCACTTTATGAGGAGCTATTATCCCCAGTCGAACCTGTCTTCCTCGCACCCCCAGAACGGTTATTTTGATATCATCTCCGATGGTAACGCTTTCTCCTAACTTCCTGGTCAAAATTAACATAGCCCCCCTCTTTGCCCGCCTCGAATATTTAGACTATACAGAGAATTGCAGCCTCGTCGGAAAAAATCCCATTGCTTGAAGACTCGAATCGTTGAAGCTGATCAAGGATGAAAAGAATCCTTCTTTGCCCCCACATCTCCCTTCCACCTCACCGTTCCAATCGGGTGTTGTTCAAACTCGCCTGGTGGCCATTTGGGGCCTACACTTCGTAAGAATCGGAACCAAAATCTGGTTCCTTAACCTCCGGTTAGGTTTTTTGTATCATGAGATCAGCTTGTTATTAGCTGAAACCGATTTCAACTTTTTCACAACGTACAGCACCCTTTGACTCTCCGATAAAACGGCGTCTAAGGATCGTTCTATCTTTTCGATCAACTCTTTGTCTTTTTCCAGTTCTACCCCACCGTGGCGGGCAATCTTATAGAGTCTTCCCACCTCCATCCCCACCATCCGAATCATTCTGCTCATGTCTGCTGTTGTGCGACCAGTCTGATCAACCAGATCCAGTATGTCATCATAAACCCGGGTGGAAATGCTTCCTGCCTCTCTGGCCTTAGAGGCCACAAAAGCCAGGCGGGACGCCATGCTTTTTGCCTGGTTGGCGATTTCCTCCAGCGATTTCAGGAGGTCGGAAGTTTTCTCGATCTCTTGTGATTTGATCATATCCCCCCCGCCGTTGGGCTGCATTTTAGGGACGGCTTTGCCGGAACAAGGAATGAAAGGTCTACTCGACTTCTCAGAACTTGACCAGTTCCTTGATCTTTCTTTTGAGCTCATCCAGATTCGAGGACTTCACCAAGTAGGCGTCGGCCAGCCAGGATTGAAAGTCGCTCTTATAGGTGGAATAGGCCGAATTCAGTATGATGGGCGTATCCCTGTTCAGCTTTCTCAGACCGCCAAGTACCTCCAGGCCGCTCTGGTTTTGGAGTTTGATATCCAGAATCACCAGGTTCGGCGACTCTTCCTGCGCTATTCTCAAAGCTTCTTCTCCTGCGCTGGTGGTTCTTACCTGGTATCCTTCGTCTGACAGCTCCTTCTCGTAGAGCTTTAGAATATGATCCTCGTCATCCACCACCAGTATGGTCGTGCCACTGGATGAGCCGTTCGCGCCATGCACGAACTTTGACTCTCCATGCCATCGCCTATGCTTCACCTTTTCCTCCGTGTTTTTGGGATTTTACTTACGATGCTGACGACCCAACTACCTCACCATCTTTGGCCAAAGGTAACTCCATGTACAAGGTGGCTCCTTTACCCTCAATACTCTCAACCCCGATTTTCCCTCCATGATTCTTGATTACCTCCGAACTGATGGTCAGTCCCAGGCCACAGGCTTCAGGTTTGGTGGTGAAGAAAGCGTCAAAGACTTTATTCAGGTGTTCATGAGGAATGCCAAAACCGGTGTCCTTAACCTCTATCCTGGCACATTCATCCGTTTGAACGGTGGCGACCGACAGGATTCCTCCCTGGGGCATTGCCCAGATGGCGTTGCGGAAGACGTTCAACAGAGCCTGCCGGATAAGATCCGGATTTGCCCGAACCGCAGCAAGATCGGGTGAAGCAGACTTGGCGATCGAAATCTTGGTGGAATCTATCTCCGGCTCCATCATTTCAAAGGTCTGGTCCACCAGATCATTCAAGTTGACCATCTCAAGACGGGACTGATCGGGCTTCGAAAAATTGAGCACATTGTTCAAAACGTTTTCCATTCTCTCGGTTTCTTTAGCTATGATCTTTATGTACTCATAATTGGGATTATTTCCATCCATCTTCTTCAGAACCGAGTTGGCAAATCCGCCGATGATGGTCATGGGATTCCGCAACTCATGTGCCACCTGAGAGGTTATCTGTCCAAGCACTGACAGCCTTTCAGCCTTCAGAAGCCTCCGGCTGCCTTCGGCAATCCTTTTGTTGGCTTCCGCCAGTTTACTTACCTTCTCCGCCAGTTCCTGATAGAGCTGCGAACTTTCTATGGCCACCGAAGCATGATGGGCGCATATGGAAAGAAGCTTGACGTCCTCATCTTCAATCGGCTTTCTGGTAATCAGATTGTCAGCTAGAATCGCTCCCAGCGTCTTGCCTTTCAGTATGAGGGGAGCTACCGCAAACTGATCGGTCGATAGCAAGCCGAATATGTCCCCGTCCTCCCGGACTTTCTCTCTGATGACATTGTATGCTCTTTTATTTAAGATCGACTGAATCAACGGATTTCTTTCATCGGAGAGTGGAATTTTCAGCATCTTGACAGTCTGATTAACCAGAACGTCCTTTTCCTTTAGGGCGTCTTTGTATGATTGCAGCACCTCCTCCAATGACTGCTCCCGGGCCGAAAGGGAGTCCCAAATTCTTTTCGCCTCTTCCGAATTGGAGGGACCAATGGCCATCTTCCCTTCCAACATGGTTCCCGTCTGGTTTAGAAGCAGAAGGAAAGCGCGATTGAATCCCAGGCCTTGCCCGGCGGTAACACAGATCAGTATGATTTGAAGTATCTCTTCCAGATTGAGGGTACCTCTGAGGACTTTGCCCAACTCGCAGAGTATGGAGAGCTCGTTTATCTTCTTCTCCAGCTTTGACTGCAGGCTTGTCTTACTTGGAAGGCCCTCCACCCAGCCCACTGCTCCGGTCAACTCCCCGGCTTCGTCTTTTACCGGAGAAACATGTATGAGAAGGGCCAAATTATGGGAAGCCTCCACTCTGGCTGATTTGGGCTGGCCGGATTTCAGACAATCGTTGATTTGTACGCAAACCTGATCCTTCAACCAGCCTTCTTCCTCAGGCGTGGCGGCTTTGTTCTGCTCAAGCAACTCAGATAAATGCCTGTTTACATATTCCAGCTCACCTTCAGAGGAGCTTTTGAAAAGCCCCACAGGCAGCTCATCCAACAGGTGCTTCAACTCCGCTTTATCAGAATGTGATTTCTCCGAGTCTTTATCAGATGCGAACACATCCGGCATGGCCGTTTTCCCAGATTAGTTTAAGGTATGGGGGTCACAACAAAGACGGCCTCTGGTTAAGATTGATTTTTCATAAGAAGGGGCCTTTCAGTCTGCCAGCTTGCCTTCCCTTTCAACAGCTTTTCCGTTACCCTGGTGATTTGATTAACCTCGTTTCTTATCTCTTTTAAACCGCGTTTGAATTCATGATTGAAGCTTTTGTCCACCCGGCAGGATTTCCCCTTCTGCCTGGTTGAAAAACTGCTCAAGAGAAACTGGGCATTCTCAGCTATGCCGGAGAGAGGAGCTTTGATCTTCTGACTTAATCCTTCCAGAAGCTGAGGGGTGGGAGTCATGCTCTGCATGTTCCGGATTTTCTCCTGTAAGCCGACAGCGTGTTTTCTCTCCTGCTGAAGCGCGTTTCGAAGCCTCTCCAGTTCCAACTCACAAAACATCCTCTCCAAGCTCAATGCCACCGGGACCGAAATCAGTCTTAGAAACTCCACATCCTCAGGTTCGAAAGCGCGTGATCTTATGTGGCTGAGATTCACGACCCCGAAGACCTGGCCATTCAAAATCAATGGTACGGCAAGAAAGGATCTGGTCGTATCCCCGCTTCTTCTGCGGTGGAGATTAGAAAGAAGAACCGGCCTTTTCTCCTTGGCCACCCAGGCGGAAAATCCGCTTCCTTTGTCGAATCTAACGAAGTCTATCAGGTCCACCTTTCTTCCCACCGATGCCACTTCTTCCATTTGATTCGTCTGTCTATTCAATAGGAAGAGACTGGCCCGGCTGCATTCCACGGCCTTTCCAATCAAGTTCAACATTCTCTGGAAAACCCTTTTGTCTTTCGCGCACTGCTCAACCATCTCGCAAATTCCGGACAGGACGTCGAAATTGATTTTCAGGTTCTGTTTTGCCTGCAAGAACTTCTGCCTTCGGTTGAATCTGGAGGTTTTGGAATTTCTTTTGCCCGGGCTTTTACTCTTTTTCCTCATCTTGTTCTGCCCCCTATCTTTTGCTGTGGTGACGCGGCATGTCAGACATTTCGTGCTCCCGCACGGAAGCCCCCCGGAGGCGCACATCCGGTTGCATGATTCGTTCTTTCAAAGAATCCAAGACCTAAAGCCCCCATGAACTGCCCCTTTCTACCGCATCTGAAGACTCAAGCCGGAGGTGTTTTTACGCCAAGCCCCTTGTTTTTTAGGACCCCCCGAAAAAGCGGTAATAGCCCCTTCCGCACAGGCCAATCAGGTGGCCAGCTCGGCGGCACCCAGATAGCTGGAGATGATCTCCCGGAGTTTGCGGTCAAAACATGCCACTTTTACCGGCAGACGAGCCACCTGCTCCGAAGAGGCGAGCTCTTCCAGTTGTTCTATGGACGCAAATTCCACGCCCACCAGGAAATCCTGCTGTTCTGAACGCTCCACCCTTTTGATCTTTCCCAATACTCCTTCTAAAACCACAAGTTTATTCAGGCTTAGCGTCAAAAGAATGAAGCCTTCCTCGGGGACGGCGGAACCGGTGAGCAAAAGTACCCCTCCTTCGCTCAAATTCAGGATTTCGCCACAGAGTCGGTCCCTCAGCAGCTTTAGCCTACCGTTTTTGCACCTCAGCAGGCGAAATCGCACCGGCGAGGAGAGGTCGATGCGAAAGTACTTTCGGCCGTGGGACGTCCTGAGCGGAAACGGAGTTTGTCCCGGAGCAGGAGACACGGTCCCAGGCTTTACGTCGGAGTGCTTGGAATCAATCAAAATCTGTCCTCCTTCCTATGAAAGAGCTCGCAGCTCACTGAATGGATCTCAGCTAATTTGAGCCTGATGGTCTTTATTATCGACCAAATCATTGTTCCACCTTCCGTTCTGTTGAGAACCAATCCATGAAGGTAGGGTTGATTTTGCACCTCAAATTCGGGTCGCAGATAATTTGAACTCACTTGGCCAACTGAGTGAAGACAATCTCGCCCTTGAAAAATGGCGGCCTGAATACTATTCCTCTGATTCCCCCTGGTCCTGCAGGTCTGAGTTCTTTCCTTTGGCCATGGGAAGCCTGAGAGAGAACCTCATCTTTTGGCCTTCCAAACTTTCCAACTTCAGTTCCCCGTGATGCCTCCCTACGATTCGGGAAACCGCCTTGAATCGGTTGCTACTCAGCAGATGGGCAGGGTCTGGCCGTTCATCCCCCAGACCTTCCCTTCCGGAGCAGTACATATGCAAATAAAGTAGCTCCTGCTCCATGCCCGTTTCAAGGCGTATGTCTCCCCCAGAACTAAGGAACTCCTTTATCTCCCAGACCAGAGTCAGGAAAGCCTGTTCCAGCTCCCCGGGATTCCCCTGCACCGCAGGAAGATTCTTATCAACGTCCAATTCCAACTTGATCCCTCTGCACCTCAGTATATACTCGATCAAAACCAGATTGCCTTTCAGGATGTGCTGAAGATTCACTTCTCCTGAATCGCCGGTTACGTCAAACTGCCTGTGCAGATAATCCGAGAAATCCTTAAGAATTGGGGAAATCCGATTAGCAGTTTCCTCGATGGTTTCCAAGTTTCTGACGTTTGAATCGGCCTTCCAGTCTTTCTTCTGGCTCATCTTAAGAAGCTGTGTTCTGCCCAGAATGGTCTGAAGAGAGTTGTTCAGCTCGTGCACCATTGCTTTGGATAGCTGCACCGCGGTGAAGAGCTTTTCGGTGTGAACATCTTCCAGGCTATCTGGTTGCGGGGACTGCGACCACAGCTTCAGATAATAGTTCTCTACACAGGAAGAAATCAGTTCCGTCCAGGAAAGCAGCTCCTCCGAGGATTTCTTTTCCGGAAGATCACATCCTCTGAAGTGCGCGATGCAGAACCCATTCCTTTCCTCCAGAACTTCGAACGGAATAACCAGAAAGCTATCTTCGTCTTTTGCGGGAAAAACCATCCTCTTTTTTTGGTCAACCGCCCGGGCGATATCACCCTTTTCCCATCGCAGGTGAACTTCATTCTCGAATTGCTGCAAATCTCCAAGCCCACCTGACCCTGTTGACAGAACCAGCTTATCCAGACCGGCACCATTATTCTTAAGGAGAAATACCCCACATTCTTCAAAACCGTGCAGCTGCCTGAGAAGATCCAGTAGCGATGAAATCCGATACTCCAACTCGGGCCCTGCGAGTGTATCATGCCCGGAACTTTCCTCCCGGGAAAAGTCTGGGCTGGGATCCACTCTGTGCTGCGTGCTTTTTTCAGGTGAACCTGTCATCTGAAGGAGTTCGTCCTTAACCCGGGACAGCTCATCTACTTTGTAGTTCAGGGTATGGATCAGCTCCCGTGATTTTCCCTCCTGCTTATCCGGCCGCAGCGACTCCTTCTTCAAAGCCGCTTCGGCTGTCCCCTCCTCTGTCTGAGCGATATTATCAGGACTTTGATTCAATTTCATTTGCTTCCTCCGAATTTGGTAAACAAGAACACGGGGGTCTTTCTGTTTACAGCGCAAACTTTTCCTTTATCATTCCCCTAAGCTTAAAAACCGCCTTGGTGTGTATCTGAGAGACTCTGGATTCGGATATCTGCATCACCTCTCCGATCTCTTTGAGGGTCAGCTCTTCATAATAATACAGAGCAACTACCAATCTCTCCTGTTCAGACAGGTGACTGACCGCCTGGGTCATGTAAGTCTTGAGCTCCCCCTTCTCCAGATCTCCCAAGACATTGTCACAACTGAGATCCTCAAGAGTCTCTACTCTGGGAACCTGTCGGTTATCCTCCTCCTTATAGATCAGCTCGTCTAAAGATAGCATGGTAGTGGAGGAGACATCATCCAGTGTGGAGAAAAGTTCTTCCGAGGAAACCTTGAGAGATTTGGCAAGCTCTCTGGCGGACGGGGGTCTACCGAGCTTGTTTTCCAGTTTGCTTACAGTCCTTTCGATCTCTCTTGATTTCGCCCGGGTGGAGCGAGGTACCCAATCCAGGGAACGGAGCTCATCCAAGATAGCCCCCCTTATACGCGGAACGGCATAGGTTTCGAATTTCACTCCTCGGGAGGGATCAAAATTGGATAGCGCCTCAATCAGCCCAATAACCCCGGTGTTAACCAGATCAGAAAGCTCCACCGACTTGGGGAATCCCATGGCCATTCGCCCGGCTACGTTCTTGACCAAAGGCAGATACTGCTCCAGAAGCCTCTGTCTGACCTGTGGATCATGATCTTTTTTGAACTCCACCCATTCCTTCTGAACTGCCATTTAAACTACCTCACTTTGTGAATTTTAGAACTAACTGGACACACCTCGCCTCTCTGCGTCCCACCTTTTTGAAAACCCTCAAAAAAGTGCACAAATTGGGGTATCGTTGTCTGTATCGACTGCAATTTGACCGATCTTTAGTTCCGCGAGTAATACTACCCAAAGTTCTAACAAGGGGAAGAGAAGGCACAAAAAGCGAACCGCTCTCTGGCTCTTCAATTTTGGAATAGTCAGAAGCAAGCGCTTCTTGCTTTTCAGAAATCGGGTTAAGTGAAGCGACTGGTGTTGAGGTGATCCCCGACAAAAGAGCTTTATTGATTCGTGAGGTCAGATTCAAGGTCAACTGTGCCACTAATTCTTTCAGTCCCATTTGCAGTTCTGACTCCATTCTCTCCATTCAGCCCCGAAAAGTTTTGCAAACTCTGTGCCAACGCCACCGAGAGACGAGATGTGTGCCCGTAACTATCTGATAAGTAAAAAATTAACTCAAATCGTTTGGAGATCGGTGTAGTCAAGGAGAGAGACAGTGTGGGAAAAAAGTTCCATAAGCAGACGGAAAAATCTTCCGCCCGGTCTCCCAAATCTGAGAAATCCGGGAGGTTCTGGGAAGCGAAAACTCCTGAGCTGACGAACCGCCTGCCAGAAGAGAATGTCTTTGTTGCGAATCGAGCGAAGGTCTATACGGTTGGCAATCGGAAGAGAACCGGCTGAGTCGCAGGTAAAGATTTCTCTCGGTCTCCAGAACACGGCGACCAGAGGGATTCTTCTTGCGAAGAAGTCTTAAGCGCCAGCGAGGTCTGGATGAATCCCAGGAACTCGAAGGAATTCTGAAGAAAGGCAAGCCAAAAGGAAGCTTGATAATTTGATAGATGGCAGTTCAAGGGTAAAAATCTGATACGCAGAATGCGGACCATCGAATCAACGCCGGGGGACGGACATCACACAGCCGCGGGTTTCAGCGTTTACGCTATAAACACAAAAGCAAAAAAACGTCGGAGACAAGCCCTGCGCCGTGTGGCACAGTGCAAGCTCCGACCTGGAATCTCACTATTGCCTCGTCGTCGTTAAGACGTGCGAGTTTTAACTGCTGGCTTTTCGACGGGCTTTTTCTTTTGAAGCAGACTCAGTGGATGACAAATTCCTCCTTTCTGGCTCCAGATACTCTCTATCCCAGATGTCGTCGGTAAGTTCTGCTACCTTCTCTCCGTATCGACAAAGGCCTTCAATGAAATCCTTTGCCTTTAAAGCCTCCCCTGCCTCCGAGTTAATTGGCTTGGCATTATGTTGTTTTACGATTTCGTAAAAGTCACGGTGATGGTCCCGTATAGGACATGGAGTGATCTCATTGCCCACCAGATGGGAGGGTTGCATATACCCATATTCCGATTGCCATCCCCGGACCGCTTTGAGAAAACGGGTGTACAGAATTGTATTAACGTTTCCGCCATTCCGGTATACATCCTTCATATTGTGGGTGGAATAGGGGGTGAAAACGCACGGCATCGCGTTGCCGTTCCAGTCGATATAGAAGTATCCTCCTGCCCTGCCCGCACACAAACAACCGTCGCTGATCGATCCCGAATTCCAAAAATCAGCAATGAACATCCTGCGCTCTTCCACAAGCTCTCTTTCTCTGAGGTACATGTTCAGCCTCTGCTGGGGAGTGATTAGCAAATCCAAAGTGAATCCGCAGCCGATGGGCATATACTGGAATATCCAGCCGTAGACTGTTCCCTGCTGGTTGAAATAGAAATCCAGAAACTCGTCTGAGAGGAGAACCTCTGCATTGTCTCTGCTCGCGGTGAGAGATATGCCGAAGGGGACCCCGACTTCCCTCAGGTTCTCCATTGCTTGAAGAATCTTTTTGTAGACGCCTTTCCCCCGCCTTTTATCCGTCTCTTCCTCGAAACCTTCAACTGAAATAGCGGGGGTGAGGTTCCCCAATTCCGCCATTTGGCCAGCTCTCTTCTTGTCAATCAGAGTTCCGTTGGTGAAGATCAGGAAGTAGTTGTCATCATGCCTTGCAGCCAGATCCAGAATGTCTTTATCCTGACTCTTCCAAATGAACGGTTCCCCACCGGAGATCACCGTGAAAAACGATCCCCAGCACTCGGTCTTGTCTGTGAGTATCCTGTCCACCAAATCGAATTCAAGCTTCTTTTTCGATTCAGACAGATCGCCGGCGTAACATTGATCGCACTGAAGATTGCAGGCGGCTCCAGGACTGATGGTCAGAAAGCCAGGGGGCTCGTGTCCGTGCTCCTCCCTGAACCGCTGAACCCTATCCTTACCTCCCAAGAATATGTTTCCCAAAAGCACCCTCAAAAGCCCCTTCCTGACTCTAGAGGAGATATTGTTGTTTTTCAGAGCCTTATCGATCGCGTACAGCAGGTTTCTGGTCATTACGTACTTGTCTTGCTGTACCTTTCGCGGACGTCTAAGAGGGTTCATTTCCACAAACAACTCGTAGATCTTCTTATCCGCCTTCTTCAGTACCATTCCTCTGATGGCATCGTTTGCCACGGCGGCGTTAAGCAGACCGGCGAAAGTGGCCAAAAACATAGCTTTTCTTTTCTGAGTAAAATCCATAGTCCCCTCCAATCTCTGGCATTTCTCCGCTGTTCAGAAGAAAAACGTTCTACCCACCTCAGAAAAACTGTCCTTCGCTTGCTCGGCACCGCGTTTATTCAAACCCGATTAGTGCACGAACCTGACTTTGACCCAACAAGGAAATCTCCGGTCACACAAAAGTCAAGAAGAAAATCTCCGCAGTTTTAAGGACTTGTTTAACCGTTCCTCGTAGCTGTCACTGAGAGAAAAAGTTACGGAAAGCAGATAATCTGATAGAAGGTGTCCTCGTCCGGGCTTACGTCAAGCTAAAGGTGCCTAAACAGAGTATATGCTGTCTCGCTTTTGAGTTTTTTGATTCCTGAAAATGCGGAGAGGAGATTCTGTAGGTCTGAAAAAACTTCAGGCGACCTTTCGCGGGTCGCCTGATCAGAGAGACTGACGAATCCTTTGCCTTCTTCTGTTTTACTGTGACCACACCGGTGCTAATATGCAAAAGTGTCAATCAGTCGTCGGATCCCCCTCCCTCACCCAATTGATCTATCGAGCCCATGCTGGGCGTCTCGTCGGTAACTATGGTCGGAGTTACAAAGATAACCAGCTCCCGATTAGATATCTCATTTCGTGTATATCGGAAAAGGTAACCCAAGATCGGGATATCCTTCAGTATGGGAAGCCCTACCCGGCTCTTCATCTCCACCTGAGTTGTCAACCCGCCTATCACCGCCGTTTGGCCGCTCTCCACCACCACGTTGGTCTCAGCGTTGTTGGTATTGATGATCACCCCGTTGGGGTCGAAGGTGTATGAGCTTCGCTCCGGCCTGAGCTTAAGTAGTATTCGGTTCTCCGAGGTGATGTGTGGAGTAACCCGAAGAATGGTTCCCACTTCTTCAAATGTAATCGCCACGTTTCCCGCCTCATCAAACTGCTTTATAGGGATCCTCTGCCCCATCTGAATGAAGGCCTCACGATTGTCCACCGTGGTTATCTCGGGATGGGCGATTATCTTGCCCTTGTTGCTGGAAACCAGAGCAGAGACGATCCCTTGAAAATCAAAGTCCCCCTGAACGGTGGCAAACGAGAAAGTGGCGGCGGGATCGCTTACCCGGTCGGTTAACTGAGAGAATTGCGCCTCGGGCTGGTCTCCTTCCACCAGCTGAGCACTTCTTCTGGAAGTCACCGACCAGTTGATTCCCAGCTCTTCTAAGGTGCCAGACTCAATCTCCAGGAGCTTGGCCTCGATCTTGATCTGGGCCGTCTCCTTGTCCAGAGCCTCGACCAAGTGCTTCACCTTTTCTATGTGTTCCGGGGTATCCCGGATGACCAGGGAATTGGTGCGTTCGTCGGCGTCGATGGTTCCCCTTTGCGAGATTACCGATTTGACCGACTTCACCAGATCTTTGGCGGTCCCGTGTTTGACGGGGATCACCCCTGTCTCAAGGGCGACGGTGGAAGTTTGATCTGCCCGGTGCTTTTCCAGAAGCGCCTGCTCCTGGAGAAACTGCTGGGTGGGAAGTACCCGGATGAAGCCCTGTTCCTCAACGCCACTCAAGCTGTAAGTCTTTAACAGGATATTCAAGGCCTGCCGCCAAGTCACACCTTGAAGGTTCAGGGTAACCGACGCGTCCACCGAAGGTGCAGCCACGATGTTTACTCCCCCGTACTCAGCCAAAAAGCCCAGTACAGAACGGATGTCCGCATTCTGAAGTTTCAATGCGGTAATGACCTTCCCGGATTTTGCCGACTGACCCGCTGAGACCCTATCCGACCTCGTACCCCCAAAGAGCACCAGCGTCAAGAGAAGACAGAGTGCCAAAGCCACTCGACTCCACCTTAGCCACGCGCTCCTTCGAGAAATCGTTCTCATGAGCTACCTCTCTTTTAATATTCTCGTTTGAGTTCCAAAACCATAATTTGATATCCGCCATATTCCTCGACATGAAAGAAGGCCTTGTCATCGTCGACCTTGATTAGGTATCCATTCTTGATTCTATCCCCGCTCATCAGAATGTAACCGTATCCCAAGTCGTCCTCCAACAAGGCTCGATTCCCTTTTCGGTCCTTGAGAACCCCGACCAGCGTCAGGTTTTCGAATAGCGGTAGGGGTGCAATTCCAAAGCTCATCTCTCCCCTTTCAGTTATGGGGACGAAGGGATCTCTTTTGGTTCCTGGCTTGTACTGAATCACCCTCCTTTCAGGGGTCAAACCTAGCCCAGATGGTTTAGTACCCTGAACCACCATCAGACTTTCTGCCAGTACCTGGGTTTCTGTGGCGGATACTGATTCAGGGCCCAGGATTTTACCGATTCCCTTTTCCACGAGCCCCTGTGCCTTTGAGGTAGCGCTCTTCGCTCCCCCAGCCGCAGCGTCCGTTACGGTCGTCCCGGTCTGGCGGGACCCTTCAGGGAACGGACCCAAAGGAACCGGAGATCGACTTATCCGCCTCCTTATGTAAGTCCTTCTGGAAGCTTTTTCCTTAGCACCCAGCCGGGTTATAGCCTCTCTCCTTTTATCTCTTATATTTGCCTGTGCTGCCGTGCTTGAGCCTGGCTCCTTAGAAGCGCGCGAATCGCGTTTTTTTACCTCGTCCGGTTCTCCTGAAGCCGCCTTCTGAGTGAAGGACTGGGCTGGTTTCGAAGATGGCACCTGGTCGGTGACCTGAGTAATCTCCTCCCTCATCTTCGCATCTTTGCTTTCCGGTTCTGTCCGGGGAACCAAAGCCGGTTTAGACCCTGCTGGCTCGCCGGTGTCAGCATAACAGACTGCTCTCCGGTAAAGGTCTTTCTTCCGACCTAATTTTGTTGCCTGCCGGCCCGGAGCTTTGGAGTCAGGAAGGCTTCCAGCGGCTGACGTGAGAGTTTCGGATCTTCCGGACTCCTGCTCTTTTCTTGAGACGGTTTCGCCTGGGCCTGTCGAAACCCGCTTCTTTTCCGTTGATATGCTTTGATCCTGTTGCTTCTCTTTCTCCTCCAGTACGGCAACCCATAATGGAAAATCTGGATCCTGCTTGGTCAGAAGGGCAATGCTGACCTCGTTTTCCGACTCCCTGTCAGCCACCTTGTAGATCACCGCAGCCTTCAGATCCAGAACTACTCTGACGATTCTCTCCGGTGTGGCCTGAAACTGTCCGGTACGGATGGCCGTGATCACTCCGGGCGGAAGACCTTCTCGGAAATTGCGTTGAGGAAGGTCAAAAATCGCGTCTTGGCAGTCGATTATCACCCTATAAGGCTTCCCCTCTTTTGCCTCCGCGGTTGAGTGAGCAAACTGAAACGCTTTATCACCATATACGGTTACCTTGGTGAAGTTTCCTTCCTTCTTGAGGCTGATATTTACTATTCTCGAACTTCCCCAAGCTGAAGTCACGGCAGCACAAAGCACGCCAAAGACGAAGAGTGCCAAGACAACCGGAGACGATTTGAAGAAATAATTCAATCTCATGTATCACCCTTTTTACAGTTCTATTCTTTTCAGCCTCTCCTCTTCCCTGACATAGTAGGTGGTCAACTTCAAAGACGCGGTAATGCTTTTCCCTTCTTGTTCCGAAGCCGGTTGCTCCTGGGGTATCGCGGCTACGGTCACGTCTGATACATTGGCCAGGAAGGGGAAATTGGCCACCCGACTGAAAAAGCTCCCCAGCTCGTGATATGACCCGCTGACCTGTATGTCGAAAGACTTGGCGTTATAGAAGCTGTGGAGAACCGGGCTCTGAGGGATGATTTCCATCACACCAGTTTGATTGGCTCGCGCGGCAGAGTGCATTTGCAGCAGGAACTCAGGAATCTGCTCTTCCTCCGGCAACAGGCATTCCACCTTCTGATACCTTTTGAGCAATCTTTCATATTCCTCTTTCAGGCTTTCGAAGCTTCTGGCCTTCATTTCCACGCTCTTCAAGTCGGATAAGAGATACTCGTATTGAATCTGCTTCTGTTTCACCAATTCACCAGTTTTTGTGTAGATCCGGGCATACCAGAAATAAAGTACCAGGAAGACCACCATACCCAAGAGAAGGAATTTTTGTGTTTTCGGATCTCTTAAATCCATCTACTACCTCCCGATGGCCAAATTCATTGTGGAATCTTCTCCTCTACTGCTCAAGGACAGCTCACTGACAGTCGTATCGACATCCGTGCTTTCGAACTCTGGCAGATAGTGAAGCTCTCCCACCAACTGGAATGAAAAAATCTTATATTCTTCCAGCTTTGCCCTCTTTACGTGTTGAAGTTCCATGTTCTTGAAATATGGCGATCCCATCAGCTGGATCAAGAAAGAGGCTAAGCTGTTTAGAGAATAGCTGTATCCTTCCACGGTCACTCGTTTCACGGGAGGTTGGGCTCGATCGCTGAGGGCGGTGCTATCGGCACCGGTGTCAGATGCCGCCTGACTTTGTGAATTCTCTTCCTTTAACAGGGAGAGCCACAAATAATCCGGGACCCTTTGGCCCATATCTTCCATTATTCTGACCCAGATGGATCTGTTTCTGTCCAGCAGCTCTATCACGGAGATCCGCTGCAATACCTTATCTTTAACCTCGCTCAGGGCATCTACCAAATCTATGTTTTTTCTCAACTCGGCAGTCTTTTTCTGTGCTTCGGCGATCTTTTTATCCAGAGCTCTGAGCTTGACCTTTTGAATAACGGTAGTTCCCCCGACCAAGACCACCAGCATCCCCACGAAAGCGGCAATAAGGATTGAATTCTTGTCAAAGCCCAGGCCTTTTCTTTTTTTCCTTAGCTCCTTGGGGAGCAAATTGACTTCGATCTTGGCCATTTTATTCTACCTTTCTTGAGGCTAATCCCACAGAGACGGCCAAAAGGGGCGCAATCCTGTCCGGTTGCACGCCTTTGAAGATTTCGGGATCGTATTCAATGTTTCTCAGGGGGTTCGCTATCTCAATAGGAACATTCAGTTTTGACTGTATGAATTCAGGCAAAAACGGAATTAGGGCTCCTCCGCCAGAAAGGACTATCCAGTCCACCTGCGGTACCCTGGCCGTGGACTTGAAATAGGAAAAGGCCACCTCCAGACCAGAGATCAACTCATCCGACGCCGTGACCACCGAGGCTTTCAGCATATCCTGATCAATGGAGGTTCCCATTTCTCCCTTAATGGCCTTCATCGCCAGCTCCTGATTGATGCGAAATTCCTTCATCACGGCATTATAGATCAAGCGTCCACCCGTGGCCAAGTCTCTGGTGGAATTAAACAGTCCGTCCTTGAGAAAAGTGACGCTGGTAGTGTCGAAGCCGATGTCCATCAAAGCGGTGACTTTTTCGGGGTCAATTTCGTAGTTGATGTCATAGGCATTCAGTATGGCAAAGGCGTCAGTGTCCACGATCAGAGGCTTCAGTCCCGCATCTGTGACCAGCTCCACGTAGGAATTCAGAAGTTCGTTTCTGGCGGCCACCAAAAGCACGTCCATCTTTCTGATCTCCTCATTCATATTGATGATATGATAATCCATGGTCACGTCTTCCACATCAAATGGACTTCTCTGTTCGGCCTCAAATAGAATTGCCTGCTCCGCCTCTGCCCCGCTCTTTTGGTCCATGCTGATTTTGTCAGTGATCACGCCATGTCCGGATATGGAAATGGCTACCTCCTTCAGCTTGGAATCACATTGCTCGACTAAGCTCTGGAGATTGAAGATCACGGTATCTTTGTCCTTTATCTCCTCATCCACTATGACCTCCAAAGGCAGTTCTCTCATACCCAGAGAGGTCAGGGCAAAACTTCCAGATCTCTCCTCCAGCCGGACCAGCTTTATAGAAGAGGCGCCAATATCCAAACCCGCTACAGTTTTCTCCTTTTTCCCGAACATCATATCAGTCTCTTTTTTGAGTTTCCTTTACAAAAGATGAAGATTGACAAATTACACTAATTGTGTTTTCGGCTAAAATCTTAGAAACCTTAAGCATCTACAAAAATTTTTAACATACCTGGCTACATCGACCCTTCCGAATAAAGCCCCACGCCCTTTGAGTTTCCTGATTGACTCATAAGTAAAATCGGCGATTAATGGAAGAAACTTAATTTCTTCTGTGCCAAATTGACGAAAAATCGTTTTTCATTCGAGGTGGATGATCTCTATTAGAATCATCAGATGCCCTGCCGAGAGAGAACCATTAGTTGCCCTTCCCCACTGGCCAACAGCCGGGCTTATAGCCTGGGCCTTTTCTTCTCTCATGTTGTGGTGCCGAAAAGGCGGGTCAAATGGGAGTGCCCGCGACTCTGCGCTTGTCAAGTGCGGACACGGAGCCTCGTCGCGGAGGCTATTCTGGAGGAAGATGGCGACGTGAATTTTTCGAATCTGTTTTGGTTGCGTTCACGACTTTGTTGCTGGATGTTCGCACGGTAAAATAAGGTTGGGGAAGCAAAAGCTGTCTGCCCTCCGCTGCACTAGTGAAATCTCGCAGAAATAATCTTGGAGGGAACTAGGATATAAAGAGCACCTGTCTGAGAAGGTAAAAATGGCGGCGAGTAAATCTTGGGAAATGTCATCTCGGCACGAACAAGATTTCTTTGTTTTGTCGAAGGCAGCTGGTTAACCTTATCAATCATATTCATCAGGGTATTGAGCCGACAGCACAAGCCCAAACGTCATCTCCGGCTCGTCAGCCCACACCCATTGATGCACCTTCTCTGACATGGATGGAAATACCGCCGTCACCGCCATGGCCGCAGACATTGCGATGCAGCGCGGGATCGTGGTTTGTAATGTCATGGTAAAGGCAGGACCGGAAAGCGTAACCATACAGGCACCCCGAGATGCGGATAGTATTATCGCCTACGGAGGAGTTTGCCCAACTGGAGAAATCGCTTACTTTAGTTTGGGAGCCCTAACCTATGAGGAAGAGTTAAGCCGGCAATCTGCGCGAGGGGAGTTTCCGCCGGTTCCGATGACCGCTATAATCCGAACGACAGTACCACAGCCAGCGGAACCTCTCTATCGACTTCCCTGACAGAGGGCGGGCTTGATTCTCTCGGCTCACCCTGAGTGGACGCCCATGCAAGTCAGGGAAGCCATGATGAGCGGTGACCACGCTTCTTTTCCCGACAGTGGCTGTAGCCGGGGCGGGCCTGATATCCCGACCGGCCATTCAATATACCTTCTGTCTTACGGGGGACGTGGCCGGCGACGACCTGGTTAACGCATCGGACGGGATCTTCCTAACAACTCATCTTTACCGGAACTCACCACCGCCTCTTTGCTGTTCCTGGGGCACGTGAACGGTGGCGATGGAGCCGATGTAGTCTATTTGCTAAGCTACCTCTTCCGGAACGGAACCGAGCCTTCCGCCAATTGATCAGAGCTGAACAGGGACTGTTTAATACGGGAGAGATTAGATAGCCCGCCTCGATGTAGCCTAAACCCCCTGGCTTTAGTCAGCATCCTCGATCGCATTCCACTGCTGCGCCGGTTTTCAAGCATCATCAAAATTCAAAGGTAAGGGACGCCCAGTTGTCCCTTCATTAGCTTGTAGGTCTAATATCAGCAAGAAGTTGCCTGTCGACCCGAACTGGCAGCCGTTCTGTTTCCTCCCTTTTGGTCGCGTGAAGTTCAATCGCCCCCTTGGGAACCCAAGCACTCCTAACAATCTCCAATGCGGCAGTAAAAATTACTTGACAGGGGTGAGGGCACGGGCTAAATTTAAAGACAAAGGCTCTTATTGGTCAGCAAGAGTCGTCATTGCACAGCAGAAATCGGATTTCCCATTTCACGCGAAAAGGATGTCGGCAAGAGTTTAATAGCTGTGGGGTATTGGTTTCGCCTCCTTTTTTGGGAATCTGCTTCTTAAGAGCCTTGCTGGAAGTTAATCACAAGGGCTGTTACTTATAGGGGCACCAAGCTCGTCGCTCTTTTTAGAACTTTCTTAAAGATAATTGGATTGTCGGATGTCCGGGAAGCCAGCACTCTCGATGCAGGCTTCACTTGTGTTTAATTGAAGGGAGGTAGCCATGCGGCTGAAGATCAGAAAATTGCTCAAGGGCGGAGACTATTATGTCTCGTTTGAGACCATGGGTTTCAATATCAAAGAGTTAGAAAAGATGAAGATATTCGGCACGCCCAGTGTGGATTTGCGAGCCACCGGGTTGGGCATGTACACACTTGACCGGGTAAACCTGATGACCAAATGCCAAAGCCAGGAGGAAGCAGAAAGGGTGATCGGCATCGTCAAGGAAGGAATCAGAGATAAACTGGCCGAGCTTTCCACGCGGGCGGGAGATTACTCCGAGCGGAAAGCGGTCAGGGTTTCCGGAAAGAGAAAAATCCTGGTACTGAGCTTGGCCTGTGCTCTGGCGCTTCTTCTGATAACGGCCTACAAAGGGGTGATCTCATCACAGCAGATGGCAAATCAAAAGAAGCAAATCTTTGGACCGGTGCAAATGCACGCTGGGAAGGATAATATAAATAAGGAAAGAAACGTCGGCTCTTCCAGGTACGCTGAAGCATCCGAGGAGGGTCAAGTCGCACCCCAAGGAGAGAACCGCACCGAAGACGCGGCAGCGCACAACTATCGCAAAGGTTCGCTGGCAGCCACAAGCCCGGACTACACGGCCATGGTCAGGCCGGGTTTCACGTTGATTGTCGTTCCCCAGACCCTGGCCCGGTATTCGGACTGGGGCAATGGCGCTGGATCGCAAAAGCAAGCAGATAATTTGCACTTCAAGTTGATAGTCACTCCCCTGGGAGGATTTGAAGGGCCCGTTAATGTCGGTGCGTCAAGTCCGTCTCCTCTTATTAAGGCACGTCTCTATCCCAGACGGATCGAAAAACTCCCGGGCAGCTCAACTCTACTCATATCCGTCCCACCCAAAACCCTTCCCCACACCTCTCCTGAGATAACTGTTATCGCTCGGGGCAAAAGTGCCGACGGCACTCTGATTACCCACGAGAAAAAACTGCTTGTGGCGGTGCGTCAAAACTCGTCCTACCAGGGTCCGGTCTGGCACGTTTCGGCGCAGGGAAGTGACCAGTCCGGCGACGGGAGCTACGGGTCACCTTTCCGGACCATCCAGCGTGCAATAGAATCTGCTTCTTCAGGGGACACCGTTTTGGTGGAAAAAGGAGTCTATAGGGAGAATCTGAGTCTGGTGGACAAGGATAGCATAGTGGTATCAAGCCACTTCATACTCGATCAGAAAGAAGCAACCATAAAATCCACCGTCATCGAAGCTAAAACGACCGGCTGGGTGGTAACCATTGGTCGTAGCGAGCAAGTTACGGTGACTGGTTTCACCATACAGAAAGGTAAAGGAGAGCACGGGTCTCTTGGAGGTGGAATATATTGCTATAGCTCCACCGTAGACATCTCCAACAATATCATAGCCAAGAATGAGAATCAGTCCGGTTATGGTGCGGGCATCTATTGCTACGACTCCAAGGCCAGCATTCTGCACAACCAGATAAGCTGCAATTACAATTATGAAGGACAAGGGGCGGGGATATATTCCTATAAATCCGAGTCCAATATTGGGCATAACGTTATCAATGACAACCACGCAAGCGGGGGCGGCTCGGGAATCCATCTTTTGGAACCGAAGTCTGCCAAGATAATTCGCAACTCGATTTACAGCGATTCCGGTCCTTCCTCGGTGGTCTTATATAAGACAGGAATTGGCGGCGAATTCCTAATAGCTAACAACACCGTAAGTCACAACCTGAGGGATGGTATTAGATTCTTTGGCGGGCCCTGGTCTTTCGAGAACAACATAATTACCCAGAATCAGGGATACGGCCTTTTTACCCTTGAAGGGACCGCTCTTTTGTCACACAACAACGTATGGAGCAACCTCTCCGGCAGCGATACCACTAATTATTATGGACTGGGCGGGGACCTAACGGGGAGTAACGGAAATATCTCCGCGGATCCACTGTTTGGCAACCCTGTGCACGGGAATTTCCGCCTCTGCTTCAATTCGCCCTGCATAAACTCGGCGGATCCCACGCAGTCAGTTCCTCCTCACGGAGGCGAGCGCGTCGACATGGGAGCTTTCGAATATACCCACCCAGCCGCCGTCTGCGGGGATATGAACAGAGATGGATTCACCGACTACGGGGACATAAATTACCTGGTCGATTTCCTGTCTGCGAAAGTTCCCCCTCCCAGCCCTCTTGAGATCGGCGACGTCAACTGTGACGATCGGATCGACAGGGGCGACCTTGGTTACCTCTATGAGTCTTTGTATTATTACGGTCCCGAGCCTTGCTACAACTGCAAACTGAAAGATCGTTTGACTGAAAAATGAAGAAAGCCGCCCCATTTTGGGGTGGCTTTCTCGTTCAAGTGCAAGGTGCCTGTGCCCGGCTTCTAAGATACGTGATGTGATTTTTCACTCATTCGACGAGAGGTCTCAGGCGTCGATGTGATACCTTTTTATCTTCTCAAACAGGGTGGTATAGTCTATCTTCAGTGCTTGGGCGGCCTTCCTTTTGTTTCCTCTCACCTGATTTAGCACACGTATTATCAGCGCCCTTTCTGCTTCGGCTTGGGCGTGTTGTCCCACCTCCTTCAGTCCTGCCCCTTCTCGGAGTCTGATCTCATGGGGCGATGGAATTCTTATTGCCAGATGTTCGGGCAGAATATTTTTGCCCTCGCACAGAATGATCGCCCTCTCAATGGTATTTTCCAACTCCCTGACGTTCCCGGGCCAGTGGTATTTGTCCAGGAGGGACATAGCCTCTTTGGAGATTTTAGTCTTTGGTTTCTTCATCTCGGCGCAATACTTCTTGGCAAAATAGTCGGCTAGCTCAGGTATGTCCTCTCTTCTCTCTCTCAGTGGCGGTATGGTTATGGGAAAGACAGACAATCTGTAAAATAGATCCTCTCTGAATTGCTTTTTCTCCGTCGCTTTTTTCAAATCCGCATTGGAGGCCGCGATGACCCTGACTTCCACAGATATGGTCTTGGTACCTCCGAGTCGTTCAAACGTTTTGTCCTGAAGAACGCGAAGGAGCTTGGCCTGAAGAGCAATGTCTAAGTCTCCCACCTCGTCTAAGAAGATGGTTCCTCCCTGTGCTATTTCGAATTTTCCCATCTTCCGTGCTACCGCTCCGGTATATGCTCCTCTTTCCGACCCGAAGAGCTCGTTCTCCAGAAGCTCTCTTGGTATGGCAGCACAGTTGATCGCCACGTAAGGACCCTTTCTTCTGTTGCTCAAGCTGTGTATGGCGCGGGCGAAAAGCTCCTTTCCCGTTCCCGATTCACCCAAAAGCAGCACCGTGGTATCTGAAGGTGCCACCTTCTGGATGAGTTGGGAGACCTTCTGCATCCCTTCGCATTTTCCAATGATCTCGGCATATCCTGACTTGTGTCCCAACTCCTCTCTCAGAAGAACATTCTCGGCCAGCAATCTGCGGTTCTCCAGTGCTCTCTTGATCAGAACGTTTAGATGATCGGTATCGAAAGGCTTGGTGAGAAAATCGAAGGCCCCCTCTCTCATGGCCTCGACCGCCTTCTCGATGGTCCCGTAAGCGGTCATCAGGATAACAGCCACTTCGTGATCCATCTCTTTTAATGAGGACAATACCTTAATACCATCCATGTTCGGCAGTTTCAGATCTGCAAGCACCACATCGTACTTTTTTTCCTTGGCTTTCTCGAGTCCACCTTCACCATCCCTGACAGTCTCCACCTCGTATCCTTCGGCTTCCAGGGTTTTGGAAAGCATTTCTCTCATGCTATCTTTATCTTCAATTACTAGAATTGAAGACATAAGCCCCTCCTTAGTAGTCCAGACAATTCCGCCCTGCGGGAAATAAACGATAACATCTATCGAAGTAATCGACAGAAGTTGTTGTCTCTTTCGATCGAGGAGAGAAATTGTATGAAAAATGGGCAAGCACTGATGAATATTGATAAGGGGGCTTCAACCACCTAAGAAGGACCTCGCCTCCCATTCCCCTCTCCCTTTCAGCGTAGGAAGAAAGCAATAGGGGTAATAAATGAAGCTTCTGGTGTTTCCAAAGCACACACTATGGAAAGCACACATGCCTCCTTCCGCTCGTGCATAAATCGAATAGGAGTCCAAGGGCGGGGAGCTTGAGTCCGCGCGATCACGCACCATCCCTCTTTAAGGCTTGCAAGTTCTGCACGGGCTGTAGCCTGAGTCCAGAGCCTGGGCTTTGGTTTCAAACCTAAGTAAGTTCTGTTGCTTTATTCTCCTCGCCCACTCGCAACCAGGTCGGTGGAATACGAATCTTCTGGACCTTTTGGAGGCGACGTAATATTCCTCCGGAGATACCTCAATAGACCACAGACCCAACCTGTTTGCCCGGGCCTCCTTTTGCAGCCTGATGAAAAGGTCCCGGTATTTCAGATTGGGAGAAAACAGGTACACTGTGGCCAATCCCTTCTTGATCAGCTCAGCGTTCACCAGAACGGTATCCAGCCATACATAGGCCAAAACCCTTCGGTATCTATCTCGCTTCTCTATATCATACTCAAGGGTGATCTTCTTTCCTCTCAACATTTCCCGATTGGCTTCTTTGGCCTCCACGAAGAAGGCCTCACCCTCCTCTGGCGTATCTATGCCGATGTAGCGGACTGCTTCCCCGTTGTTTAGAATTATGCTATCCCCGTCCGTCACCTCTTCCACCCTGATCCCCATGAATGAGGGATACAGGGTGAAAACTAAAAGAATGACCGCCAGCACAAAGACGGCGTATAATACCCATCTGGAGATGGTGGGATTCTTCTTCACGTTTGGACAGCTACCTGAAGATTCAATGTTGCCCAAAGGCTTCAGCCCGTCTCTTCGCTGGCAGGAAAGACTATCTCTTACTGCACCAGCAGTTCGCTGGTGCCGTCCTCGTTCTCCGTGACGTAGACTAAGTTCTCTACCGAATCTTTGATATCGTCTATGTGGGTGATCAAGAAAATCTGTCTGAATCTGTTTCTCAGCCTGGCCAGAGCATTAAGGATATTCTCCTTTCGAATGACGTCCTGACTGCCGAAGATCTCGTCCAGTATGATAAAGGAGAAGCCCGCCTGGCTGGATTCGGAGATCAAGAGTGAAATGGCTACGCGAAGACACAAATTGGCCAGATCGACTTCGCCGCCGGAGAAGCGACTTATGGGGAATCTCTCGCCTTGATCTTGGATGAAGATCTCGTAATCCTCATCCAGCTCGAAATCCTCGTACCTGTTGTCGCAAAGCTCCAGGAAAAGAGTCCTCGCGTGGCGGGAAAGCGCAGGTCTGATTCGCCCGATGAGGGATACCTTGAAATCTGTGAATAACAGATCCAGTTTCTCCAGATACCGCCGCTCCTCCTCCCATTTCTTTATATCCTCCTCCAACTGCAGGGTGTTTTTGATTTCTTCTTCAATCTGATCAATCTCTTTTACAAGCATCTGCTTTCGGTGGTTCATGTCCTTTAGCGTCAGCTCAAGCGAGTGGACTTCTGTCCTTTGCTCTCCCAGCTTTTGTTCCGCAGTCCTGTACTCGTCTTCGGAAAATCCAAGAGCGGAGACTTGTTCCTTCAGTTTTTCCCCTTCTTTTCCCAGGCCCTGCACCTTCTTGTTCAATTCGTCTATACTCCTCTCCACCTGAGGCAATCTCTTCAGCTGAGACGTGACCTCAGTCAGCTGCTGCTTTAGTCCTTCCAAATGTTCAAAGTCAGCCTTGAGCTTCTCATGGTAGGATGGGTCATATTCTACCTCTCCTATTTCTGTCAAAACCTTCCGGAAGGAAAGCAGACTTTTGTCTTTCTCTTTTAAGCCACTTTCAAGATTTTGCCTCTCCCCTTCCAGTCTGGAAAACGTCTCCACAGACTTCTGTAGCTTTTCCCTCTCCGATTCCAGATCAACCTTCACCTTTTTGAGTTCCTGTCCCCTCTTCTTAATCTTCTCCCTTTCCTCTTCCAGAGATTCCAGTCTGGTTCCCAGCTGTTTCTGTTCATCCACAAGATGTTCCCGGATTCTGTGGTAATCAGAGCCCATCGGCCTGAGGCAGCGGTCGCATACTGAATCCGGACCGAGTTGTTCGATATGCTCCAACTGTGATCTCAGTCTGCCGTTCTCATCCTTGACCGACCTGCAAGAGGATTCTGCTCTGATAAATAGACTTCTTGTCTCTTCAAGTTCACGCTCCACCGCATCTAGTTTTTTTCTGAGCTCTTTCACCGCTGCATCGACCTCATTTTTCGGTTCAAGCTCTTTGTTTATGCCAGCCAGTCTCTCCTGATCTGAACCTATCAGCGTTTCCGCTTGCTTGATTTGATTTTGCGTAATCTTGTGGTGCTCGGCTCTTGCCCTTGTCCCATCCAAAAGCGAAAGCTCCTTTTTGATATCATCATAAGGGCCAAGCGACTTTTGCAGTCTTTCCCCGTTACCCATGAGTGCCATCAGCTTAATCCTTTCTTCTTCCTGCGATCTCAGTAGCGTCTCCAGGCTTTTCCTTTCTGTTTGAGCTACGGTGATTCTCTGTCCGAGGTGAATGTGCTCCTTATATTTGCCTTTCAAATGTTCCCAGAGTCTCTCCATCTCTTTCAATCCGGCAGTCTCGGACTCCCACTTCTGTCTCGCAGTCTTCGATTCTTGTTTCAGCACTGACAGGTTTTCGGATTTATCTCTCCTTCCGGCCTTTAGCCCGTCTTTGTCTTTGAGGCGGGGACGATGGAAATCCAGCTTCATCTCCAGTTCCCTTTTGTCCGATCTCAGTTTCTTCAAGGCCGCATCCACCGTTTCTATGCCCAACATGCGAGCCAGGAGCTCCTTTCTTTTGAACGGCTGAAAATCGGAGAGGGCGTTCAGTTCTCGCTGCTTGGCGTAGAAAGAGGTCATGAAGGCTCTATAATCCATGTCCAGAGTCTTCTGGATCAGCTCGTTCACTGCGGTATTTCCTCGCGCTGTGACTTTCTTGTTGACGATGACCGAAGCGTCTACGGAATGCGATGTTCCCTTCAATTCTCGCACCACCTGAAAGTTATCCCCGTTCATCTCGAAATCCAGGATCACACGACATACGTCCGGCTTTCCGGCAAAAACCGACTTGATTTGATCCTTGCTGGTGCGCGAAGCATCCGTGCCAAACAGGGCCCAGGCGATGGCTTCCATCAAGGTGGATTTGCCTGCCCCGTTGTTACCTATCACCCCCACTATCCCGTCCGGAAACTCAAGCTCCGTCCACTTGAATCTTCTGTAGTTCTCTAGCCGGATATTTCTCAGGTGCATTCTTACTTTTGCTATCTTTGGTTCTCTATCCCTTGTTCACTTTGATATTCTTCAGACTCAACCGTCAAGTATCTCAGGCCCAACTCAAGCAGTCTATCTTTCTTTAGATTCTCCACCGCTATCCCTTTTAGGAACTGCTCAAATTCCACGTTCAGTTTACCGATAGAAGTCGTAACCGCCTGTTCTCTTGATTCTTCTTCCTTCTTCTCGAACCTGAGGTCGAAGTGAAAAGCTTTCGATTTCAGCTCACCGATTCTGCGAAAATCCAGGGAGTTGTATATGTGCTCGGGAATGCTTCTGACTTTCAGCCTGACGATTTTGTCCGTGATATCGTCTGCCTGGATTCTTCTTTGCATCTGCTCCAGTATCTCTTCCTGATTCAAATCCGTCGCGCTGATGGAAGGAAGCTCAATCATGCCCCTGGCAGGAACCGGATGGAAGTTTGTCTCCTTTGTACTCAGATTAATTTCCATAAATCCCTTCTCTTGCCCTAACTCCCCCATGGACAGCCTTTCAGTCGAGCCAGCATAATACCCCTTAGAACTCACCTGACAATGTCGATGATAATGTCCCAGCGCCACATAGTCAAAAGGCATCTCCAGATATGATGACGGGATCTCCTGCTCCGCCAACTCCCCCATGGAAAACTCGGGAATTCCCGCCACCACCCCATGAAGCATCAAGATGTTGAAGTCCATGTTTTGCCCATCCTGCGCCGTCCGCTGTCCGCTGTCAATCTCTACCTTGGCAACTTCCCTCGAGAAATCCTCTTGATCCAGGCAGTGAGGAATGGCGTGGATAGCCACGCTGTCGAGCTTTACCAATTCGTACTGATTTCTATAGACCAGATGGAGGCGGGGAGACAAAACTTCGAAGAATGAGAAAACCGAACCCACCGTTCTCTGCTTGGGCGTATCGTGATTACCCGAGATGATTACCATGGGGATGTCCTCGTTCACCACGCGCAGAATCTGTCTTATGGCGAAATTGATGATGCGATTGGTGGGTCTTACCGTGTGGAAAAGATCGCCTGTGTGCAGGACAATGTCAGGCTTGAGCTCTATTATCTGGTCGATAGCGAACTGGAAAGAATTACAGATGTCCTCTTCCCTCTGATTGAAGCCGGAGGGTGAGAGTCTCCTGGAGAATCCGCTTGCCCCCAGATGGCTGTCGGATATATGAATCAATCGCATTAGCAAATCAATTCTTGATTGCCGGAGCTTCGATGAATTTAAGCTGTGACGTCCCAAAGCGTCGCAGGCTGAAGCCTGCGGCTACCCAATTACCGACTTCGGGATATCTGCGTCAGAAAAAATCCCGATCTATTTTTGTCGCCTCAAATTCTTTTTCTTCTCCTGTTCTGCCTTTCAGCCATTCTTCATAAAGATGTATCTTCGCCGGAATGGCAAAGGGCGACTGAGGTGAAGTGATCAAAGCTTCACCTGCCTCCAGCATCTGAATCTCCGTGCCCAAATCGGAGATTTCTTGTTTGGCTGACGATTTCACTATGTTTCTGTCCCTCTCGTCAGCCAACCCCAGAATGAACAACGTATTGAACTGAGACAGTAGCTCCTCGTCAATCAGTTTAGGCTGCTGCGTGATAGCACATAAGCCGGTCTTAAACTTTCGCCCCTCTCTTGATATCTGAGCAAAGATGTTTATGTCCGATCGACCCTTTTGAGAAAGCACCCTCTGTGCTTCTTCCATCACGATGATGGTGGGCGGAAGCATCTTGAATCTGGCCGGATCCTGATATGCCCTGCAATTATTTTGAAACACCGCTCTTGACAGAACCGCAGATATCAAGAGCTCTTCCTGCTCGGACATGTTCGAGGTGTCGATCAGAACCAGCTTGCTCGATTCTAAGTCCTTGATCACGTTCTTAGTGATGGACAATTCCGGATCCTTGTGGATGAATGGAAGCCTGAGAATTTGTTCCACTCTTCTTTGAATCACGCCTGCGGTCGACTCAAAAAATCCTTTTGCAGTGGAAAGCTGAACCAGAAGCTCCTCCATCTTGGCGTGCGCAATCCTCTCCATCCAATTCTCGCCGAACAGATATCTTGTCGCATAGAGCATCTCCACCTGCGGCTGGGTGAAGTCGTAAATGTGGCGGAAATCCTTTATGTCTATTTCCCGGGGACTAATCTTAAGCCTGTTGTGCGGACCTCTTAGATTGCGAGAGCTGTAAACCCGAAGCCCCCTTGGCGCCAAGGGATGATCCGCTAAGCCTTTGTGGCCCGGGTCTCCGCCACCGTCGTAGTACTCCCCGTGAGGATCCAGTATCAGCATGCCGTATCGGGAGGATTCCAGAACCGCACCGGCGAGAACTTTCATCAAATTGCTTTTGCCCATACCGGTGGTAGCGAATATGCCTATATGATAAGGAAAGACATCGCCTGAGATGCCTACCGGAAAATCCAAGACCTCCTCTCCTGATCTCAGCAGACCGATCTGGACATCTCCAATGAAGGATTTCAGAAACTCAAAATCCCTATTGTGTGGAGTTCTGACTTTCGAGAAATGAGATGGGATCGTCTTGGGCTTTCTGAAAGTATTCCCTTTTATGTAACCCAGCGGCACACATCGCCCGACCTTATACAGCCTCCTCTCCTTCTCGTGGAACTGGAAAGGTTCATTTTGCCTGTCCAGAAGCATCATGTTTCCCGCGGTCCTTTCAGCCCAGTTGGGATCGGATGCCTCCACTCCATAGCTTATGTCGACCACTCTTAAGAGGAATGGCAATTTTCTGTCCTCATCCTCTGCCAGAAGGATGTCTCCCAGATGCAAGTCCTCTTCGTAGAAGGTCCGAAAGTAGAGCTCAGTTATCTTCTTTCCTGTGATTCTGCCTTTATAGTCCATCCGGCCACCTTTTTCTGATCCAATCAATATGCCGGTCAAACTCTCTTTCCTGGTTCCGGAAACCACCCAACATTGCAAGGAGCAAGCCAACCAGACAATCTCTCCGAGATTGCTTCGTTCCTTTCAGGAACTCGTAATGACAAGGACAGCCAAATGTCCGTCATTGCGAGGAGCGGAGCGACGAAGCAATCTTCTGGACATTGCTCCGCCCCCTGCAAACGTTCACAGCGACATTTTCAGTGAGCTTATCCTCATCTATTCAAATCCGCATTCAGCACCTCGTGAAAATCGGTGAACAAAAGGTCCCAGTCCGATGAACTGACACCTCTTTCGAAAGCTTTGGACTGCAGTTTATATCTGATGTCTCCTACCTCCGAAAGGGCAATCCGGGACAGATTATGGGCTGCGGCCAGCGGGTAGGGGTATCCCAAGAAAGCCGGATCGCTGGAAAAGTACGATAAAACAGAGAAAATCAAGCCCGGGTCAACCGAATCGATGCGATTGACGTCTGTGCGAAAGGCAAAATCCGAAGAGGCCTTCAGCTTGGCCACGTAGATTCTTCCAAAGTAACTTGACGAAACAATATGCAGCTTCTCGTCGGAGATCTGGCAAAACCATTTTGAGTTTGGGCAGAACCTCTCCCCTATTCTCATCACCGCCGGAATCAGTGGCGATTTGTCTCCCCAGTAAAGTGTGCTGGTTTTCGTTACTCCCGCCAGATGAACACCTTTATCGTGAGCTTTCCGCGTGAAGTCAGCCATAAAACTATGAGGCGGAGCAATGCTTGCTTTCAGCGACCCATCTATAAGCAGCATGTCACCACTTTCCATCTCATCCAAAACCTCCTGTGCTAACCTCCATTCCGAGAAAAGGCGCAGGCGATCCAGCATCTTGTCCATTCCCGGAGATTCAGAAGGTTCTTCGCCTACCAGGTTGCGATATGCAGAAGCATACGTCCGGGGGAGTTCGGCCTGTGATATTATCTCCAGCCTCAAAGGTATGATCTTCTGACCCACCCTATTCCGCTGCTGGTAGACAACGGCGCCAGCCCGATAGACGCCGATGAGGAAAGATCTTCCTTTCAGCACCGTGGCTGAACCGCCATCCAAAGCTACCACTTTGCCGTGCGGCTCTTTATCTTCAATTACGCTAAAGGAGAGCTTATCTAAGTCTTTGTCCAGAAGCAGAGGCTCGGTTTCTTCCTCGCCTGATTCCACCTGGATGTAGGACGGCTCAGAATCCAAAGCGTGCCGGATGAAGCTCACCGCCTTGTTGATCTCGCTCTCAATGCTTTCGTTTATATCCAGCATGGCTACTTTCTTGGCTCAAACTGAGGGCTGACAGCAACATCGGTTCTCATTAGGTGCAACCTGAATGCTGTGCCTTACTTTTCCGCCACGTGCCAAGCGAGAGTATGCTTTGGCAGTCGTGGGCTTCAAGCTGCGTTCCTGGTTTGTCTATCTTCTCAAACTATCAGCCTGCTCGAAAAAAGCGGCAAAATCTCGTATTCTCCACTTCCCTTTCCTTTTGTGCAGAAAAAGCCTAAGCGGCTTCTCAATCTGTTTCACCTCCCCCAGAACCGCGGCATATTCCAGGCTTAGCCTCAGCTTAACTTCCGCGCTATCCCCCACGATCACAAAACTCTTTTTAGCGATACGGCCACCTTCAAGCTTTCTCCCGAAGGAGAGGCTGTCTAAAAGCCGGGAAGATATGTCCAACTTCTTGTCCAGCACTATTGAGTCTAAAACCGTCACATTGCTTCCATTTACTCCTCTTTCAAACTTCGCCAGAAGCTGCTTGATCAATGCCACGTCACCGTCGGGCCTTTTTCCCACACATGCAGATATGAGCAGGACAGCCAAAACCCAGCCACCGGCTCTTAGGAAGCATATTCTTTTATTCATCTTAAATGCTGTGATGATGTCGAGCCAAAAACCGATACAATTATAAAAGGAAGAAGGGCGGAACACAACTTTTATTTTTGCAAAACCCCGCAAGACTCTGCGTAAAAAAGATGAGGGCTCGCTCTGGTAGGATAGGGGGGCTAAGAAGCTATCCTGAGGGATCCAGAGTCCGCCCTCAAGCGGCTTTTCTCCTGCTTTTTTGAATTCAAGTGGAATATAGAATTACGTGCATACGTCGTCAAGAGAAAAGTTGATCTTCTTGCAAGATTTTCTGATTTCGTTCTCCTAAAAATGAATCGCACCAAAACCTTAACTTTGGCATTAGCGCTGCCGCTGATACTTGTGCTGCCTCTGCTATTTGAGCCGGCTCAGATTCAATCGCCTCCCGCCAGCAAGCCGGAGATCATAAAGCTTTCCAGCACCCTTTGGTCGGATCTGAGGGATATCAAGTTTCATCAGTCCAAAGCATACTGCCTCTTCTACGACGGGCTGACGATTACCGACCTGGCTAACATTAATTCCCCTTCCCAGCTAAGTCAAGTGGAGCTTCCCAAAGACGGTCTAAAGGTTGATCTCTGGGGCAATTACGCTTATGCTGTGTCCGGGGAGAGCCTTATGCATGTAATTGATATTTCGTCACTTAGCCAGCCGTCTTTGATAAGCAGCTTTAAGACGCCTGATCTTCCCAGGGACATCAAAGTTGGGAACAATTGCGCATACGTGGCTGCAAAGGATGCCGGACTTTTGGTCCTGAATATCTCGGATCCTTTCAACGTCTCTTTGATCGGTTCCTGTTACGTGGCTGGTTTCCACCCCCTCTCTCTTGATTTAAGCGGTAACGTGGCCTATATCGCTGGAACAGGTGGTTTGAAGCTGGTTCACGTATTGTTTCCTTATTTTCCCTACCTGATCGGCTCAAGCGACGTTGTCCCCGGAGCAAATAAGGTGTTTGTGAACACGAAGGACGGAAGAACTTATGCTTATCTGGGAAACCCGGCGCAGTTTTCCATTTTAGATGTGAGCAGTCCAAGAAATGTCGTTCTTGTTTCCAGTCATGCCACCACATCCGCCATAGCCGATATTTCCGTCGCCGGAGACTATGCGTATCTGGGTTCAAACTACGAGGGACTTCTGGTACTGGATATCATAAACAGAAGTTCCCCACAGGAGGTCTCAGCGCTAAGCCTGGGAGACCACACCCGGAGAGTCTATTTCTACTCGGACTTCGTCTTTGTCGCTGATCTTTTCGATCCCATAACTATAATCAACGTCTTTAACCCTGATCGCCCTTTCGTTTCCGGCAGGTGGGTCATACCCGGCACCTGCAAGGACGTAGCGGTCAAAGATACTTTTGCTTACGTGATGTGTGACCATTCCGGGCTTCACATATTAGACGTGGAGGATCCTCAGAATCCGCAAGCAGCGAGCGTGCTCTATGCCCCGTACAACAACAATGGTGTCGAAATCGAGGGGGATTACGCCTATATCACAGCGCTTCTGACTGGTATGCAAGTCGTAGACGCATCAGATCCCTTTCATCCGGCGGTGGTAGGAAGTTATGTACCGCAAGGATACACCTACGGCCTTGAGGTGAAGGACGGATATGCTTACCTTCTCAATGCAGGTAACGATATCCAGATCGTAGACGTTCAGAATCCTTCGGGCTTGATCCCCAGAGGTTCGGTCGAAACTCCGGGGACTGCTCGGGAACTTGTCCCGGTAGGAGATTATCTTTACGTTGCAGATCAAACTGCGGGACTGACCATTATAAATGCTCTTGACAGAGATAACCCTTTCCTGGTCACATCCATTCCCACGACCGGAGCATGCACTAACGTGTTCTCCGTAGGCAACTTTCTGTTCGCGTCCTTCGACCTGGCGGGAATGAAGATATATGATATCTACAATCCAGAAGCACCGGAGTCCCTGGGCTTCTATCCCATCTCCGAGGAGATTGAAGATCTGTTCGTGGAACATCCTTATGCCTATTTAAGCATGGACAATGAAGAAGTGCAGGTGGTAGATATCTCCGCCTCTCCTCCCCTTCTCGTAGCTTCCTATAATCTTCTGGACCGCCCGGGCAGCCTTGTTGCAGACGATAAACACATCTACCTTTGTGATCACCGCTCCTTCAAGATTTTGAGATTCCTCCCCTCTCGCTGGATGCCCAGGGCAAGAGCGAAGAAGATCTAATATGGTGATGTGTATCTGAAGGGCAAAGGCTCCGATCTGGTATCTGTTCTCAGGAAAATGTTCTTCAGATAATTCTTCAGCTTCTCAGTGGAGCGATCTGCAAAAAGCTATCTGCCTGTCGGTCCATCCATAAAAAAACTGCCCCGCGAAAAGCGGGGCAGTTTCTTATTACCCATCCGTTAAGGGTTACCTGGAGTAGGCCCGTTTCGGAACAGATAGTTTATAAGATAGACAACGTCGCTACCGTTTACCACTCCGTCACCGTTCACATCTCCGGTCATCATGGGATCGGGCGCAGAGCCGCCCCGGTAGAGGAAACTGATGAGAAAGACCACGTCTCCAGCTTCTATTGAGCCATTGCCGTTGGCGTCTCCTATCTGGACTGGCGGAAGCTCGATGTCGATTCCGCCCACCCTTCCGTATCCCACCGGGACCGGGTCTGGATATGATCCATCGTGATATGAGACCTTGGAGGCATAAACCACATACGTGCCGGGAAGGAGTCCGTTTATCACGTACCCTCCTTCAGCCGAACTCCGCGCGAAACCTTTTGCTTCTCCCTCGGCTTCCGCATAGACGAAAGCGCCATCGATTGGCAAACCCTCCGAGCTGATTACACCGGAGATCCTTCCGTCGTATGACCCACATGTCCCGAGATAGAAGTTTACGTCATAAGCGTCGGGCGTCACCAACGTAGCCTCCTGCCAGCTATACACTCCGTCGTAGAATTCACCTATGTAACCGGGGGCAATTGCAAATACGTAGTAATCGTCGGCCTGCAACCCTTCAATCATGTACATACCTGAGTCGGCAAAGTCAAATCCCCAGTTTCCGTTGAAGGAAACGGCAAAAACTATAGCATCAGGAATGGGCAAAAGCGTGCTGTCGTCGAGGACAATTCCTGCGATGACCCCTTCACCGGGACCACCGAAAGGAATCAAGGCAAAGTCAATGCCCGGAGTATCTTGACCTTCAACAACGGTGACAGTCGTGGGATAGTCCTCCGGATAGTAACCCCACGCCCAGGCACTCACAAAGTAGTCCCCGGCATAAAGGCCGGAGATGGTATATTCTCCCGTAGAATTCGTCCGAGCGCAACCATGGCCGAACTCTCCGCATGCCCAGACATGGGCATCTGGAATGGGTTCTCCGGTATTTGCGTCGGTGATTGTTCCGGAAATTGAACCAGGATCACCCATGGGGGTGAGCGCGAAATCGATGCCGGATGTAATCTCGCCTGCAGTGACAGTCACCAGATCCGGATAAGTCTCGGGCACGTAACCGCATTTTCGAGCATTAACCTCGTAAGAGTCCGGAGCAAGGTTATCGCAGAAGTAAAGCCCCGACGTGTCGGAATACCAGACACCGTATATTCCTGTTATGGTGATCTCAGCCATGATGATGGGGAGACCCGTCTCCTCATCAGTAACCCTGCCTGCTATCGAGCCGAACTCAGGCCCACCCAGAAAAGTGAGAGCAAAGTCAATATCAGGTGTATTCTGCCCCTCCTCAACGGTCACCGATTCCGGATATACCTCATCCTCGTATCCGTCCTTGTGGACTCCCACCGCATACTGCCCGGCCGCCAGGCCTTGTATCAGATAATATCCAGCAGTGTCTGACCATGTCTCCCCTCCCCCTGGGGTGCC
>CAYGCR010000026.1:0-1557 GCA_964348415.1 uncultured Ignavibacteria bacterium | reverse complement strand
GTATCAGATAATATCCAGCAGTGTCTGACCATGTCTCCCCTCCCCCTGGGGTGCCGCCCTGGCCATGAGCCCAGACATGAGCCATGGGAAGCCCGATACCTGTCTCCTCATCTGTGATTCTTCCTGAGATTGAGCCAAACTCCGGCCCACCCAGAAAAGTGAGAGCAAAGTCAATATCAGGTGTATTCTGCCCCTCCTCAACGGTCACCGATTCCGGATATACCTCATCCTCGTATCCGTCCTTGTGGACTCCCACCGCATACTGCCCGGCCGCCAGGCCTTGTATCAGATAATATCCAGCAGTGTCTGACCATGTCTCCCCTCCCCCTGGGGTGCCACCGTGGCCATGAGCCCACACATGAGCCATGGGAAGCCCGATACCTGTCTCCTCATCTGTGACTCTGCCTGAGATTGATCCGAATTCCGGACCCTCGTGTGGGGCTAAAGCGAAATCAATACCAGGTGTATTCTGGCCTTCAACCACAGATACCGAGTCAGGGTAGATCTCTGGCACATAGCCGAACGCTTCTGCTCGCACCGCCCAAAGACCCGCGCATAGGTTTTCAATAATGTAATAACCCGCCGAATCGCTCCAGGCATAGCCAAAGCACCAGTTGTCCAATCCGACTGCAATTACATGGGCGCCCAAAATAGGATCTCCCGTGACTTCGTCTGTCACTGTGCCGGAGATTGAGCCGGTTCCCTCGCCCGCGGGAGTAAGAGCAAAATCGATACCCGGAGTGTTTTCTCCCTCAATCACGATCACAGATTCGGGATAGGTCTGCGGGAAATACCCTGCCGCATACGCAGTGGAGATATAAGCTCCTGCCGGTATGCCGTCACAGTCGTAATAGCCTTGGGAGTTCGTATGCCAGAAGCCCCATATCCCGCTTAGCGTGATGACCGCCCCTGCGATCGGATCTCCGGTTGCTTCATCCGTCACCCTTCCTGAGATGGAACCGAACTGAGCAAAAGACAGTCCGGTAAAGGCGACTAAGAAAGTCAAACTGAGAAGGGCAATAAGGAGTCTTAATTTCATGTTGAATTCACCTCCTGGTCTTGCCTATAGCTTCTTGTTACTTTTTAGCCTTATTGTTAGGGAAAGTGATTTCTGCGATGAGCATCTCAGCTGTCGTAGGTCACTCTTTTGAACAAACTTGTACTGCACTTGTGAATGTAACCGTGGGTTCAACGCTTGTAGGACTCTCGTTTATAATATACTCACCGGCTGCACTCTGTCAAGGAAAAAATCCCAGATAAAGGGAAAAAAACCCAAATAAGAAGTGGCGTCAAAGCCATCCTGTGACGTGTCTGAAAAACCGTTCCGAAAGGGCGAATCTGGGCCTCCACCCTCGGTTGAGCCTCCCACAAGCTGGTTGTTTTCCTCGCGGTCCAAGTGCCTCCAGATTAAACCTTTTTCACATCGCATTGAAACAAATCAGGCTGAGGATTGACACTCCGCAGATCGGTTGCCAGATTGGCTTCTTCATCGAACTGGTGAATAACACCTTGACAAAAAATGGTTGAATGTTTAACCTTCTTAACGAGAGAGAAAAA
>CAYGCR010000025.1:8736-41688 GCA_964348415.1 uncultured Ignavibacteria bacterium | reverse complement strand
TAGACGGCTCTTTCGGGAATCTTAAAACAGCCCACTGAATCGATATTATATGGGTCAGAGATATCCATTATCATCAACCCTCCCCAGCTGTCTGCCACATAGGCGTAATCATCCTTTATCCAAATACCATAGGGAGGAGATGGCAGGCAAGTATCCACAACTATAGGAACTGGATCCATTGGGTCGCTAATGTCAAAGACTACGATTTTCCCTGCATCTGGATAATACTCTCGGTCAACCCAATACACATAATTGTCTTTCCTGTAAACATCGCCCCAGTGCGTAGTGCTGTAAGGGGGAACAGTAGTATATGTTGATAATGCTTGCAGGTCCGTTGGGTCGGATATGTCGATAATATCCAAATAACAGTATTCCCAATTACTCCTATACATTACTAAAGCCAAATCGTCGAATAGATGGATTCGAAAACCATGATAGCCAATGGAACAGGAATCTATTATCTCTGATGCCAGAGGGTCGGATATGTCTCTTATATACAATGCACCGCTATAAAGTACACCGCCCCCCACATAATAGGCTAAGCTGTCTTTTATCTCTATGTCACGTGCTGGTTCCGTATAGCGGGTGACTGTATAAGGAGTATGCGGATCAGAATAGTTGATGACCCTGAGGCCCCAATCATCATCCGTGACAAAGGCATTTTTGTTATAGGCAGACACAGCCCAGATGTGGTACATGTCGCTGTTGCTGCCTAAGAAAATCAACGTATCTTCCTGGGCAAAGGCCAAAGATGGCAAAGACAAAAATGCAGCCAAGCCAATAACTACACAAGTCACAACAGCCTTCCTTCCAGACATCAGACATTGACGTGCACAAAAAGCTGAAGCGACCCGCACGCAAGAAGCTGAACGTGAACGAAGAGTCTTCATCCCCTCCTCCTGTTAAAAAGGAGGAAATCTGATTGAAACCTCTACAAATGGCTTTTTCTGCAGGTTACAATATTAGTATAAAACCGTTTCTGCATTTGTCAAGAAAAAGCTGCAGCGCATTTTTCGTTCTTTTCGAAGTTGTGTCAGCTCTTGCTGATGGCTCGTCGTAAGCGTGACCTGACACCTCTTCGTTCAGCTGTCAGGTCGCACCCGCCGGGGCGGGCAAGACCCGACTGAAAGCAAGCTTCGGCAAGAATAGGAAACCTTGCGACGCCTCCAGCAGAGGCACATGCCAAGCCGAGGAAGAAGAGCCATCATCATTTCCTGATGTTGGCATTTTGGAGAATCCGAGGGAATGTGTAACAAGCCAGTGGTATGATAAGTCAGATGGCTTCACATCTGTCAAAAACAGCGCACCAGGAATCTATTTTAATCCTTTGATCAGCTCCAGCATCTCCCTGACCGCTTTTTCGAATCCTACCAAAACGGCACGCGCGACAATGGCGTGGCCTATGGAAAACTCATGGATATGAGGAATCTGAACCAGATTGACGACATTTCTGTAATTCAGCCCATGACCCATGTTTATTCCCAGGTGGAGGCGGTCAGCCAACGCCACCATCTTCTCCAACCTCTGAAGCTGAGCCTGCTGGTCAGCCACTTTCATCGCCAAAGCGTAACTGTCGGTGTTGAGCTCCACGTAGTCCGTGCGCAGCCTGGCGGTAGATTTTATGCTCTCCTCCTCCGGATTGATGAAGAGACTGACCAGGATTCCGTTGGATTGGAGGTTACTGACAGCTCGACTTAATTGCTCAAAATTGCTCTCCACGTCCAGTCCGCCCTCCGTGGTAAGCTCGCCTTCCCGTTCCGGAACCAGCGTGACCATGTCCGGCTTGACCTGCAGGGCTATCTTTATCATCTCATCCGTGGCAGCCATCTCCAGATTCAGGGTCGTCTTAACCACCTCTCTCAAGATCTTCAGGTCCTTATCCTGAATGTGTCTTCTATCACCTCTCAGATGAATGGTGATTCCATCTGCTCCAGCAAGCTCCGCCGCTTTAGCGGCTGCCACGGGATCAGGCTCAGAAGCTTTTCTAGCCTCCCTTACCGTGGCCACATGGTCCACGTTTATGCTCAGCTTTGGCATACAACTCCTCCATTCGCTTGGGAACTAGCTACTATTTCAGATTGACCTGTCGATCCAGCGCACGATCCTCCATAGATTGTCTTCCCGGGATTGCCTGAACAGAAATTCCGCGAATCCGCTGGCTTCCATGTGTTGATAGTTGTAATCTCCGTCCGTGTCCCGAACGGAGAGATGGAAGGTCACGTTTCGCACTTTCCATATCTCCTCTCCCACCAGGCTGTCAGGGGCCGATGTCACAAACCAAGTATCAAGACGTATGTCATCGAACCACCGAAAGAGAGCTTTGGTTCGGTAGATGTCCCCACCTGTTCCGTCTCGGGGTACCTCCACTTCGACCTCCCTTTGCGTAATCTCGTCTTGATCTTTATAAACAAAAACAAAGTCGGGGTCCAGGGTGTTCTCGTAGACTATGCTGTCGCGGTTCTCGTAAGCATATTTGAAGTTGTGCAATACGCTATCTGGATTAACCTGCGGGGCTATCGGCTTGAGGGCGCTGGGCCCAATCACGGAAGGAGAGAAGGGATTAAAGCAGCCTCCCACCAAGCTGCAGAAACTCAGGCTTGCGAGCACAAGGTATATTCTTGTTGACGTTTTCGCCAAATCTGGCACAATGAACTCTCCCTGTTACTGTCTGAACTGAGCCTTGAAATCCGCCCAGTCCGTGCCACGCACCTCTGCTGGTACGTCAATCCAGAAATAGATGCTCCACCAGTTTAACGAGGTCTGTTTCATGTGAAAGGTTGCAGTACCTCTGGCCGTGGTCTCTTGAGGAGCGGCGTTAAAGTCAAAGATGAGCAACTCGTAATCTCTGGAAAGGACTGCCACCGTGTCCTCCACCTCGTCCGGTAGACCGGGGTTTAGTCGGAACCGCAAGACATAATCAAATAAGTCGGGGTTTTGGCGAGATGTGTTGAATATGCTGGTGGTGACGCTGATCTCCACGGATCTGTCCCACCGGGCAAACAGGTCATCTCGACCTTCGTTGAAGGCGTCGATTGAATCCTCCGGGGCGGAGAAACTGAATGAGTCATAAAGGCACTGGATGAAGTTGCCGATGATTTTCTCGTTATAAGAATGGAGCAAATTCTGAATCACTATCTCTGGAAGCGCCGGAGTTTCCCAGGTACCTTCACTGAACTTAGGCTCCGGGGAGTTCCGGGTCTGGAAAGGATTCTTGCATCCGGAGATGCAGGTGTGCCCCATCAGGAGAAGAGAAAAAAGAACGGAATAGATCAGACCAACCGGCAAAAACCTTACCATGAATGCTTTCCTCGATCAAAAGATCCGACTGACCGAAACGGCCGCATAATCTGTGGTCTCCTTTGAGCTCAGCGTGCTTTTCTGCACCCGATGAGCTCCGCTCAGACTTATATAGTTACGATCGCTAACGAGATATTTACAAGAGACGGAAATCATATTCCGATAAAATTCATCCCTAAGCGTCCGGATCCTCTTTTCAGTTGTCACATCGGTGGAATGATCCCACGATCTTCTTTTCTCATATGTGTATTCCGGAGAAAAGCTCAAGTTTCTCGCCGGAGTATAATTGACCTTGAAATTGAAGCTGTGAGTCCGTCGTTCCCAACTCGGCTTCTGCACCCACTGGTCTCTCCAGATAAGCTGCCCGTAATCTTCATATCTATAGACATAACCGAATACGAAACCCACCCGGGACAAGAAACGATAACTTAAGCTACTGCTGGAACTGCCCCGTCGAAACAACCTATTTCTGGTACTTTCCATCGATTTTTCGTAATCGTAGTAGATGTAATTGGCCTGAATATTGTAATTCTGCTTGAAGTCCACCTTGGCATGGGGTCTCCAGAACAGAGTGGGAGATAACACATAAGTCTGATTGTGGTTGTTGTTGGCAGAGAGCCTATCGGAAATATACACCTGATGGAAATTCCGGAATCCTGCCTCCAGCCGCAGACTGAATATGGAGCTGAAAATGTGCAGATATTCTCCCCAGGCAAACAGGGTCAGGATATCCCGGTCGTTGAAATGCGCGGAAACTGCCTGTGTATAGAAGGATGTTACTCCCGCGGAGGCGGTCAGGCATAATGAATCTGCCTGGCTTATCTTGAATCGAAGACCCCCTCCCAGCTCTCCCCCCTTCATCTTCTGGTCTTTTTGATCATTAGCATAATCTTCTTCTGTCTGGTCATATTTATAGAAAGTTCTCATACTGATTCTTTTGAAAAAATCTCGCTGAACTTCCAGGCGAACACTCTGAGAGCTAAAAGAGTTGTCGGTGAGGGCTGCCGAGCCAGAGGCTGGGGCACCGGAGTACCTGTATCCATTTAGCGCGAAATCAAAATCAAAGCCTACTTTTATATCCGAAGGAACCCGGATGGAGGATCGCAGATTGATCACCCTTTTGGTCCTCCTCTGAGTGCTGATCTGTGGATCGGTCAGATCCCCCTGGTAGAACTTCTTCCGTGCCCAGCCCTCGTGATATAAGAACTCCAGGCTGTCCTCCTCAGCCAAGCTTTTGGTGAAATAGATATCAAAATCTCTTTCCAAAAGTGGAATATTACTCAGCCTGGAGCTGGTCTGGCTGAAGGAGATGCGGGTGGCCGATTCGGAAAAAAGTCGGGGGGACTGAGAAAGCGTTAGCCTGTGATTGAGTCCGACGTCTTTCCTTGCTCCTTTCTCCAATCTGCGATCTATGTCTTTTCCCCCCAACACTTGAACGAACTTTATACTCGAAATCTCATATTCTGAGGTGATACCGTACTCTGAGCTGGCCACCTTTCTCTTCTCCAGCGAGTTGATATTTTGAGAGAAAGCGGCACCGATTTTCAATCTGCTGGTTAAGGCATAGTTGAGACTAATGCCGACTTTGCCGTCCTCCTGCCAACGGTCTTGGTTTTTTGAAAACACTGAGTTTTTGATTAACATGGAATTTATGGCGCCGGAAAATCCCCAGGAGAGACCCTGGCCAACTTGTCGCCCACAGTCCAGGCTGGTGTTCCATACATAAGTACGATTATCGTGCGAGAAATCCAGTCTGAGTAGGGCAGAGAAGCCCTCCTCGGGCAGAATCAGGAACATTATTATGAGAATCCGGCAAAACGGTCTCAGCATTCTGGACAAGCGGTAGATAGGTTTATCCAAACAGTTGCTTTCAAATGGATTCGAAGGCGTCCATTTCTCGCTATCCTCCCCTCCATTTCAATGGAAAGGTGGACCCCCCGGTGAGGTTTTCGAATTGCACCGGTTCCTTTGAGTTCTCACCTCAACCTGCTCTCGGCGGCTCCAGCCTCAAAGGATCAGAAGAAGCAGAAATCTCAGCTCAGGATCTTCATCATGGCGGAGGACAAAGCGGCAAATTCGTCCAAGCCCAAAGTCTCTGCTCGCCTTTGAGGATCGAGCTCAACCTTTCTCAAGATAACTTCAATCTCCCCTTTTGGCAAATTCAAATTGGCCGCAAGAGAGTTTAACAGCGTTTTCCTTCTCTGGCCAAAGGCCGACCGCACCACTCTGAAGAAGAATTCCTCGTCAGGAACGTTAACTTTGGGTTCGGAGAGCAAAACCATCTTAATCACAGATGACTCCACTCTCGGCGGAGGGAAAAATGAGGTGGGCTTAAGATGGAAAAGAACGTCGACATCCGAGTAGAGTTGAACCGCAATGGAAAGAACAGACCAATCCTTTTCCCCGGGGGAAGCACAGATCCGCAAAGCCACCTCCTTCTGAACCGTGAGCACACAAAGAACGATGAATTTTCTGTTCTGCAAAAGAAGAGAAAGAACCGGAGAGGTAATCTGATAAGGAAGATTACCCACCACTTTGCAGGAGTTTCCCGGGCCGATCAGTTCCTCCAGGTTTACTTTTAAGATATCTTTGTTAATTATATTCAGATTCCTCTTGCTCCCGAACCTTTTTCTCAGGTCAGAGCATAGTCGTTTGTCTATCTCCACGGCATAAACTGCCCCGGATGTGTCCAAAAAGTGTCTGGTCAAAGCTCCCAGGCCGGCTCCGATCTCCAGTACGGTATCATCCCTTTTCAGACCCAGGGCCTCGGCTATTCTTGCCGCAGCTTTGTCATTGACCAGGAAATTCTGACTCAAGCTCTTCTTCGGTCTCACATTCAAAACTCGTCTTTCGCCCTGTTGGTTCTTGGTGTGTCTGCCTTCAGGCAGACCCTTGGCCCGGCTAAAGCGGGACACTCCGCAGCCTATTGGCTAAGCAACGGAATCGAGATCTACTGGTAACTCTCGTGGGGCAAAAATAGATACCAAGATCACGGATTTATCCAACTTTCCTGTAGCGCCTGATTCTAAATTCCACACCCAGCCCTTTTGAAATCATCTCACATTTTTCCAGATCAATCTCTTTCATGTCCAGCACTGTAAGAATAGTTCGGGGCAGAAGCTTCTTGCACTCCTTGGCAAAAGCGATCACCTGTTCGAATGCATTCTTCCCAAAGCGAGGTTTGCATAAACGCTCGTATATGCCTGGCTCTTCCGCATTCAGACTTATGGAAACCACATCTATCAAGCCCACCAACTCCGGCACTATGTTTCTTTTGTGGATAAGGTCTCCCTGACCATTGGTGTTAAGCCTCACCTTCACGTTCTTGCTTTTCAGGTATCTGGCCACATCCTTAAGCAAATCCAGACGAATGGTTGGCTCACCGTAGCCACAGAAAACCACCTCTCGGTACTTCTCCAGACCATCAATTGAATCTATCACCCCGTCATAAGCGGGCTCATGGTGAAGGCGCAGGTTGTGGCCTTTGACGAAATCGGTGTGGTTCCGCACACAAAACACACAGTCGTTGGAACAGCGGTTGGTGATGTTCAGATACAGCGAATCACGAATGGGGTACGCTATCTTTGGCGGGAACTTCTTGCCCAACTTGAAAAGACGGCAAGCATTCAATGATGTAATCCTCTCCACGTCCTGAAAGGTCAAAGGAGAGAAAAGATCGCTCAGCCTCTTTAGAATAAACCCCACATATGCCGGCTGGTTCCTTTTGCCACGGTGAGGGATCGGCGAGAGGTAAGGGCTGTCGGTTTCCACCAGAATCGAGTCCAGCGAAGTCTCTTTGGCCACCTGCGCGGTGGTTGAGTCGGGATAGGTGAGCATACCATTGAAGCTCAGATAGAAGCCCATACATTGTGCCGCCTTAGCCTGAGCCGAGTTGCCCGTAAAGGAATGAAGTACCCCGCCAATGGACGCGGAACCCGTCTCTTTAAGCACAGCAAGAGCCAAATCCCAGGGTTCTCTCACGTGCACGATTATGGGGAGCCCGAGTTCTTTGGCTAGGGCGATCTGCTTTTTGAATGCTCTGATCTGATCTTCCCGGGGGGAGAGATTTCTATAGAAATCCAAACCGATCTCTCCGATGGCTACCACTTTCTTGTGTTCAGCCAGCCTCTCAATCTCCCGCAGAGACTCATCTGTCAGGTCTTTGGAATCGTGTGGATGAAATCCCACCGCTGCATATATCTGGTCGTATTCTTCCGCCAGTTCCACGGATCTAAAGCTGGACTTCAGATCAAAAGCGACATTGATTATCCTTTCCACACCGTTGGAAAAAGCGCATTCTATCACTTCACTTCTGTCTCTATCGAACTGCTTGACATCCAGGTGTGCATGAGCGTCTATCACAAGAACCTCATTTGTTCATTCACGACACGTACCGCTTGACCTGCCTGTCTCAGGCTAAGATATAAGTTTTTTCTGCAAAATGAAGGGATTTTTGCTACTGTGTGGAGTCGTCTACGGGGAAGTATCTTTTGCCGTGACCCATCCATACACTGCTACCAAGGTAATCAAGCTGGGAGGTCAGCTTGTTGACGATTATCGCCCCACCAAAGTCATGAGGTGATCTCCAGTAAACATAGTGATCACCCCACTCCCAAAGGTAATTATCCTGTTGAAGAGCTTTTTTCAGCGAATTGATTAGGTAGCTATCGTAAGCGACATCCTCATAACGCTCGATGAACTCGTCCAGATACTCCAGCATTAGGTTTATGGCTGTCTCCTCGCCACCCATTATGGGACGATACTTATCCACATAGACGTAGGTTTGTATCTTCGAGAAAGCCTTACTTGTGTCGAGAAAATCGGCCTCAAAGGGCGTTATGGTAGAATGTACCTTGTCCGTCCCCTTCTTTGGCTTTGTCGTGGTGAAGAATATCACCTCATAGTACCCTGTGCCAACCGTGCCGGCGATGTAGCCGTGATGATACACGAAGACCGTGTAATCGCCCACGAGCCAAGTGTGATTCTTAAGAGTGGCATCATCCTTGAGTTCATTATCCCAGGCTTCATATACCCTTCTTACGTAGTTTGAATCCACCGGCATATCTGGGAACAGCCGGAAAATATCGAATGAGAGGGGTTCTTTGTATTCAGGCTCCGGCCTTGTGCTTTTCTTAGCACATGCGGAAGACACCAGCACACAGGCTAAGATAACGAGTGCTATGTTTCTTGCCTGAACCACTTCATCTCCCCCGACAAATGATAATATAGTCTCCGTTATTATACGAGGAAGCTTGACTGGTGCGTAGAGGTGTATTTCCCACTGGATGAAGCGTGCAGGCTGAAGCCTTCGGTCACTGCTGAGTGAGGTAGTTACAGCCATTAGACTGTGCTCTAAATGACACGCGTAAATTGGCTCTAGCAAACGGATTAGCTGACCTCAGCGCCGCCGTTCAAATCCTTATCCAAACCGACCAGGCTGAGCGTCTTTCCGTCCTTGGCCGCCAGAAGCATTCCCTTGGATTCAATTCCCTTAATCCTTGCGGGCTTGAGATTGACCACCACCACTATCTTCTTGCCTATCATCTGCTCCGGCGAGTACTCCTCTGCTATTCCTGCCACTATCTGTCTTTCCTCTGAGCCTATGTCTATTTTGAGCTTCAAAAGCTTATCCGCACCTTTTACCCTTTCTGCCTCCTTTACCTCTGCGACCCGGAGGTCGATCTTGGAGAACTCTTCAAATGAGACCTCGGACACATGTTCACTCTCGACCGTAACGGTCTTCACCTTCTCAGCCTTAACCTTCTTCTCCAGTCTTGGGAAAAGGGACTCTGGGGTGCCGACCTCCGTTCCCGCTTTCAGCAAACCCCATGCTCTTGCCTTATCCAAAGTCGGATTCAGCTCAGCACCAGTCAGCCCTAAAAGTTCCCTTATCCTTCTGCACTTCCGGGGCAGCACCGGATCGAAAAGCACGCTGATGATTCTCAAGGTCTCACAACTCACGTACAGAACTGTGTTGAGTCTTTCCGTTTTGCCGCTCTTAGCCAGCGCCCAGGGAGCTTGATTTTCCACGTACTTATTGGTGCTTCTCACCAACTTGATGATCTGGTCAATCGCCTGATTGATGCTTATCTCCTGAACGTGGCGCCATACCGTGTCGGCACATTCTGTGGCCTCTTTTTTCAGCTGCTCATCCGGCCGCTCATAAGCGGACGGGGCGGGAATCTCGCCCTGACAGTAGCTTCTCACCATCTTCAAGGTTCTGCTTACCAGGTTTCCCAGGTCGTTGGCCAGATCCGCATTGTATTTTTCCGCGAATCTCCCTACCTGAATATCCCCGTCCTGGCCAAAAGGAAACTGAGTGAGAAGTAGATAACGCGTCCCATCCGGCCCATACCGATTCACCAGGAATTCCGGCGATATCACATTCCTGAGGGTCTTGCTCATTTTCTGACCATCGATAGTGAAAAAGCCGTGGATAAAAATCTGGTCGGGAGGATTCTCTTTTGAAGCCAAGAGAATTCCCGGCCAGAAGATGGCGTGAAACTTCAGAATATCCTTGCCTATCAGGTGAACAACCCTTCCCTCTTTCCACCATCTCTTGAATTGCTCTGAATCATCGCCATAGCCCACGGCTGAGATGTAATTGGGAAGAGCGTCCACCCATACGTATGCGTTTTGCTTGGGGTCGAAGGGAAGGGGAATGCCCCAGGCAACCTTTTCCCGGGAAATGGAGAAATCTTCCAAACCTTGCTTGAAAAGGCCGAGTGTCTCTTTCTTCCTCTCCTCTGGCGAAATACTGAGCTTGTCCTCTCGAATCAACTTCTCCACCTGCTTAAGGTAGGAGGAGAGCCGAAAGAAGTAGTTCTTCTCGGTAACTTTTTTAGGTGGCTGAAGATGGTCCGGACAAAGACCATCCACAAGTTCCTTTTCCGTGATGAACTTCTCACAGCCCACACAGTAAAGACCGGTATACTCTCCCGCATAGATCACTTTTTCTCCATTCTCAGCGGTGGCTTTGTACAAAAGGGAAAGGAGTTTCTCAACTGCCTTCTCGTGTCGCGCATCCGTGGTGCGGACGAAATAGTCATAAGATATATCCAGGCTCTTCCAGGCCTTCTTGAAATGCTCAACATTTAGGTCGCATAACTCTCGGGGTGTCTTCCCCAAGCTCTTTGCCGTTTCTTCGACCTTGGAGCCGTGTTCGTCGGTGCCGGTCAGAAAAAAGGTCTCCTCCCCGCCGGCTCGATGAAAACGCGCCAGGACGTCGGCGGCAACGGTAGTATATGCCTGGCCTATATGCGGCTTATCGTTGACGTAGTAGATGGGGGTTGTAACCATGAATCTTCGAATCAATTTCTCCTCCTTGGGCCTTCTGATTTCTTATCCCTGTGAATCAGGCGCCTTCTTATTCCAGTGTAGGCTAGTGAGCACGAACCTCTAACTTATATTTAGTTATTCGCTTAACGTGCCATGATTAGTGTAAGCCTTGAAGTGACCAGATTATGTTTTCGCTCTTTGGCCTCCCGCGCCTGACACAGGCGAGATCCAGTTAGTTTTCCGATTTTTGCTCCAGGTAGCCCTCAAGGATTTGGCTTTCCCTGACCGGTCATTTCAGAGACTTTTCCGGCTTTTTTCTCTGGCTTTTTTTCGCAGTTGCGTCAGGGTGATTTTCTCCTCCTCACCAGTCTCGTGTTTCACCACTACGTATTCCTGGAAGATATTAATCTTCTCCACCACTCCTTCGCCTTTTTCGGTCGTGTACCTATCACCCAGTTTGGGATATAAAGGGAGGCTCTTGCCGTAAAGCTCCCTCTCGTATCGCAGACAGCAGAGAAGCCTCCCACAGTTTCCAGAGATCTTGGCGGGGTTCAAGGAAAGGTTCTGCTCACGGGCAAGTTGAGTCGATATAGGTTCAAATTCACGGATGAAGGTGGCACAACAAAGCGGCAGTCCGCATACGCCGAATCCGCCTATCCTTCTGGCCTCGTCCCTCACCCCTATCTGTCTCAACTCGATTCTAGTCTTATAAGTGGAGGCCAGCTCCTTTACCAGCTCGCGGAAATCCACCCTTTTCTCTGCAGTGAAGTAGAAAGTAATCTTGTTTTTATCGAACTGAAGCTCGGCATCCACCAGTTTCATCTGGAGGTTTCTTTCGGAAATCATCCTCTCACACTCTTTCAGACACTCCTTCTCCTTCTGCCGGTTGCCCTCAAGCTTGTTTAGATCTTCCCTGGTGGCCAACCGCAGTATCTTCTGGAGCTTTCTCCCAGGCTTCACCATCTCTTCGAAGGTTTTCTTGATCACCTTCCCGATGTCCTCTCCCCTTTCTACCTGTACTATGACATAATCATTCGGTCTAATGCTCAAACATTCCGGATTGGCGAAGTATTCTTTCCGTGATCCTTTGAATTGGACCAGAAATATCTCATTCACGTCCTGCTCCTTTGCGCTTCACCCTTCCTCTCTCCGCCTCCACGATTACGATCTCGCGGACCGTCAGGCTTCTCTTCTTGAAAGCCCTTTTATCCTAAGACACAAACTCAAAAGGGACAGCTTCAAGTTGGCATTCCTGATCTGACAATCTGTCTTGATCTGATCGATCGCTCGAAAAGCGCGCTCGGCTTTATTTTGACGCTCAAACTTTTTTGATAGTTTGACCACGTCGGTTTTCACGTCGGCGTTGATCAACTGACTCCATCCTTGCTGGATCATATATATGTCTCTGAAAACAGACATCAAGAATTCAAACATCTCCAGAATCGAATTTTTGTCCCACCTGTCCAGCATCAGGCTCACCATCTGTATGATGTGACTGGTTTTGCCGCCTGCGGCCACCGCTGCCAGATTCAAGGCATCCTTACGCAGACTTTCCTTTTCTCCCCGTAAAAAGTCCAGGGCCCGGCCGTAGCTTCCGTTGCAGATATTGGCAAAATACGAAGCCTTTTCCTTGTCTACATTATACTTCTGGGCAAGTTCCTCTTCGATTACCTTTGGAGGAATGCTATCGAATCTTATCTGCTGGCAGCGCGAGACCACGGTGGGTAAGAGTTTATTGGCATCGTTGCTGGTCAAGATCAGATTTGTATCGTTTGGCGGCTCCTCCAGGGTTTTCAGAAGAGAATTGGCAGAAGAGGCGTGCATATTCTCAGCCTCTGCTATTATTACCACTGTCCTTCTGCCTTCAAATGGCTTCAGGCAGATCTCTTTCTGCAGTCCCCGAATCTGGTCAACAGGTATGTTGATGCTCTTCTCAAATCTGACAATGGTATAGGGCTCCTCCCTTTTGAGCTCTTTGTATCTTTCTATCTCCTTTAGGGTTTTCTCTTCCGACCTGGCGGATGGGATGGGAAAGATCATCTTCACGTCGGGATGAACCATTTTCTCGATCTTTTGGCAGGAAGGGCAGACGTCGCACGCCTCAGCTTGGCTTCTCTCGCAATTGACCGCCTTGGCCAGCTCCAGAGCCATTGCCCACTTGCCTGTTCCCTGAGCTCCGTAAAAAAGATAAGCCGAGGCCAGAAGATTCTTCTCTAAGGCTCCTGAAAGGATTCGTTTGGGGATCTTCTGATCTAAAACTCTATCCAGGCACATTATCTCAGCCACTCTAATGGATCCAGGGACTGTTTTCCCTTTCTGATCTGGAAATGCAAACGGGCAACGGAGGTCCGTCCGCCGCCTGCGGTACCGATCTTTTGAGACCTCTCCACCTCCTCACCCGGTCTGACCGAAATCTCAGACAAGCGAGCATAAAGCGTGTAGTACTCCTGGTCGTGCTGCACTATCAAGAAATTTCCATATCCTCTTAGACGGGACGCGTAAATCACATTTCCTTCAGCCACAGCTACCACTTGGCTTCCCGGTTCTGTTTGTATCCATATTCCCGGATTTTCAGTTTTCGTGTAGAAGCGAGGATGCCTTTGTTCCCCGAAGTGAGATACCACCCTTCCCTCGACCGGCCAGGGAAGCTTGCCCTTCAAACCTTCAAACCAGCTCCTTTTCTCACTTCCTCCTGCTCCCTTGTATCCGTCCTCCGGCTGAAATCTGCCGAGGATCCTATTCATTGTGGCAACCTCTTCCTGCAGTTCCCGAATCGTCTGAGCATAGAGCTTTTTTTCTGATTTTATCTTCTTTAGCAATTTCTTCGTCTCTTCCAGGCTCTTCTGATGGACTGTCCTCTCTTCGGCTTTTCTTTTTTTCAACCAGGAGACCTCGGGCTTGGTTCTACCCAGATTGTGTCTCTTTTCCTCCAGATCCGCCCTAAGAGCCCTAGTCGTTCTCAACATCTGCTGATCCACCGTAACCATTCTCTTTACGCATCTGATTCTATTTGCCAAATCCAACGGAGGGGAGGCCTCAAACAACGCGGCATACGGAACGATTCTGCCATGTTCATATATCTGCCTCAATCTCCCCCTGCAATCTTCGCTTTGAGCGCTCAGTTTCAGCTCCGTCTGCCTCAGGCTTCTCTCTTCTTTTTGCAGTTCCTTTTCGATGCTTTTTTCTTTAGCCAGAAGCGTCTTGATAAGTCTTTCGGTCAGTTCCAATCTATCTTCCAGATCCAGTAACTCTCCAAAGGTCCACCTCTCCACTTGATCGAGTCTTTCCATGGACCTGATTTTGTCTTGAAGTTCCTCCTCCATCCTGCTCAGTTCATCGGTTTCAATCTCTGTCTTGTTCTGCAGACTCTCCGGCCCGGCTTGGTTGATGCTAAATATACAAAAACACGTCGAAAAACCCAAGAAGAATAACCTGGAAAGCGTTTTCCTGCCAAGTTCCATAGGACAAAAGCCCTTTCGCCCACCCAGCATGGTTTTTATCATCACTGGGTTTGAAGATGTTTTCTGACTGAGATCAAGCTTCCTCCGGCTCCCAGGACGACTCCCCAAACCACCAATCCAGCAACCCAAGTGGGCGGCACGAATTTGATGTTGATCACCTGCTCCGTGAAAACTACGTACCCGCCCCAGAGAAATAACATTGCCAATCCGGCCCCGGCTCCTCCAAGTAGCGCTCCCCGCATTAGCAAAGGTAAGGAGATATCGCCCTTGCTTGCTCCCATTAAGCTCATTATTTGAATCGACTCGGCTTGGGACAGAACCGCCACCCGCATGAAGTTAGACACGATCATAATCGTGGCAAATGCGATGAATAAGCCAAATATGATATCGGCTATGAGAAATATGGAGAGGGCTCGGTCTATCCTCTTCAGCCAGATACCGCCGAACTCTACGTCCTCCACTCCCTCTTTTTCCTTAATCCTGGAGGCCACTTCGGCCACCTTCTCAAAAGCTCTGTACTCGCTCCTTAAACCAAGCAACAAGGATGCTGGAAGCGGATTGGAGTCCAATCCCTGCACAAGATCTGTTCCGAAGTACTCTCCCAACTTATCCAGAGCCTCCCTTTGAGATCTATATTCAACCTTCTCCACCTCACAAGACCTCTTAATCTCCTGTAAAAGCAAGTGAAGCTGCAGGGGCGTGATGTCGTCAACCAGATAAACCTCGATCTGCGCCTCCCCTTTCAGAGTCTGTCCCGCTCCTCTCAGGTTCAGGGTGATCAAAAGAAAGCTGCCTAATACCAGAAAGGAAGAGGCGATACAGACGAGCAAAATCAGATTAGAACCTGGCCTTTCCTTCATCCCGCGAAAAGCCCGATTTGTCAAGTAGGAAATTCTCACGGTTATTTGGACAAGCCTGCTGGAATCGGTGAGCATCCGGCTTACAGTGTTTTCTGTTCGCCAGGCAACCAGGTGTCATCGACACGAGCGGGCCCTTCGGGCCCCGGTGACTGCACTTTTCGATTCTTCCACCAGTTCTTAAGGTAACCCGGCTATTCAGGCAACCTACAGGCATCAAAGAAAACCAGCAGGGGGAAACTGAACATAAGCTTAAATGATTTTGCCTTTTTCCATTCTGATTATCTTGCCTCTCCTGCCGTCACACAAGCGAAAGTCGCTGGTAGTCAGTAGAACCGCCGTCCCCAGGAGATTTACTCTTGTCAGTAATTCCAGGATTTCAGCTGTGCCCTCCTCGTCCAGATTTGAAGTCGGCTCATCCGCCAACAAGAGCAACCGATCCCCTGCCGCCGCGCGGGCAATGCCCACCTTTCGCTTTTCGGCAAAGGAAAGCCTGCCAGGGAGAAGTTTGCTTTTTCCGGAAAGCCCGACCATTCCCAGGGCTTGGAATACCCTATCCTTTATCCTCTTCTCTTTACTGCCTGAGATTCTCAAGCTTAAGGCGACGTTATCAAAAACATTCATCTCGCCTATCAATTTGAAATCCTCAAAAACCCGCCCCATCTTTCGCCTCAACAGCGGTATGTGTTTTTTCTTTATCTGTCGGCTTTGGAAACCATCGAAATATATCTCTCCTTCAGTCGGTCTCTCCTCCGCAGCTATCAGCCTCACCAGGGTGGTCTTGCCCGCCTGGTTGGAACCAACCACAAAGAGGAACTCCCCCCTTTTCATCTGGAAGCTGACTTTGTCCAGGGCCAGTATGTTTTTGTCGAAAACCTTGGTGACATCCTTTACCTCAAGCAGGATGGCTGCCCCGATGCCCGAGTCCGAAGCAATAGAACCTGAGTCCGAGGAAACTGGGGGATAGTCAAACCACCCGGCACATTCGCCAATATGCCAATCCGATTGAATCATGGAACTTATCTCTGTTTTCGGCGCTCTCTTTATGGCTCTTCTCCAGTGAAACCACTGTGGGCAAACCAGACAAACTTCTTGGCAATTTAATTCAATTCCGCTTATCCTTCAGCTTGTTTTATCGGATGTTCAGGCGGAAAAGATAAGCCCATATAGGCGTCATGCCACGTGCGGTTACGAAACATAAGATCCGGTTGCCTCCTCTCCCCCTTCTTGTTTTTACGCTTTGGACCGCCGGATATTAGCGCCCTCGCGGACAGAACGCTACAGGCAATCTTACTTTGGCAGGGTAAATCATCCATACCGCAACAGACGAAACGTCTTCGCTGCTGAGCCATAGTAGATTCTGAGGCAATCTCCCATCAACATGAACACGACCACAAAGGTAAAGATGTACGTTTAAAACAGGCGCCCGGGATGGTGGATTTGAAACCGGAGTTCAAAACAGCGCGAGACTTTTCAGCCCGCTCGGCCGAAAATTCTGTGAAGAAGGTTAAAATAGGGTCGATAAAAACAAATATCGAACTCATAAAAGAGAAAGTCTACCAGTTGCTGGAGTATATGCGCCATAAGGAAAAGAGTATTCTGAGAAAACTCTTTTACACTCTGCTCATTTTTCTCATGGCTAAGGGTGTCGTCTTTTCTCAGGAGAAAAGGATCGTCATCGTAAAAAGCAGCGAATCCCTTTCCTTCCAGATGGCAGCCGAAGGCGTGAAAAAGGAGATCAGAAAGGGCAACGCACACCCATCATTCATCGAATACGACCTTCCTCTTGGCTTTCCGGACGAACAAGAGATTGAGAACAGCATAAGGCAATTAGATCCGGATCTGATCATTACCATCGGCTCCAAATCGACCGCTTTAGTTTCAAAACGCATAAAAGAGATTCCCATAGTCTTTTCCGCAGTGTTGAATCCGGTCTCCAGTGGATTTGCCCGAAGCATGTGGTCGTCTGGAAACAACTTGACCGGAGCTTCGCTGGACATTCCCATCAGGACGCAGCTGGACAAATTCAAGCTTATTTTCCCGGATTTGCAGAACGTGGGCGTTATCTTTACCCAGGATTCTGAAGCGGCGGTGGCAGAGGCAAGAAAGGTATGTGATAACATCGGCTTGAAATTGGTCGCCATAGCGATCTCCTCGGAGAAGCAGATACCCCAGACCATAGAGAGCTTAAGGCAGAAGGTCGACGGTTTGTGGGCGGTGGCAGATACCGTCATCTTCACTCCTCAGTCTACTCAATACCTGCTTCTTTATACTCTGCGCAATGGAATTCCGGTCATGGGACCGTTTACCTCCTTCGTCAAGGCAGGCGCTCTTTTCACCTTGACCTGGAACGATAAAGACATAGGAAGACAGGCGGGAGAATTGGCTCTCAAGGTTCTCGCCGGTGAGCATCCCAGCCAGATTCCCATTACCACACCCAGAATGATCTACCTGATTCTAAATCAGAGGACCGCCGAGCAGATAAACCTGGAGATTCCTCCTCATATTGTCAGCGTAGCTAAGGAGGTCTACCAATGATCCCGAGGTTTTTCCGACTAAATCTGGGACTGAAGGCGAAATTCGTTCTGACCATCTCCTTCTTGATATTGGTCACCTCCGTCATCCTCAGCGGTTTCTTAATCGAGAAGCAAAGCCTGCTGATCCAGGGGGAGCTTGAAAAAAGAGGGGAATCGATGGTCAGGAATCTGGCACACAACAGCGAGTATGGCGTCATTGTTGAAAACAAACCGCTTCTGTTGAATCTGATGGAAGGGCTATATCAGGAGCAGGAGGTCGTGTACATCACCATCAGAGACAGGAAAGGAAGCGTTTTGGCGGACTGGGATCGAACCGGTGAGTATCATCAAGTACGTGCCAAAAGATGGCCACAGGACGTGCAGGTACTTAAAGAAGAACTCGTCAAGGAATACTTTGTTGTCGACACCAAAGAAGTCTACGATTTTAGCTATCCCATCAAAACCACCCGGGTGGAAAGGTCCAGAGAGGAGGTAGGACTCCTGCCAGCTGGCAAAAGCGACTTGGTGACCAGAAAGGAGACCATCGGCGTGGCTCAGATAAGCATGTCGCTGCAGAATATGCGCACGGAGATTGCAGACATGAAACGAATGGTCGTTTTGCTGACTTTACTGGTGGTGGCCGCGGGCGTCCTGTTAACCATTTTCTTGGTCAACATTTTTGTCAAGCCGGTAAGAAGACTGGTGTATGCCACAGAGAGGGTAGCCAGTGGAAATTTGTATCAGATGGTGAGGGTGACCTCCAGAGACGAAATCGGGACATTAGCTCGCTCCTTCAACAGAATGGTTACGTCTTTGCAGCAGTCCCGGGAGAAGATCGAGGAGTACAACCGTACCCTCGAAAACAAGGTCAAAGAGAGAACCGCAGAACTGGAGAAGACCACCAAGCTGTTGCAGGTGGAATACGATAGACTGGAGGCTATTATCAACTCGCCCAATCTGGGGATAGTGATTGAGGACAAAGACTGCAACATCAAATTCATGAGCAAATCACTGGTTGACGGATTCGGAAACCAGATCGGACAGAAATGCTACCAGAAGTTCAAGGGTCGCAAGGAGAAATGCCCGGTCTGTCCCATTGATGAAATCCTGGTCAAGGGAAAGAAAACATTCACCTACTTAGATCAAGACACTCAAGGACATTACTACGAACTCTCTGCCGCCCCTTTTCAGGATGAGAAGGGTGAGAGATACGTGTTAGAAACCCTCAGGGATATAACAGAACAGAAGAAACTGGAGCTGCAGGTGGCGAAGTACACCCGCAATCTCGAAAAAACCAACCAGGAGTTGGAGAATGCGCTAAACAGCCTCAAAGAAACTCAGGCGCAGTTGATTCAGGCGGAGAAGATGGCGGCGGTGGGACAGCTCGCCGCTGGAGTAGCTCACGAGCTCAACAATCCCCTGGGTGGAATTCTGGGTTACTCCCAGTTTGCCCTGGAGAAACTCGATCAGAAGCAGGTCTACCAGTTCACCGGGGAGGACAACGCGACATTGCTGCAATATCTAAAGGATATAGAGCAACAGACCAAACGATGCCGATCGATCATTCAGAGCCTTTTGAAATTCAGCCGCGCCTCACGCAAGGAGGAATTTGAACCGACTGATATCCATGCCATTCTGAAGGAGACTTTCGCCTTTACGAGACACCAGTTGGAGAGAAACAAGGTGCGCTTAGTTGAGAGATTGACCGATTCCCTGCCGCAGATCAATGGACATCCCAGTCAGCTTCAGCAGGTCTTCACCAATCTGATTTTGAACGCACTCCAAGCCATGCCCGGAGGAGGCACGTTGACCGTTGCCAGCGGAGTAAATGAGGATCTCAAAACAGTGGAGCTCCGCTTCGCCGATACCGGGACAGGTATTTCGCAGGAGAACTTAGACAAGATATTTGAGCCCTTTTACACCACCAAGATAGTGGGTGAAGGTACGGGACTGGGGCTTTCGGTAAGCTATGGTCTAATTAAGAATCACGGGGGAGAGATTAAAGTGGAGAGCACCCAGAACCAAGGAAGCACGTTCACCGTGATCCTGCCCATCCTGCGAGAAACAGTCGCTTTAGGGTTGAAAAGTGAAAAGGAGTTGCCAGCAAGTGGATAAACAGAGGAGGCCATGTTAACCCCGGCATGAATTGTAGCCTCAGCCATCTTTTCAAGACATAGTTTCAGGGAAGCTTATGAAAATCCTGGTCGCAGATGACGATCCCATAATCCGCAAACTCCTTTCTGAGGTACTGACCAGCGATGGACATCAAGTGACTGTGACCGAAAATGGACTTCAAGCCCTAAAGGAAGCACAAAAGCAGTCTTTTCAGCTGGTCTTCATGGATGTGCACATGCCGGTCATGAACGGGTTGGAAACCCTGATAAGCATTAGAAGTCTGCACCCCGAGGTGGTGGTGGCAATGATGGATAGCTATCCTGATCAACTGGTACGTCAAGCAGAGAGTAAGGGCGCCATGACCTGTATACACAAACCTTTTGACCTAAACGAGGTAAGAAAAGTCATTGAGGAAGCGGAGAGCACGATTCACAAGGAGAGAAGTGTCAAATGCTAACTGGAGCCCAGCCGGTCAGAATCCTGGTAGTGGACGACGAGGAGATCATGCTAAAGCTGGCGTGTGACGCTTTGAGAACTCAAGGACATCAGGTGACCGGCGTTTCCGGAGCGCATGAGGCTCTGGACAGGTTGAGACAGGAGCAGTTCGATTTCATTCTCACTGACATAAAGATGCCAGAGATGGACGGGATGGAGCTCATTCGGGCCGCCCATCAAGTGAACCCCTCCATGGGCGCCATCTTCATGACCGGATATGCCAGCCTGGACACGGCCAAAAGGGCAATCCAGGAGGGAGCATACGACTACATCCTCAAACCTTTTGATCTGCAGGAGATAAGAAGTGCCGTGGCTCGTGCCGTCCAGAAGAGAAGCCAGAGCCTGGAAGACGGCAGGAGCCAGGGGCTGTCTCAGCTATTTGACTTAAACCGAATCCTGCATACCGCGGGAGATAGCAAGAGCCTGCTGAGGTTATCCTTAGAATTCGCCTTGATGCAGAGTCGGCTTAGAAGTGGAATGATTGTTTACTGGGAGGTGAGACGTGGAGAACTTAGTATCCTTCAGGCAAAAGATCTGGGGCATGACTCATATGTTGAGAGAACCATCAAGATTGACGAAGAGCTGATATCAGAATGGTCTCAGTTACAGGAGATCATTCAGATAAAGAATCCGCACAAGTACCCTTTATTTCCCCGGCTGGCGAACCTTCTTCCCGAATCCTCGGTGGTCGCCGATTTTCTTAGAGCAGACGAAGAGGTGATATTGATTCCTCTGAGAAAGGCCGAGACAACCATTGGAATCATAGCCTTGACCAAAGCCGCCGGAGACAAGGATCTTTCCCAGGAGGATCTGAAGCTCTTAGCTATCCTGGGTATCCAGACCGCCATCTCCTTGGAAAACCTGACCTTGTTGATCCAGACCGAAAAATCATACAAGGAGTTGCGAAGCTTACAGGACCAATTAATCGGTTTGGAGAAGATGGCCACTCAAGGAAAACTCTCTGCGGAGATCGGGCATGAACTGAACAATTTTCTGACCGTGATCATGGGCAACTTCCAGATATTAAGCATGAAGGTGAAAAAGGGGGAGTCGGATTCTCTAAACAAACAGCTGGATACTATCGCCACCAGCCTGGAGAAGGTGAAGAGATTTGCCCAAGGTCTTCTGGATTTTTCCTCTCTGAAAGCGGAAAAGGTTGAATGCGACATCAATGATTTGATCGAGAAAACTCTTACTTTCATCAAGCCACAAAACACTTTCAAAAACATTTCATTCCTAAGCGATCTGAGGTCGGACCTTCCTCACCTGGTGGCAGACCCTGGTCAGATACAGCAGGTACTTTACAACCTGTTGAACAATGCCGCTGATGCCATGGGAAAAAGAAAAGGCGAGGGGGGCACCGTAACCGTCGGGACCGACTATCACGATACGAAGAGACTGGTGGAGATTCTGGTCGGGGATACCGGAAAAGGAATGTCTAATGAGGAACTCAAGAGCATCTTTGACGCCGGATTTACAACCAAACAATCCGGTCACGGTATGGGGCTATCCATCTGCAAAAAGATAATAGATAATCACGGAGGCACTATCTCGGTGGAGAGCGAATTGAACAAAGGAACCACATTTAGGATAAAACTACCACTGTGATAACTGGAGAAACTGCGCCGGTAGGTTCACCACTCGCAGCCGACGCAGGGAGGGAAAGACTATCAGGGACGGAGAGACATTGTCAGCTAAAGTTTTCAACTCCCAGGTCGATTAATTAAATATCCCTGGCTTCTATGTGAAAACGGCCAGCTTTGTAGGGAAATCTGAGGTTCGTTGTACTGAGTTCAATTCACAACTCATCAAATTTCGGTTTTCTCAAAAAAGGAGGGCAGCAAATTGAATTCCAAAGCATACTCCAAAGGAGCACCCAAGTTGTCCTGCAGGATCGTTTTGTTTGCCGGCCTGTTGGTCTTGGCTTTTGCTCAAATCATCTGGGCTGGGACGGCTGGAAAAATCGCGGGAGTGGTCAAAGATGCCAAAAGCGGAGCACCCTTGCCGGGTGCCGCGGTGATGATCAAAGGCACCAGCATTGGGACATCCACGGACGAAGACGGCGAATATTTCATCCTAAATGTGCCGGTGGGAACCCACACTGTGACGGCGTCCCTCATAGGTTATCAGACCGTCGTGCAGACTCAGGTAACGGTGCTTCTGGACTTGACTACTCCAGTTGATTTTCAGTTAACATCTGCACCTGTGGAGCTGAAAGAAGGTGTCACCGTGGTGGCATCTCGCCCGCTTATACAGAAGGACTTGACCTCCTCTACGGACATGGTGATAAGAGAGCAATTGGACTACCTTCCCAATGCCGTGGGGATTCAACCTGTCATCTCCAACATGGCTGGAACGGTCATGGATGAATACGGGAACCTGCATGTTCGCGGTGGGCGTGAGGCCACAATAAGCTATTTTCTGGATGACGTCTACATTCAGGATCCCCTGGTGGGTCAGCCGGGAACTCGGATACCTCCTGAAGCGTTGGAGGAGCTGAATCTCACCACCGGAGGGTTCACCGCCGAATACGGTGAGGCTCTCTCCGGAGTGGTCAGCGCCATCACGCGCGAGGGTGGACCTGACTTCACCGGAAAAATAAAGGCTTACGATGGATTGACCCGTTCCTACGATGTCAACACAACAGAGTATCGGAAGCTGAAGAGGAACAATAATCACTCGCTGATCATCAACCTGGGAGGCCCTCTGGCTTTTGACCATAGCGACAAAGCCACCTTCTTTCTCTCCGGGGAGAAGATTTGGAATGATGCTTATCTCCCCCACAACCAAAGGGAGATCACCACCGGAACGGGAAAGATTAGTTTGCGTCCCGCCACGAAGCTTAAATTGGTTTTGAGCGGCAACTATTACACCAGAGATCTGTTGAGATATGAGCACAGAGACGTCAACGGCATCTCGTACGATTTCAATCTGGACGGGTTAGGTAAGATTCGCAACAAATCTTACACTTTCGGGATCAAGACGTCCTATGCCACTTCGAAGAGCACCTTCTGGTCCGTAAAACTCAGCCACTTCTATACAGACGTCAAGCTGGCCCCGGAACATCTCTTCGACGTTTACTGGAACCAGTGGCCGGGCTATGCGGAGGATTCAAGTGGAGTCTATGTGGGTACCATCGATGACGACAATTACAATGTCTCAGAAGAGTATTATTACACTGGCTTCACCTCCGCCCCGGATTACTATCCGCGGTACCACTACCGCAGAGCCAAATACACCAGTCTGGGCTTTGATCTGGTCAGCCAGGTTGACAAACATAATCAAATAAAACTCGGAGCAGAGTACCGGGCGAATCGATTGAGATGGGATGACAAACAGTTTTTCAACGTCCGACCGTACGGTGAGAAATACGATGTTGACCCCAACTATGGTGCCTTCTATGTGCAGGACAAAATGGAGCTCAGAGAAATCGTGGTGAATGCCGGAATTCGCTTGGACTATCTGGATGCTGACATCGACTACTGGGATGATCCGGTAGCCAAACAGAGGAGAATCCACACCCAGGCTAAGACTCAGCTCAGCCCGCGCCTCGGCATCTCGCATCCCATATCGGACCGTACCGTGATACATTTCAGTTACGGCTATTACTTTCAGGTTCCCGCTTACCAATATATGTTTACCAATCTCCAGGCGGACCTGACCACCGGATACCCGCTGGTGGGAAATCCCGATATGGATGCTGAAAAGAGTGTTTCCTACGAATTGGGCATCAACCACGCTCTGACCGACGATATAACCGTGAAGATCACTACCTATTACAAGGACCTCACTAATCTGGCTTCCACCCGCGAAGTGGTGTACTCAGGCGGCGCCTATACCCAATTTGTAAATGCCGACTATGGAACGGTTAAGGGACTTGACTTGATTTTTACGAAAAGGCCCAGCCACAAGAACATCTCCGGCACCATCAATTACTCTTACATGATAGCTAAGGGAAATGCCTCTACTGCCTACGAAGGATATTACGACTATTTCACAGCGGGAACCAACGCGCCGGTATGGCCGGTTCGGGAATATCCTTTGTCCTTCGATCAGAGACATACCCTAACCGTGGATTTGGACTACCGGGTTCCCAGAGACTGGAAGCGGAAAGTCGCAGGCATTACCGTGCCGGGAGCATGGGGGTTAAACGTCCTGGCCAGGTATGGAAGCGGAATGCCCTACACCAAGACCGACGACCAGGGAAATCGTCTGGGAGCTTTGAACGAGGGGAGGATGCCAGCAACCTATCGGGTGGATCTAAAATTCAATAAGGATTTCTATCTGTTCCCCGAAAAGCAGATCCATCTTTCCTTCTTCACCGAAGTGGTCAATCTTTTCGACCGAAGAAACGTACTGCGCGTTTACTCGAACACCGGGAAGCCGGATGATGATGGATATCACTATGAATTGACAGTTGATCCAGACGGAGACGGGCCTCTGACCGCCGAAGATGTGAATCGGTATTATCGACTACTGGCCAAGGACCCACAGAACTATGATGCGCCCCGCACCGTACGCTGGGGAATCCAGTTTGTATTCTGATAAACCAAGGAGGTCATAAATGAACAGGAAACGTATCGTCTTTCTGCTTCCAATTCTGTTTTTCCTCTGGTGTAGTCAGGCGACATCCAAAGTGGGGAAGAGCCTGCAGCCTCCCACCCCTCTGCAGGATCAGATCATACACAACAAGGGCAACATCGCCACCACGGTGCAGAACTGGGGCTGGATCGGGGGACAGAGCCACTTAGGAAAACCGTCCGGCGAGTGGCCTAAAGGATCCGGGCACCACTATCTGGCTGAGATTAAATACTGGATGGGGGCGGTTAAGCCGGGCCGAGATACGGTGGTGGCGAACACGGATGACGATTTCATGCCGTTGCCCTCAATGGTGAATGGTGAGGAAAGCTACAGGATACACCTTTCCACTGATCCCACCTCATACAATTATGATCTCGCTGATACAGTGGGGCTTGGGATCGGCAAGCCCGCCTACGGCTGGAGAGTATGGGATAGCCAGTCTGAGCAATGGGTTTACAACCAGGTCTGGACTCTATCCTCCGGTATGGTAGAAGCCGGCCCCATCTCGCTTCAGGAGAGCCATTATCGATTCTACGATGCCAACAGCGGAGTGGCGGCTCTGGGTCTGGAGTTGACTCAGACCATCTATCAATGGAACTACATCTATAATGAGGATTACCTGTTTGTGGTACTGGAGATCAAAAACGTCTCAGACAACAATTACCCCGATTTCGCCTTCGGGCTTTATTGCGATTTCGATGTCGGGGGAATAGTTCCGGGTACGTTCGAGAACGGGCGGCTGGGCGACCTGGTGGCCTTCGATTCCTCCATGAACCTGGCCTGGACCTATGACGAGGACGGCTATGATCAGGGATGGGGCCCTTTGGTAAAAACCGGCCTCATGGGTACCAAATACATCGAGACTCCGGATAACATTGGAATGACCGCCTTCCGCACCGGAAGGTGGGAGGATCTGCCGGACAATGACCCGAAGAAGTACGAGTTTATCGACAGTCAACAATTCGACCAGAGCCTTCCCCCTACCGATCAGTACTATGTTCAGTGCACCCGGGGGATAAACCTGTCCGCTGGTAAGACCGTTCGCGTGGTTTTTGCTCTGGTGGCAGGACATGATGAGCAGGAGCTTAAGAACAATGCCTCCATGGCTCAGGTGGTCTACGACAACTATTTCATCGGTCCTGAGCCTCCCCGGCCAGCCAAATTGGTAGGAACCCCGGGTTACCAGAAGGTGAAGCTGGTTTGGGACAACAGCTCCGAGTCCTCGGTCGATCCGTTAAGTGGAGAGACGGATTTCAAGGGATATAAGATATATAGAAGCACGGATATGGGTCAGACCTGGGGCGATCTGGTGAGAAACCCGGACGGAAGTCTGGGTCCAGACTATGTGCCCATAGCCATGTATCAGAAAGAACATCCCAATGACATTCTTCCTCACACTTACACCGATGAGAATCTGGTCAACGGCGTGGAATACTGGTATTCGGTGGTCTCCTTCGATGAAGGTGACACCAGCGTTCCCATCGAGCCTCTGCAGACAGCATATGGAAGACCGGGTGAGGACGTAAACTGTGTTTTTGCCTACCCTCGGACCGACCCGGCGGGATATTATCCAGCCAGCGCCACTGTAGAGCACCAATACTTGGGTAATGAAGAGCCGAGCGACGGCACGGTTACGCCGGTGGTATTCGACCAAGCTGCCCTGACCGGGCATGAATACAAGGTGGCCTTCACCGAAGACCCGCTTGCCACCTACTGGCACGTCGTTGATCAAACTATCGGGGACACGGTTTTGAAAGATCAGACTGTACAGTCCGGAAATCCACAAGATTACCCGGTGATTGACGGAATGCAAGTAATAGTCGCAAATGGTGAGAGGGAACCTAGTTCTTACGGTCAGACGCAGTTTGCGACTGCCGAGGCGGCCACACTCCATATGCACCACTTTTTAGGGAGCATGGGTGAGTTGTTCGGCTTTCCGCTGGGCGCCGATATGCATTTCCGTTCCACCTACGAGTTAAGATTCACCCAGCCGGGTTCACAGGCTTACAGTTTCTTGGATGACGTCACGCCGGTGTGGGTACCTTTTGAGGTATGGAACACCACCACCGGGGAACAGGTGCTGGTGGAGGTATACGATCAGGCCGGAAACGGGATCTGGGATCCAGACCACATGGACTATCTGGACATAGTGAACATTGCCTACGACGGACAGCCTCATCCAGAAGCTTTCCCCTACTATCACGTGTGGTTCTTCGCATTTGCTCCCACCGACACCGAATATGCAGCCGGAGATGTCTATCAAATCACGGGAGCAAAGTTGAACGGTCCGGACGATGAGTTTCTTTACACCGCCGGAGGCATAGATGCCAGGAGGGCAGACGAGGAGCTTTCCGAAATCAGGGTGGTACCCAATCCTTACATAGCTCATGCTTTATGGGAGACCACGGAAGGAATCAGAAAGGTTCAGTTCACCAATCTTCCGGACCTGTGCACCATCCGCGTCTACACCCTGGCCGGAGACCTGGTGAGGGTGATCGAGCACGACAATGGAACCGGAACCGAAGACTGGGATCTGCTGAACAAGCACCAGCAGGGAATCGTGCCGGGTGTGTATTTCTATCATGTGGACTCCAAGTATGGAGAAAAACTGGGCAAATTCGCGGTGATAAAATAGACCAGTCGAATCGGGGGATTAAAGGAGCCGGGCCATAGACCGAGGATAGCATGATTTCGATGGTTGCTGCCAGGTATCTGTGACTCGACAAGATGACAGAGACGACTATGATGAAGCATATACGAAGTCCTAACTAAAGGAATTTTGCCAAGAAGGGGGAAAACATGAAAATCAAGTTGTTCGCATTTCTCGCCGTCTTGTTGATACTCAGCCTGGCTGGCACCGGTTACTCTGGTGAGTTCTCCAGAGTGGGAACGGCAGGGGCGCAGTTTCTCAAGATAGGGATGGGCGCAAGATACGTGGCTATGGGAGAAGCCTCTGTAGCCTGCGTGAACGACGCCTACGCCATGTACTGGAATCCTGCCGCTCTTACGGAAATATCCTCCTCCAACCTGTCACTGACGAACGTGGATTGGATATCGGATGTTCAACTCAATCACGCCAGCTTCGCCAGATCGTTGGGCGAGTACAGCGCATTCGGCGTAAGCGTTACCGCCCTTAGCATGGGGGATATCGAGGTGACCACGGTGCAAGAGCCAGAAGGGACTGGGGAGACGTTCACCGCCTCTTCTTATGCGCTGTCTCTGGGATATGCCAGAAAGTTCACCGATAGATTCTCTGTGGGCATAAGTGGAAAATATATATGGGAGAGGATCTCGGAAGAGAGAGCCTCCGGCTTCGCCTTTGACTTTGGCACCTTGTTTTACACTGGCTTCAAAAGCCTAAGGGTCGGGATGAACATCTCTAATCTGGGTCCGGATATGAAGCTGGAAGGACCGGAACTGGATGCTTACTACAACCCCGAGCCAAACAACCCCAACTACGACAACGTCAAAGCCAAGCTGACCGTAGACCCTTATGACCTGCCACTCACCTTCAGGTTTGGAGTCGCTTACGATCTGGTTGATTCCCCCGAATCGAAGTTCACCGTAAGCATGGAGGCAAAACATCCCAACGATAACGTTCAGCAGGCCAGCTTGGGCGGAGAATATCGGTGGAAGGAGACCTTCTCCCTGCGGGGCGGTTACAAACTAAACTACGAAGAGGAGGGATTAACCCTTGGCGCCGGGATGAAATTTAACGCCGGCAAGAATACTAAGCTGGATATAAGCTACGCCTGGGCAGATTTCTCTCGCCTCTCCAGCGTTCACAGATTCTCTTTGGGATTTGAATTCTGATTGTCACATTCAACCGAAGCGCAGGGCCAGCTCCAATCAGTATCGAATGGCTGCAGGTCGGGTAAGGTCGCAAGACCTATCCGACCTTTTCATTTCTGCAGTGGGTCGGAGAACAGCGAGCCAAGAACAATCTTTCCCTTGTGCCTTAGAGAGCCCAACAATAAGCTTGTCCGGGACGACTACATCGACTCCTCAGGGCAATGGTCAGATGACGCAACGCCTGGGAAGTATATGCGAGGACCTCATACTCTTTTTGAAATTCTCGCTCTCGAAAGAATAGCAGACCCGCCGCCCCGCATTCCTCTCTCTGGCCCCATTCTCCAGATCCCACCAGGTCGAGTAACCGGAGTTGCTCCGGAGCGCCCTCTACGTATCGATGCAGCTGCGGCTTACGAACATATCAATCGGCGCACCCTCCGCTGGCAGGAACCCGGAAGTCTACTCATTCTATTTAGGGCGCGTCAGATCTATTTTCTTGCAAGCTTCATTAGGATCTCGAGAGATTAGCAGCTTTTTGGCCTTCTTGGGAAAGTACATGTTTAGAAAGATGAGGCTCTCTTGGTCAGCGATTTGTATTCCTCCTTCACGGTCCAATCTTTCCACCCCAAAGCCCTTTTTTGTGGTCTTGAGCTCCCGTTTCGTGTGCAGTGCAACCCCGTTGTGTCCTCCTTCTTTCTCCTAAAGAGTAGTACAAACGGTAGCCTTTGGCATTCTTCAGATCAGACCCGGGCTGTTCCCCTGTCGCTTCTGCCTCCTGAACAAGAGATGTCCGGCTTGTCCATGGACAACCAGTCAAGGAAAGCCCTCTTATAGACCCCCCTCAATCCATTCACGTTCCATGGCAATATTGCGAGGTTTTTATCTTTTTGTCTTTGCTCGTTCTGCTACAGACTAGACCGCTTTCGCGGTTTGCTCGGAAATCTTGTGGTAGCGAAACCTCGGAGGCTTCAACGAGAGGCCAAACGCTTCGAGAAAAGCGGAATGGTGCATTGCAGAGAGACTGGTGGGTGACGTATCTTTCAGAAATCAATGGATTGCTCCAGAAACCAATTCAGTTCACATCAGCAACCCGACAAGGAACTGCCCAATCGTCGATGACTTTACCCGGGTCAGAAAAATCTTAGCCCGCCGGAATGACCCGGCCATGTCTGCCTAGTTCCCCTGTTCCAGATGCTTCAAGCTGGAACCATCAATGACTTTGGGGAACGGCGGCACAGTTCCCTGTGCGGGAACAGTGAAACTGACCGTTGCGGTCGTGCCGTAGGCAATCGATTCTTCGCTTTCGGTGATGGGCTTGCTGTAGGCCGTGACCCAGATACATGCCGTTCCCGTGGCGGAACCAGGCGGATCGCCGCCGTCATCTAAGCAGGTGATGGTCGCCGAATGCTCACCCGGCGAAAGCTGTACGTTAAAGGTGTTTGCCTGACCCTTGGGAATAACTCCCAGATCATTGCCGTCTATGGCAATCAGGAACATGTCGTCAGCATCGGGACCGCAGTCTGAGACGGTGACCTGAACGTTCTTGTCACAGCATCCAGCGTCACACTCATCGATCTCACCGTCACCATCGTTGTCGATTCCGTCGCCGCATACTTCAACTCCTGCGTCCAGATCTTCTGGATCTCTGGTATCATCGGCCCTATCCCCGACGTTAGTCCGGGAGATCTGTTCGTCACATTCGTAGACGGCGAAATCACCCAGCATCCGCGAATAATCACGCTGCAATCGGTCTCTCTGTTCCCCCAACCGGCCGTAATCAGCCAGGGCCGTCTCGAAGCCAGGTAAAGAGGTGCATGAAGCTGCGACGTCGCCAAGTAGCTCCGCCAGTGCAGCATATGATACCTCATATGCATCAGCGGCGGTTCGAGCAGAGTTGAGAGCATAGGCGACATCCGCATCGCTGCACACAGCTTGCCACGCTTGAGGATCGAGTGGATCAAAGGAACGCAGCTGTTGATCGAAATAGGAGGCCAGGTCGTCGAATCTGGCTGCCACCCCATCCAGTTCCAATGCCATAGATGAAAACTCCATCAAAGCCCCGTCACAATCTCCGGATTGCGCTGATCTGATCACGTCATCAATGGCGTCATCAATTGAGGTCTTCGTCTCCGCCCCCTCCTCAGGCCCCGACGGCAATACGCAGCGACTCTGGAAGTCGCATCGCCAAGTAGGACAGTTTTGGTTTACCCACAGGCGGGCGTCGGACTCCGAAAGGAAATCGTCCGCCATGATCCTATCCCTCCTGCTGCCGGGATGACCGCTGCCCAGCTGGACCTCTCGGTTGTCTGCGCAGAATACGTACCAGTCTCCGCCGCGGGCCGGTCCCTCTGCGCAATTCCCATCCCGAGTGCATCTCCATCGCGGGCAACGAAGGTCCAACCACATGCGGGCGTCCGGCTCTTGGAGAAAACCTTCATCCATAACCACCTGCCCGGATTTGGGCATACCCGTGCCAACGGTAACGGCACCGCTTTGGGTGTCACAAAGGATCCTCCATTCGCCTCCCCGAGCGGGTTCTTGGGCACATGCTCCGTCCTTAGTGCAACGCCACATCGGACAGTTTTGATCGACCCAGAAACGAGCATCCAGCTCCCCCAGAAAACCGCCTGCCATGATCTTCTGTCCCGAGGCTGCCCATCCCCTCCCGATGGTGACGGCACCGCTCTCTTGGTCACAGAAAACGTTCCACTCGCCGCCGGTAGCTGGCTTATCTGCACACGATCCGTCCAGGCTACACCGCCAGCGCGGGCAGTTGTCGTCGATCCACTTCCTGACGGTCCGTGGAGCCGGGAAGGGGCCGGCCATGATGTGGTATTTGCTCGGATCAGCATCCTCGCTATAAAGCACTTCGCCCTCCCCTTTCACGCACAAAGCGTACCAGGTATAATCTGCCGGTTCAAGACGCGGGACACGAGCCAGCGTGTCTTCCGGATGAATGACGGGCGGCTGCCAGTCAGGCCCCTTGACCTCTCCTACGTTCACCACGGCAAAACCCCTGCCTCCGATGTACTCGGCGCTCACAGTAAATGTCCTTGTTTCTCCACCAATATAGACGTTACCCGGCCCTGGCGTCCAGGTGGCCGCGCGCGTGATATCCTCCTCGGTACCGTCCTCAAATACCAGCGTGGCCCTGAATCGTATGGTATCACCCCGCTCGATTGTCGGTCTGGAAGGGTCCACGCGTATCAACTTGGGCTCTACCATGGATACCCAGAAATGAACTTCAGACCCTGCCGGAACCTTCGTACCTGCCTCCGGCGTCTGTCGCGTAACTTGACCGGGTGCTAAATCGCTCGCTTCTGCCGCCACCATGCCCACCGCGAGCTTGGCGTCTTTGACCTCGTACTCTGCAGCTTCTCGAGTAAGGTCGTAGAGATCGGGCACGTCGACCAGCTCACGTGTGACCCTTACGGTGGTTGCCCCCCCAGCGCTTACCAGTTTGCCGTTGGGTCCGGTGGCTCCGGCCGTGGCTGCATTGATGAAGTCCCCCATCTGGGTCAGCGTCACGGAACATTCGTAAATCCAGGTCTCATTCGTATCCAGCAGGTAGTCGTTGTTCAGGTCGCCGGCCACGAAGCTCACCTGTTCGCACTTGTCGTCTGTCACCGTCACGTCGGATAGAGGGCAATTCCCCGGATTGGTGACGGTGAAGGTGTAGGTCACCGACCCCCCGGCGCTTACATTCGGCGGGTCGGCCGTTTTGGCTACCAGGATATCCGGTTGCGGCTTGGGCCGACCGGGTTTAACCAACACCGCACCGGACGCAGCCCACTTTTGGCCGCCTTCCTCTGCGGTTGCATCGTAGCTGACCTTTATGTTGACGGTGTGGGGCAAAGCATACGTCTCCTTTACTTTGTCGCCTCTGACCTTACCTTTGGTCTGGTCGACAAATGCGGGAGTCCAACTTGATTTCTCGCTGACCTCTTTTACCCGGCCCGATTCCAAGTGTATTCTGGCCACACAAGCGGAAACCTCCACCTCAAATATCCCGGCGGGATCGCAGTGCACTTCGAGCTTCGTGATTTTGTCCCCTCCCTCACGAGGGTTAAGAGGAAGCTCAATCCCGATCTGGTTCTTGTCCTTCTCGTAACGGTTGGCCAGAAATCCCCAGGTGAAGGATGCCGAATCCAAATCGTAGCCTGGCGCCTCCGCCCAAACCTGCGTTTTGTTTTGGCTTTTTCCCGGGTAGAGAATGGAGTGATCGCGAACAAACGTCGCCACCCCGCTGGGAGCATACTTCTTTTCACGGCCAACCTTGACTTCTGCATCCGGTACCTGAGCCCCGCTCTTGACATCGACCAAAGTCACCACCAGACTCAGCTTGGCCGGCTCCTCCACGGGATCAAGAAAGATCTGAGTGTATATTTGATTCTTCTCCCTATCCAACTTCTGAGCCAGCTCGCCCCAGGTAGAGTGCTCAGATCTGGAGATATGGTTGTCCGCCTTCGCAAAAATCTCGACTTTGGTGTCCCTGTTCTGCGGGTCGAGCACCTCACTTTTCCGCTCAAAGGTTGCCATGCCGTCCGGCGCGGCGCGGCC
>CAYGCR010000025.1:0-8726 GCA_964348415.1 uncultured Ignavibacteria bacterium | reverse complement strand
CCGGCGCGCTTTTTGTCTGGACGTCAAATGTCACGGTGGCCCCTTTTACCCTTGTCCCGCTTTTGCTGTCCAGCACTGTCACAATCACACCCAGCCCGGTCGGCTCCTCTGGGTTTGAGGAGATTCCAGCATTGCTCTGGTTGTCAGTTTCATCAAACTGGCCGGCCAAGTACTCTTTTTTGTAAGAAGCAAATTTCGTTTGGTACCCCGCATCTTCTGTCGTCACCTCCATCTCGCCCTTTCCCGGCCGAGAAATCGACGTAGCTGGATCGAGCAGGCTTTCGTTACGTCCGTATGCCGCAACATCACCCGGAACATCTTTGTCATCCTCGTCCAGCATTACTAGCGCGCCAGTAACTTCATCACCGCTTTTGCCGTCGACTGACCTGACGATTGGTACAAAATCGGTATTGATTTTTATATCTGTCAAGAGCTCTTTGATCTCTCGCTTTCCTCCTTCCACGCTCTTCTTGATCTCACCGAAGGGCGTAGCGTCTGCATCCGCCCCGCCGATCTGGTTGCCGACCAACGTACCCGGCTCGGCACCGCTGAAAAGTACTGTGGCGATCACGAAACAGATAATCTTCGCCCACATTTTTCTGGTCATCGTAACAGCTCCTATAGACGGTTTGAGAAGATATTCAACTTAATCATCACCACAACTTTATTGCTCAATTGAAAAGGAAACTCCAATACGGATCACCTAACCACGTCGAGCAAGTAGCGAACGACCAGCCCGAAATCTGTTTTTTCTAAGTCGGTGTCGGATTCTATGTGGGCCCGGGTGAGGTGCATGTTTCCTCTGGCCTCAATGTGAAGTTGCCGTCCCAGGGCATAGTCGGCCGAGAGATTGACGTCAGCCAGCGAGTAGTTCCGAACCGGCTCGGCGTTATAAAGGAAGCTCACCTGGTAGTATCCCCCGGTCCTGATGCGGAAAACGGACGAAGGTAGTATCACCGTTTTCAGGTACACCCCGCCCACCACTGTGTTTTGTGGATTTCTCCAGATGTAGTCTATATCGTTTTCGAAGGCCCCATCCCACTCCGTGTCGAAATAGAACTTCGCCCCCGTAATCGGCCCAAAGGAAACCTCCCGCAAAGCTCGTCTCCCTGTTATAACCCAGCCCATGCGATAATAGGAGTCCAAGGTGTGAGGCGGGTGGACATTAGCCAACCGCAGGGAATCGTCCTTATCAGAAGACTCCGTATAATACCGACCAGCCACGTTTGATTCCCAACTGAAACCTGACCCGACGGGCCGCTTGCTCTTGCGAAGAGTGACTTGGGCGAAATCATACTGCAGCGTGTCCTCATGGATTCGGTATATGGCTCGGAGCGATAACATTGAGGCCTGCCGGCCAAACGACTGGTGGCTAAGCACCAAACCGTAATCCGCAAAATCCTTGTCTTCCGTATTCGGGTATCTGTATATGGCGATTTCCGGACCATACCTCACCCGTCCAGAGGCACTTGTTTTCCTATTGAAAAAGCTTGCTTTGATACGATTATTATCGTCTTGAGAATTATCTTGATTGGGATAGGTGAATTGCTGAAATTGCAAATTCAGCTCCGGCCCACCCCTGGAAAACTCCCAGCGAAAGTATGGTGACAGCTCTCGATGGTCCAGAAGCTCCATTTCGTTGGATTTGCTCAGATAAACAGTACCCAAATTGATGGAACCCGTTCCGACCCGGATGTTCAGGTCTGGCTGAAGGGTGAGGGTTTTATAATCGGCGCTTTTTGAATCTTTGTAGGATCGAGAAAGATGTCTGGCTCCGATATCTGCCTGGACCCGCTGGCCCCTATACCCAAAGCCGCCTCCTATCGACAGTTCATCAAAATCAAGCGAATCATAGGCGGCATCATCATAACCATTGTAGGATAAGTCGAGACCAAGACGGACACCTCCCTGGAAGGTGTGATTAACCCCGGCGCCTGCGTCGGTCAGGGCGATTTTTCTCTGTTCAATGGTATTCTGGCGACTCCCCCGGAAGTTGATTTGTGTCAGAGCCGAGGGCCAAAAGGTCCCCGCAACCTTGAGGTTCAGATCACCGGAAGTAAGACTGGTCCTGGGATCCTGATGGGGCCTCTTGTAGGAAGAACCGCCTCCGGCACTGCTCAGCTCTCCGCTGATGCGAAGACCGGGAGCTCTCTGGGCTGGAACTGCCATCCCGGCAAAGACACCCCCCTTTAGCCTTATGGGAGAGCCAAAATCTCGCAGGGTGCGGTCAAAAAACCTCTTCACGTAGCCGTCATATTTCGCCAAGTCTTCCTTGAGCAGGTCAACATCTTCTTTGAGTTTGCGTTCTTCTTCACCGGGACTTCCGATTTTCGCGAGCTTGTCATTGAACCTGTCGATGGCCTTCTCCGCGTCCCGCACGTTATTGTCAAAAGACTCCCTCAGCGGCTCAATTCGCCCCAGAATTTGTCTTGCCAGGGGTTTCTTATCCTGGATGGGCTCACCCCCGCGACGGCGACAAGATTCATCTATGCTCTTAATCTCTTTCAGGATGGCGACCGCCAAGCCGCGCGACCGGTTGACCAACCGTGAAGCGTCATCCTGAAGATGCTGTAGATCCTTCAGTTTGGCGGCATGGCAGAGCGGAGGCCACATCACACTCAAGACAAATGCCAAGCCTAAAGCCCCTAAAAGTGAGTGTCGAAACAACCTACGAATATTAGGGTACACGTTACCTCCATTTATTTAATGTCGGACTCGAACATGCTTTAGTACAGTGAAAAGCTATGTAATTTTCACGCAAGTATAAATAGCCATTTTAGGGAAGTCAAGCTAAAATCTGGATGCATGACAAGGGGGGCGGGAATGAAAAAAACGGAGAAACTGGGAGTCTCCGCTAGCTATTTTGCACAACTTTTTCAATCCCACAGAAATGCATCTAATTCATTGCTTATCCGGTCGTTAAGCTCGTTCAGGTTACTTCAAGTACAAACAAGTTCCTTCAAGTTAGATTAAGTTCGCTGTTAGAAAATTGTTAGAAAGAATTCTGCTCATCGAGCGGAGTATGCTCGTGTGCGTTTTTTCACTGCTTCACTTAAGGCTGCCCCGATTCGGGCAAAGGGAAGAAGCCGAGTTGCGTGAGCATGGCAACATTGTCTCAGCTTATCCAGGTTTCTACAATCTTGCCATCTTCAGTCCTTTGAATCACGATATTCGTGAGTGTGGACTCTTTACCACTGGCTGAGAGGTGTCCCATCGGACCGGTCTATGTTCTGGTTGTGGTCATGACATAAGCTACCGTATTACCGTCAGCTAGAAAGAATTCGATTTTGTCTCTACAGTCCTGGACGGCGCTACTAAGTCAGCAACGAATGCCTTGAGTTCGTCCGTCCACAAGGCTCTTGGAAGTCCGGCGGCATCGCCTGGCAATGACGGACATGATCAGGTGACAACAGTTCATGGAAGATTCCCAGGTTGCCCTCGGAGACCTCTGAATGAATGCGTTGAGCTAGAGCTTTGTTCTGCTCTTCTATTTGCGAGATCCTACGGCCTTCTGAGCAACCGACCAGACCAGCAATGCCAGCGATCAGAATCATAACAATTAGAACCCTACAGATGTTCATTACCTCCTCCGAAGCTGATGTATTAAAGAGCCACCGAAGGTGCGCCCGGAAAGCAGGCTAGGAGCTTTCGCTCTTCTTCACCTCCTTGGGTTGACCGCCAACCTGGAGAAGGTGGAAGCTTGTGGCTTGTACGTCAGGAACCCAGCACACCTGACTTGCAAGCTGAAGGAATAAACTTAGTCAATTCATGTGAAGTAGCAGGCCAGTCAGAATCGATTTAATATTCAAAGTTCTCTCAGATGCTTGGGGACAAGGATTCACGACTGCGGCAGGCATTAGCATTTCCTGATGCTGACGCATAGAAAACTCAAGACTAACAGTAACCTATTTTTGAAAGGGTCGGGGATTTTTCCTAGGGAAGATATCAAAAAGGCGGCGAAGGACATTCTCGTCCCTCACCGCCTTAAGACATGCAAGATGTGAACTCTTCTCGCTTCAACGAAGAAGGTTCATTTTCTTCGTCTCGGTAAATCCTCCGGCGGTCATTTTGTAAAGATAAATACCGCTGGCAACCGCTTTCCCCCGGTTGTCCCTGCTATCCCAGACTACAGTATGGGTACCCGCTGCATAGTTCTCATTCACCAGCGTGCCCACCTCCTGGCCGAGCATGTTGTAAATCTTCAACTGAACACGCTCGTCTTTCCGAAGCTGAAACCGAATGTTTGTATTGGGATTAAACGGGTTGGGATAGTTCTGCTCCAACACGAAGTCCTTGGGCACGGCAGACGAAGACGAAGCAGCAATAACTTCCTTCGCAAACTGAGGAACGGGTCCCACATATAGTACCCGCATCATCTCATGGTCCTCGTGGGATAGGATGTGGCAATGCCAAACATAGCGGCCCGGCTTGTCGAAGTTCGCCTTGATCCGGGTGATCTGTCCCGGCAAAGCCGTGACCATATCTTTGGGGGCATTCTCGACGTATTCTCCAGGCTGCGGCACGGCGGCACCGTAGGTAAGGTTAACGATGCGGAACCCTTGACCGAGGAGGCCGTTGTGTTGCACCACAGGCTGGTTGACCAGATATGTCCCATCGCCAGCCGGGGTGCCATGATCATCGTTCGGGATGACCCGGTCGTCTTCGGTCGTGTGGCTATCCCACATAATCTCCTGCCGACCGAGAATCTCGAAATTCACCAGATGCAGGTGCACCGGGTGGGCATCGCCGGTGACATTCCAGATCTCCCACTCCTCGGTGCTGTTTAGGGCCGGGTTCTCCGTCGTCGGGCTGTGCCAGGCAATCGATCCCTCCATCTGGCCGATGAGACCGGCATCCATGTATTCCGGTGTGTTCGGCCAGTTGATGGGATTGCCAGCATAGTCGGTAGCCGGTTCGGCTGTACCCAGCAGCGGCTGTAAACGTCCGAACTCGTCCTTACCCTCAAACAGCGCCACCTTGCGTAACCGCGTCGGCATTGGAACGACTGGACCGAAGTTGATACCCGTAGGGCTTGCATCGGGAACCGTGTTATCCAGAGGCAGTACGACATCGAAGGCCATGATGCGGTCGGTCTCACCAAAGACCTGCGGTCCAGGGATATCGCCGCCGAAGGGCTCGTCGCCGCCGATGTTCTTCATGATCACACGATTACCTGGAGTTACGGACTTGAAGTCGAAAACAACGTCGTACCGCGAACCGGTCTCCATCAACAGCGTATCCACAGATGTGGGGCTGGAAGCCAGACCTTGGTCGCTCCCGATGACTGTAAACGGCAACGGTCCATTGGAGCTGCTGAAGTTCTTGGCACCCGGGGGCACCTCGAAGAACTGTACCGCCAGGAAACGACTGTCACATCCGTTGAGTAATCGAAGACGATAGTTGCGCGGCTCCACGTTCATCTTGGGCCAAATCTTCCCGTTGACCACCATGTGGTCGCCGAAGAACTCGGCGAGCGCCGTCGGACCTCCACCGGGGAAGATGCCGGGCGGCAGCACAGCGCCTTCGCCGGTGATGAAGTCCTCATAGAATGGATCTCCCGGAAATGCCGGATAGAAAAGCTCACCGTTGTCCTTGAACATGCGGTCCTGAATGGCAAAGGCAGCCTCATAAGGGAAGGCAGGTAAATCCAACGGATTACCTGGCAGGCCGGTGTCGGACTCATCCCGGATAATGTAGAAACCCGCCATACCAGCATACACGTTTAAGCGGGTGATACCCAGGGCATGGTCATGATACCAGAGCGTTCCTGCGGGTTGGCTGTTGTCGTATAGGTACTTCTTGTCTACCCACTGGGGTCCCCGGATGGTGTAGCCGGGGCTGAAGAAGAACTCCGGATTACCATCATATTGGAAATCTGTATGGCCTCCATGCACGTGGACCACGATCGGTACCCCGTCCATCTCGATGCTGTATCCTTCGTAGCCGTGCAAGCTGTAAGCCCAGTGCAGGCTGCTGTCAAGAACAGGCCTACCGGTGTAGTCGCCGAAGCCCAGTCCTGTGTTGTTCTTGCCGGTGATCAGGTACGGGAGCCCGCCAAGTCCGTTTTCCCACTTGACCTCCAGGGGCTCGTACCTGCGCACCTGGAAAGTGCGACCAGGCCAAGTATACATTTTGTCGTCCCCATATCCCCAAATGATGGTTGACAGCTTATTGCCCAAATCATCGACCAGCCCGGTTTGCTGGACAGTCTGCCCGACAGCCACTTTAATCTTCCCCTTACTGGTATTGTAAATGAAGCCTGTATCGAGTGCGTTGGGCACCGCCTCCTCGAACATGGGCTGCAGCGCGGGATCACTTAGCCCCGGACCCAGGGTAGCAGCCTGCAGCCCTTTGCCACCAATCAATCTCGGAATCACCAGGCACACCCCGGCCATTCCGGAAAATGCAAGAAATTCTCTCCTTTTCATGGATAACCTCCCGAACATTTGCTACCGACAACACAATATGTTTACGTTAATGGGAAGAGAGTGCTGATCATATCATCAGGGCTGTCTCCCGGTAAAGAAGATCCAAAAGACCCACCTACTGGAGCAACGGTCTGCGCCTTTCTCCCCATCTGGTTGGAGAACGGTTTCTGTGTGACACTATAATGCTGAACTCTTTATGGTGCCAATCTCCTCCGCGCCATTACAGGAATCGCGGTACCAAATTTCAAAAGGATCAAGGTGATCTTCCCGATAAACGGCACGCAAGGTTCTTGGAATGGCGGATCTCTGGAACCGGGCTGTACTGCAAACATAGTCGCCCTCATGCCTCCCGTTACCATTGGCAGCATTACCTGTCTCATAGAGCCAAATCCTGTCCGAGGAAATGCCCGGAGCGGCGCAATCGAAGCTCCACGAAACCGGAGGAAGACATCGTCAAGGATTGATGGCACCGCCGCCCAATCGACCACCGCGGCTGCCCAGGTTGGGAGAATTACCAGAAGCAAGGCTTTTTTATGCTGGCACCTTCTGGGTCCATTGTTTTCCAATGATAAATCTCCCCAAAAAGGCTTAAGAGGACTACAAAGATGTTTTCCCCTTCTAGAACACGAAACCTTTCGGTTGCGGCAACCGGCTCCCGGGGTACCAGACCGTCATCTGTCGACGCTGCTGCCTGTAACGGTCATCGTCCTACTGAGACTGTGCTCCCCTGGCATACATTTTAGAGGATCATTTCAACTGCGCGTTCCCAGCCCGGCTGTGATTGCAGGAGGCTTACAATCGTCCGTAAATAGCCCCTCTCACCGCCTGGGCGTGAAGCAGGATTCTCTCGGCGGCTCGGCTTTCAGAATGCCAAGCCCGAATCCTACTTTTGTCCTTCCGTCCGAATAATAGGACGCAAACCCAAAATGTCAATACTAACATACTGGCTAGCTATTGCGTAAACGGCCTACGCGGGAGGGGCATTTCAAGCTACGCAGAGATAATTAGCTTTATCCCGTTTGCCGAGATGGCCTTTCAGTTTTCTTGAGCAGGCGCAGATTTCAATGGGGATGTTGAGGAAAGTCGGTCTGGGGATACGCTAGTGGCTGGCGTGTAGGCGTTCCCGCATGCTCACAATCGACGAAGCTAGGTTCACTTTATTCAAGGGCTTTGCCTGCGGGCGTTACTCGGGACGGGCACTTGTGAGCCGACGGATGCGGCAAGATCCGGTCGCCCGCGAACCTACGCAGGTCGTCTATTGAGCCACCACAGTGGAAGGCAGTCCAGGCAGCTTCTATCTCAATAGCATATCGGGTTCCACGAACTTGTCATGCACCAGCTTCAAACCCGCGTCGGTCTCGTCCTCGCTTCCCTGAGCTGATTTCTCGACAACCTGTTAGACTACATTCCTGGGTGCAGTCTTCCCTTTCACCTTGAAGTCTTTAGGAAGCGGGGCTTTCATCAGACTGTCTGCTTCCGCTTTCAGGGCCTGAGCCGTTTCCCTTATCGCCTCGTAGTCTCTTTCCGGCAAGGGCCTTAGAGGTATGGAAATCGGGAAAAGCGGAATCTACACAGAGGCAGCGGATATATGGAAAAGGAAATTGCAATCGAGTCAGCTTCGATGTTTTCTCTCTCCAATCGGCTCCAAATCAGCAGAACTCATTGTAGCGCAACCAGTTGAAACGGAGAGACTGGGATTCGAACCCAGGAGCCCCTTTTGGGGGCTACACGCTCTCCAGGCGTGCTCCTTAGACCAACTCGGACATCTCTCCGTCACTCAATGCACTATTCTGTCGGACGCTCAGCTAAGAGCTTGTGGAGGGCTTCTCCGCCTTTGTATCTTTTGATTTGTCTCTCTCTTTGGAAAGCCTCCTTCTTCGTAGGATACTCCTCCTTGTAGATCAAGTGCCAGGGTGCTTTTTTCCTTGTCCATCTGCTCTTGCTTGAGTTGTGCCCTTTAATCCTTTTAGCCAAATCGGAGGTATATCCTACGTAGTGATTCCCAACCTCGTTCTCCAAGATGTATACGCAATACATCTCCGGCTCCTACACGCTCTTTCCGCCTTTGGCGGAATCCCGCCAACGGCGGTGAACAGGCGTGCTCCTTAGACCAACTTGTCCCGTCGAAGGCGGGGCTCGGACATCTCTCCGTAAGTTGGGACTAACCTTTGACGGTAGTGTTCGACTTCCTGCACGCTCTTTCTGCCTTCGGCGGAACCGGAACATCTAGCCGTGCAAATCACTCATCGGTCAAAACACAGCAGCCATTAGCTTTCTTGCTGAAACTCAGTCTTGGAT